>NZ_CM172805.1:0-362500 GCF_057654715.1 Pseudoxanthomonas sp. G3
ATGGATGCCTGGCCCCGTTGCCTCGAACGCCTGGAAGCCGAATTGCCGGCCGAGGACGTACACACCTGGCTGAAGCCCCTGCAGGCCGAACAGCGCAGCAATGCTGTGGTGTTGTATGCACCGAACGCCTTCATCGTGGAACAGGTCCGAGAGCGTTACCTCGGCCGCATCCGCGAACTGCTCGACCATTTTGCCGGACACGACGACGTCTCCCTGGAAATCGGTTCGCGCAACAAACCGGCCGACCCGGCTGCGGCGTCGACCTCCGCGGGTACGGGCAGCGCGCGCGTCGTGGCTGCGACGGAGCCGTTTGAAGGCAACCTGGACAGCCACTACACCTTCGACAACTTCGTCGAAGGCCGCAGCAACCAGCTTGGCCGTGCCGCCGCTTGGCAGGCGGCGCAAAAGCCGGGCGACCGCGCGCACAACCCGCTGCTGCTGTACGGCGGCACCGGTCTGGGCAAGACCCACCTGATGTTCGCCGCCGGCAACGAGCTGCGCCGCCAGAATCCGGCCGCGCGCGTGCTGTACTTGCGCAGCGAGCAGTTCTTCAGCGCGATGACCAAGGCGCTGATCGAAAAGTCGATGGACCAGTTCAAGCGCCGCTTCCAGCAGGTCGACGCGCTGCTGATCGACGACATCCAGTTTTTCGCCGGCAAGGACCGTACGCAGGAAGAGTTCTTCCACACCTTCAACGCGCTGTTCGACGGCCGCCAGCAGATCATCCTGACCTGCGACCGTTATCCGCGCGAAGTAGAGGGCTTGGAGCCGCGGTTGAAGTCGCGCCTGGCCTGGGGCCTGAGCGTGGCGATCGATCCGCCGGATTTCGAGACCCGTGCGGCGATCGTGCTGGCCAAGGCGCATGAGCGCGGGGCGCAGATTCCCGACGACGTAGCGTTCCTGCTGGCCAAGAAGATGCGCAGCAACGTGCGCGACCTGGAAGGCGCACTCAACACGCTGGCGGCGCGGGCCAACTTCACCGGGCGCGCGATCACCACGGACTTCGCCCAGGAAACCCTTCGCGACTTGCTGCGCGCGCAGCAGCAAGCCATCAGCATCCCCAATATCCAGAAGACCGTGGCAGACTACTACGGTCTGCAAGTCAAGGATCTATTGTCGAAGCGGCGCACGCGTTCACTGGCGCGTCCGCGGCAGGTGGCGATGGCCCTGGCGAAGGAACTGACCGAACACAGCCTGCCGGAGATCGGCGATGCGTTCGCCGGCCGTGACCACACGACCGTGCTGCACGCCTGTCGCCAGATCCGCACCCTCATGGAGGCGGACGGCAAGCTGCGCGAGGACTGGGACAAGCTGATCCGCAAGCTCAGCGAGTGAGGCCCCGTCTCCGCAGCGGGTCAGTGGAGGCGTGGCGCCATTGTCGGGAACGGCGGGGACGGCCGCAACGCATAACTTCGTGGACAATCGGCAGGATCGGTTGTGGACAACATGTGCAGGATTTCACGAGCGAAAGTTATCCACACGTTCCCACACCGCTACACCGGATGCTGTCCACCGGGTTTCGGGTGGTATAAGACGAATAAAATCAAGGTGTTAGTTGGGTTCTCCCGCGATTTCGGCCCTACCATCACCACCAGCTTTTAAGTTTTTAGTCCTAAAATCAAAAGCGAAGGGGCTCCAACACTCATGCGTTTCAGTCTGCAGCGCGAAGCTTTCCTCAAGCCCTTGGCCCAGGTGGTCAACGTGGTCGAACGCCGGCAGACGTTGCCGGTCCTGGCAAATTTCCTGGTGCAGGTGCAGAACGGTCAGCTCTCGCTGACGGGTACCGACCTGGAAGTGGAGATGATTTCCCGCAGTGCCGTCGATGACGCGCAGGATGGCGAAACCACGATCCCCGCGCGCAAGCTGTTCGACATCATTCGCGCGCTCCCGGATGGCAGCAAGGTCACCGTGAGCCAGACCGGCGACAAGGTCACCGTGCAGGCCGGTCGCAGCCGTTTCACGCTCGCCACCCTCCCCGCCAACGATTTCCCGTCGGTGGACGAAGTCGAAGCGACCGAGCGGATCGAGGTCCCGGAAGCGACGTTGAAGGAACTGATCGAGCGCACCTCATTCGCGATGGCGCAGCAGGACGTCCGGTACTACCTCAACGGTCTGTTGTTCGACCTCAGTGAGCGCACCCTGCGTTGCGTGGCGACCGATGGCCACCGGCTGGCACTTTGCGAATCGCAGCTGGAGGGCGCACCGGTCGGCAAGCGCCAGATCATCGTGCCCCGCAAGGGCGTGACGGAGCTTCAGCGTCTGCTGGAAGGTGGAGACCGCAGCCTCGAGCTCGAGGTCGGCCGCAGCCACATTCGCGTCAAGCGCGATGATGTCACCTTTACCTCGAAGCTGATCGATGGCCGTTTCCCGGACTATGCCGCCGTGATCCCGATCGGTGCGGACCGCGAAGTGCGCCTGGATCGCGAAGTCCTGCGCGCGGCCTTGCAGCGTGCGGCGATCCTCTCGAACGAGAAGTACCGCGGCGTGCGGGTCGAAGTGTCGCCGGGCCAACTGAAAATCAGTGCGCACAATCCGGAACAGGAAGAGGCACAGGAAGAGATCGAGGCCGACACCAAGGTCGACGGCTTGGCGATTGGCTTCAACGTGAACTATCTGCTGGATGCCTTGTCGGCGCTGCGCGATGAGCACATCGTCCTGCAGCTGCGTGATGCCAATTCGTCGGCGTTGGTACGCGAAGCCAGCAGCGAGAAGTCCCGGCACGTCGTGATGCCGTTGCGTCTCTGACCTTGTTCCACGTGGAACACAACGGATCGCCCGGCCCGCGCCGGGCGATGTCGTTTAGGGCTTCCAAGCCGCCGGACAGGACGGCCTCGCAGGCTAGAATCGCCGACATGTCGCTGCTGTACGCCCGAGCCCCCTCATTCGCTAGCCTCATCGCTCATCCAAGGCCGTCCTCGTGGAGGTGACGCGCCTCGAAGCCAGTGGCCTGCGGCGGTTTTCCCAGGTCTCGATGGCGCCCGCACCGGGCATCAACCTGATCACCGGCGACAACGGGGCAGGCAAGACCAGCCTGCTGGAGGCGCTGCACCTGATGGCGTACGGACGCAGCTTTCGGGGCCGCGTACGGGATGGCTTGATCCGTACCGGGACGGAAGCGATCGAAGTCTTCGTCGAATGGCGGGAAGCCGCCCAGGGTCGACAGCGTCGTGCCGGCCTCCGGCACAGCGGCCAGACGTGGACCGGCCGTCTCGATGGGGAGAATGTGGCCCAGCTCGGCGACCTATGTGCAGCCTTGGCGGTGATCAGCTTCGAACCGGGTAGCCATTCGCTGGTCACAGGCGGCGGCGAACCGCGTCGTCGTTTCCTGGATTGGGGCTTGTTCCACGTGGAACAGGGTCGAGAGGGGGGCTTTCTCCCGCTCTGGCGACGATACGCCCGCGCGCTGAAGCAGCGGAACAGCCTACTCAAGGCCGGCGTGGGGGGCGCCCAGCTGGACGCCTGGGATCATGAGTTGGCAGAAGCAGGCGAGCCGCTGACCGCCCACCGTCAAGGCTATCTCGACGCGCTCCAGAACGACGTGGTCTCCGTCGTTCAGGAGCTGGCACCTTCGCTGGGTGCGGCTTCCCTGCAGTTCCAGCCCGGGTGGCGACGGCATGATCTGTCGTTGTCCGACGCCTTGCTGCTTGCCCGGGAGCGGGACCGCGCGGCGGGCTACACCACCGTGGGGCCGCACCGGGCCGATTGGCGTATCGATTACACTGCCCTGCCCCAACGCGAAACCCTGTCGCGGGGCCAGGCAAAGCTCACGGCCCTGTCCTGCCTGTTCGCGCAGGCCCAGGATTTCGCCCGTCGGCGCGGCGAGTGGCCCGTGATCGCGCTAGACGATCTGGCTTCTGAGCTCGACCGGCACCATCAGCGTCGGATCCTCGAGCGGCTGCTGGCCAGTGGAGCCCAGGTGTTGATCACGGGTACTGAAGCGCCTGTGGGTCTGAGCGAAAGCGGCGTGCAGCCTGCGGTGTTCCACGTGGAACAGGGCGCAATCGGGCGTCAAGTCAACACCTGAGACAAGGCTAAGTGCGCACCAGTGCTATAATTCCGCCTTGATCCCTTGGCGTGCCCAATGCGCCCACCGACCGGTGGCGCGGCGCCCGCCATGCAGCCGACACGAAGCGAATGACCGACGAAACGACCCCTTCTGCACCGAACGGCAACACGTACGACGCCAACAGCATTACCGCTCTTGAGGGTCTGGAGGCGGTCCGCAAGCGCCCCGGCATGTACATCGGTGACGTGCACGACGGCACGGGTCTGCACCACATGGTGTTCGAAGTCGTCGACAACTCGATCGACGAAGCCTTGGCTGGTCACGCCGACCATGTGGCGGTGACGATCCACGAGGACGGGTCGGTCTCGGTCTCCGACAACGGTCGCGGCATTCCGGTCGGCAAGCATGCACAAATGAGCGCCAAGCTCGGACGCGAGGTTTCAGCGGCCGAAGTAGTCATGACGGTCCTGCATGCGGGCGGCAAGTTTGACGACAACAGTTACAAAGTGTCCGGCGGTCTGCACGGCGTGGGCGTTAGCGTGGTCAACGCACTGTCCGAGAAGTTGCAGCTGGACATCTTCCAGGGCGGTTTCCACTATCGGCAGGAATACAGTAATGGCGCCGCCCTGGTGCCGTTGACCCAGGTCGAAAGCACCAACAAGCGCGGCACCACGCTGCGCTTCTGGCCGTCGGTGACGGCCTTCCACGGCAACGTGGAATTCCACTACGACATTCTGGCCCGCCGCCTCCGCGAGCTGTCCTTCCTGAACTCGGGCGTCAAGATCGTGCTGGTGGACGAGCGCGGCGAAGGCCGTCGCGACGACTTCCACTACGAAGGCGGTATCCGCAGCTTCGTGGAGCATCTGGCGCACCTGAAGACGCCGCTGCATCCGAATGTGATCGCGGTGAGCGGTGAGCAGAACGGCATCACGGTGGAGGTCGCCCTGCAGTGGACCGACGCCTACCAGGAAACGATGTTCTGCTTCACCAACAACATCCCGCAGAAGGATGGCGGCACCCATCTGATCGGCTTTCGCGCGGCGCTCACGCGCACGTTGACGAACTACATCGAACAGAACGGCATCGCCAAACAGGCCAAGGTCAATCTGTCCGGCGACGACATGCGCGAAGGCATGATCGCCGTGCTGTCGGTGAAAGTGCCTGATCCGAGCTTTTCCTCTCAAACGAAGGAGAAGCTGGTCAGTTCCGACGTCAGGCCGGTCGTTGAGAGCACATTCGGCGCACGTTTGGAGGAGTTCCTGCAGGAGCACCCCCACGAAGCCCGCGCCATCGCCGGCAAGATCGTCGACGCCGCCCGCGCCCGCGAGGCGGCCCGCAAGGCGCGCGACCTGACCCGCCGCAAGGGTGCGCTGGACATCGCCGGCCTGCCCGGCAAGCTGGCCGACTGCCAGGAGAAGGATCCGGCGCTGTCGGAGCTCTTCATCGTCGAGGGCGACTCGGCAGGTGGTTCCGCCAAGCAGGGCCGCAACCGCAAGAACCAGGCCGTGCTGCCGCTGCGCGGCAAGATCCTCAACGTGGAACGCGCGCGCTTCGACCGCATGCTCGCCAGCGCCGAAGTGGGCACGCTGATCACTGCGCTCGGTACCGGCATCGGCAAGGACGAGTACAACCCGGACAAGCTCCGCTACCACCGCATCATCATCATGACCGACGCCGACGTCGACGGTTCGCACATCCGGACGCTGCTGCTGACGTTCTTCTACCGGCAGATGCCGGAGTTGATCGAGCGAGGGCACGTGTACATCGGCCTGCCGCCGCTCTACAAGCTGAAGCAGGGCAAGCAGGAGCTTTACCTGAAGGACGACGCGGCGCTGAATGTCTACCTCGCGAACAACGCGGTGGAAGGCGCGTCACTGATTCCGGCGAACGGCGAACCGCCGATTTCCGGCGAGGCGCTGGAGAAGCTGCTGCTGGTCTTCAGCACCGCGCGCGACGCCATCGCGCGCAACGCGCATCGCTACGATCCGGTGCTGCTGGAGTCGCTGATCGACTTCACGCCGCTCGATGCCGAACACCTGCAGCAGAATATCGACGAGCGGCACGAACTGGCCGCACTCGAAGCCAAGCTCAACCGTGGCAGCCTCGGCACCGCACGCTATGCGCTGACGCTGCAGCCGGCGACTGAGCAACGCCCTGCCGCGCTGCTGGTCACGCGCCGCCACATGGGTGAGGAGCTGGTACAGGTGTTGTCGCTGTCGGCGTTCGAGACCGGCGAACTGCGCCCGCTGCGCGAAGCCGCCGCCCTGCTGCATGGCTTGGTGCGTGAGGGCGCGCAGGTCGTCCGCGGCAACAAGGCGCAGCCGGTGGCCACGTTCGCCGATGCGCAGGCATGGTTGCTGGAAGAAGCCAAGAAGGGCCGCAGCATCCAGCGCTTCAAGGGCCTCGGCGAAATGAATCCGGAACAGCTGTGGGACACCACAGTCAATCCGGATACGCGCCGCCTGCTGCAGGTTCGCATCGAAGACGCCGTCGCTGCCGACCAGATCTTCAGCACGCTGATGGGCGATGTGGTGGAACCGCGCCGCGAGTTCATCGAGGACAACGCGCTCAAGGTATCGAACCTCGACGTGTGACGCCGCGCGGATGACGACCAGCCCGAACGATCCGGCGCATGCCGGCGGTAGCGCATCGCTGCGCGCCGTCTTGTCGGCGTTCGCGCTCGATGTCGTGCTAGCGATCATCCTGTCGTTCTCCACAATGATGCTGGGGCTGTTTGTATGGTCCGCCTGGCGCGGCATGCAGCTCGCGCAAGGCGGCGGCGCGCTCGACGTCGCGCGGATGCAGGCTCAGATAGGTACGCCGCCCGTGCTGTTCCTGATCGTGCTGACGCTCGTCAGCACTGGGGGCACCGCGCTGGTGCTGTATTTCTGGCGACGTGGTGCGACGCCTGTCGAGCGGTCCCGTTCGCGCGCGGCGACACGACGTCTCCGAACCTGGTGGCTGGTCCTGTTGGCCGGCGTGACAACGTTCCTGTTCAGCACGTTGCTGACCGCTGCGGGACGCGCACTCGGGCTCGATCTCACTCCAAGCAATCTGGAATTGATTGAAGCCGGGTTCGCCCGGTATCCGGTCTTCCTGGCGTTCTTCGCCGTGGTCCTGGCGCCGTTGTACGAAGAACTGCTGTTTCGCCGCGTCCTGTTCGGCCGGCTTTGGCAGGCGGGCTGGCCGGTGCTGGGCTTGCTTCTGAGCAGCGTGATCTTCGCCCTGGTGCACGAGATGCCCGGCCTTAATGGCAAGCCGGCCGCCAGCACGCTTTTCCTGATCGCGGTCTACGCCGGCATGGGGGCCGTGTTTGCGGCGGTCTACCGCACGACGGGTACGCTGTGGGCGCCGATCGGGGCGCATATCCTGAACAACGCGCTAGCGCTCGCTGTCCTGCAGGTGTACGGCGGTGCGCAGGGTTAGTGTGATTGACGAAAGTTTAAGATGTGCTTCTCCAGACTCCTGCCGTCTACACCGTTGCAGGGGGCGCGCATGAAACCTCATATCCTGGCTTTGGCGATCGCGCTCGGCGCAACCGCCTGCGCGACCACCACGTCACCCACTGGGCGGACGCAGATGGTCGGCGGCGTCTCCCAGGCGCAACTCAACCAACTCGGCGCCCAGGCCTTCGCTGAGACGAAGGCGAAGGAAACCCTCAGCAAGGACGCCCGTCAGAACAGCTATGTCACCTGCGTGGTCAACGCTCTGGTGCGCCAGTTGCCGCCAGACCAGCGCAGCGTGGCATGGGAAACCGCGCTTTTCACTGACAACGAACCCAATGCGTTCGCACTGCCGGGCGGGAAGGTCGGCGTGAACACCGGCATCTTCAAGGTGGCGAAGAACCAGGATCAGCTGGCGGCCGTGCTAGGCCACGAAATCGGCCATGTCATCGCACGTCACCATGAAGAGCGCATCACCCGCCAGATGGGCGCGCAGACAGGTGTCGGCGTGATCAGCGCATTGCTGGGTGCGCGCTATGGCCAGAACGCCGCCAACACGGCCAACCAAATCGGCGGCATGACGGCGCAGACCGTGTTCCTGCTGCCGGGGTCGCGGGAACAGGAAAGCGAAGCCGACATCGTTGGCCAGCGCCTGATGGCTCAGGCGGGCTTTGACCCGCGCCAGGCCGTCGGTCTGTGGCAGAACATGATGGCTGCCAGCGGTGGCCGATCGCCGCAATGGCTGTCGACACATCCCGACCCCGCGAACCGCATCCGTGAGCTTGATCGCGACGCGCCTTCCCTCGTTCCCACCTACGAGGCGGCCAGGAAGGCCGGAAACACACCGAAATGCGGCTGATACGGTCTGGTATTGCTGCGGAGCAGCACACGCAACGGTATCCGCCCCACCTCGGTTTCTGTTAGTTTTGCCGGCCCCGCACGCGGCGGGTGCAACCGCAATCTCCCGCAAGGCCCCACGAGGTTTGACATGAAGCTCCTGACCCCCAAGACCACCCTGCTCAGCCTCGCGTTGCTCGGCGCATTCGCCGGCGGTGTCGCATCGTTCGATGCGGAAGCGGCTCGCCGCGGCGAGCAGAAGAAGGAAGAAGCGCTCTATCCGGACGCCACGCGTGAAGAGCCGAAGGGCAAGGGTTCTCCCAAGGTCCAGACCAAGCTCAACAAGCTGATCGAAGCCTATAACAAGGCTCTCGAACAGGACGACGAGGCCAAGGCCCAACAGGGGTATGCGACCGCGCGCGGTTTGGCCGACGAGATCCTCTCCAACGAATCGGCCAACGAATACGACAAGGCCCTCGCTGCCCAGATCGCATCGCAGGTCGCGATGAACGACAACGACGAGGCCGCTGCGGAGCGCTACCTCAAGCAAGCGATCGATTCCAACGCACTGGGTAACAACCAGCACTTCCAGTTGCAGTTGCAGCTGGCGCAGCTCCAGTTGCAAAAGGACGACTACACCAATGGCTTCGCCACGCTGGACAAGTACCTCGCCGAATCCAAGAGCAAGCGCCCGGGTGACCTCGCCTTCAAGGGTCAGTACCTCTACCAGGCCGAGCGTTATGCCGACTGCATCCCGCCGCTGAAGCAGGCGATCGAAACCTCGACCAGCCCGGACGACAAGGTCGACAACTGGACCCAGATCCTGATGGTCTGCTATCAGGAAGCCGGCCAAACCGCTGAAGCCCTCAAGGTCGCCGAAGCGCTGGCGGCCAAGTCGCCCAACGACAAGCGTGCCCAGATGAACCTGGCCACCATCTATCTGAACTCCGAGCAGGAGGCCAAGGCGGCGGCCGTGCTGGAGAAGATGCGCGCGTCCGGCCTTATGACCGAGGAGAAGGACTACAAGCAGCTCTTCATTACCTATGCCAACATGGACGGCAAGGAGAAGGAGGTCATCTCCGTCGTTAACGAAGGCCTGCAGAAGGGCCTGCTGAAGCCGGACTTCCAGACCCAGCTCGCCCTGGCCCAGGCCTACTACTATTCCGAGCAGATCCCGCAGGCGATCGAGGCTTGGCAGAAGGCCGCGCCGCTGGGCACCAACGGCGACACCTACCTCAACCTCGCCCGAGTCCTGTGGCAGGAGGGACGCATTCCGGAAGCCAAGGTGGCTGCCCGGGCCGCGCTGGAGAAAGGTCTGAAGAAGCCGGAAGACGCGAAGAAGATCATCGCGCTCCCGTAACGGGAATTCGTGACACCGAAGGCCAAAAATCCATACGGGTGATGGCACCGGGCAGCCGGATTGGTATAAGCTGGGGGTTCCGCCGGTGAAAAGCTCGCCGGCAGGGCCCAGAACTAACGAGGCGCCTCGGTGCCCGTATCAACCTTGAGTTAATTGGCGCATGGCTGAACAACTGGTCATCAACAGGTACCGGGAAGAAGAAGAGGACACCAGCCTCAACTGGCCCCGTATCATCGGTATTGCCTTCGTGATCGCATTGCACGCAGCGGCGCTGCTCGCATTGCTGATTCCGGCCGTCGCCCCGCCGGCGGAGAAGGAGCAGGAGCGCCGCACCTCCGTGGTGATCGTCGACGCCCCGCCGCCTCCCCCGCCGCCGCCGCCGCCGCCGCCGAAGCAGGACACGCCGCCGCCGCCGGTCAAGAACCTGGCGCCGCCGAAGACCACCCCGCTGCCGCCGCCGCCTGAGGCGCCGCCGGTCGATATCGCCGAGCCGCGTCCGACCGACATCGTCAGCCCGCCGTCGCCCCCGGCCCCGCCGGCGCCGACGCCGGACATCGGCGCCAGCGTGGACATCTCGTCCAAGAACATGAATCCGCCCCGCTACCCGCCCGCCGCCGCGCGCGCCGGTATCGAAGGCACGGTGATCCTGATCATCGACGTGGACGCCAACGGCAACGTGACCAACGTGTCGGTGGAGAAGTCCAGCCGCAACCGCGATCTGGATCGCGCGGCGATGGAAGCGGCCCGCAAGTGGCGCTTCAACGCGTCGGTCGTCAATGGCCAGAAGGCCGCCGGTCGCGTCCGCGTCCCGGTCGATTTCAACATGGGCGGTTGAGGGCGGTCGCCGCTCTCGTCCCCAGTTTCGTTCGTCACCCGCACCACCCTCAATCAACACTTATATAAAGGTAAGCGTCATGCTGCAGGAAACCCTTTTCGCCGCCGCCGCCGGGGGCACCAACGCCGCGAATGCCCTGTCGCAAATGGGCTTCGAGCACATGATCAGCGAAATGCTCAGCAAGCCCGGCGAGTTCATCGTCTCCTGGGTCGTGCTGCTCACCCTGGTCATCATGTCCGCCATGTCCTGGTACTGGACGGTCATCAACGTGCTGCGCAGCACCCGCCTGAAGGGCCAGGCCGACCGCGTCACCAGCGCCTTCTGGGAAACCCCGAACGCGCAGGACGCCATCCGCCTGATGGAAGAACAGCCGAAGAACGAGCCGTTCTCCAAGATCGCCCTGGACGCCGCTCAGGCTGCCGCCCACCACCAGCGTTCGGAAGGTTCGGGCGAGACCCTGAGCCGCTCGGAATTCGTGGACCGCGCCCTGCGCCAGGCCGTCACCCGTGAGAGCACCAACCTGCAGGGCGGCATGACGTTGCTCGCCACCGTCGGTGCGACCGCGCCGTTCGTGGGTCTGCTGGGTACGGTGTGGGGCATCTACGGCGCCCTGATCCGCATCGGTGCGACCGGCCAGGCCTCGATCGACGCCGTTGCCGGCCCGGTGGGTGAAGCGCTGATCATGACCGCCATCGGCCTGTTCGTCGCGATCCCGGCCGTGTTCGCCTACAACTTCTTCAGCAAGACGAACGCGGCCGTCATCGCCAAGTTCGACACGTTCGCGCACGACCTGCACGACTTCTTCGCCACCGGCTCGCGCGTTCGCTGAGCCGGCGGTACAAGTAGTCAACGCAACGTTCTAGACGGAGCCCGTCATGGCTTTCAGTAGTGGTAATAGCGGTGGCCCCATGGCCGAGATCAACGTCACGCCCCTCGTGGACGTGATGTTGGTGCTGCTGATCATCTTCATCATCACGGCGCCGCTGATGTCGCATAAGGTGAAGATCGAACTGCCCGAGGCGAACCTTGTCCAGGACAAGGAGAAGGAAGCGCCGAAGACCCCGCCCATCACCATTTCGGTGAAGGAGAACGGGGATCTGTTCTGGGGCGATGAGCCGGTCTCCAAGGAAATCCTGGAGTCCCGCCTGTCCAGTGCTGCCCAGCTGCAGCCGCAGCCCAAGCTCAACCTGCGTGGCGACAAGACGACGAAGATGGGCACCATCGCCGACGTCACCAAGATTGCGCAGAGCCAGGGCATGCTGGACATCGGCTACGTGGCCACGAAAGAGAAGGGGCAGTAAGCCATGGCATTCAGTAGTGGTGGAAGCAAGGGCCCCATGGCCGACATCAACGTCACGCCCCTCGTGGACGTGATGCTGGTGCTGCTGATCATCTTCATCGTGACCGCACCGATCATGACGTATCCGATCGAGGTGGCCCTGCCGCAGCGCGTGATCAACCCGCCACCGCAGTTGCGCGAGCCGCCGCCGCCGATCGACCTGCGCATCGAGGCCGACAACACGATTTACTGGAACAACAGTCCGGTGAGCGTGGCCGACCTGCAGCAGCGGATGGAACAGGAGGTCCAGCGCGACCCGACCAACCAGCCGGAGCTGCGCATCGAAGCGAAGTCGGAAGCGCACTATGACGTGATGGCCAAGGTCCTCGCCGCTGCCAAGAACGCGCAGATGATGAAGATCGGTTTCGTGCAGTAACCCTGACGCGCAATACCTTTGAACGCCGCCCTTCAGGGCGGCGTTTTTCTTTGCGCCGACACAACGGCTACGTCTGCCGGCGCGCCGCCGCCCCTTGCGGCCCGCCGGGGACGGGCGTAGCGTCGGCGCCGTATCCCCGACGATAAGGAGGTGTGCGATGGCGTTCTCCGCTCCTGCAGGTCGTACGGAACTGGCTGAGATCAACATCACGCCACTGGTGGATGTGATGCTGGTCCTGCTGGTCATCTTCATGGTCACGGCCCCGCTCCTGTCGCGGCCGATCGAAACCCTCCTTCCCCAGCGCGTCGATGGGGAGCCGTCCAATCCGCCGAACGACCTCGTCCTGAAAGTCGGGCTGGCGGGCGCCTACACCCTGGACGACAGGCCGGTGACGCTGGAGGGATTGCGCCGCCAGCTGGAAGACGCCCGTATCTCGGATCCCAAGACCGTGCTGCAGGTCGAAGCGGTCGATGGTGCCGAGTACCAGCAGTTGGTGCGCGCACTGGCGCAGGCCGAGGCCAGCGGCATCCGCAACATCGTCATGCGCGACTGACGCGCGGCGTCGCACTCAGCGGCGGTGTGCGGCCGCCGCTGTCGCGTCGTCGAGGATCGCCAGATAGGCCTGCACGGTGCGCTGCAGGCCCGCATAGAGGGCCTCGCCGATCAGCGCATGGCCGATGGACACCTCCAGCACGTCGGGCACATGCTCGAGGAACTCTTCCAGGTTGCCTTGGCTCAGGTCATGGCCCGCGTTGACGCCCAAACCGAGCGCCTGCGCTTCGCGCGCGGTCCGGAGGCACCGGGCCAGCGCGAGGGACGCATCGCCGCGCGCGGCCGCCTCCGCGAACGGACCCGTATAGATTTCGATCCGGTCGGCGCCGATCCGCGCCGCGGTCTCCAGGCCTTCGCAACCGGCATCGACGAACAGGCTGACGCGGCAGCCGAGCCGCTTGAGTTCCGCGATCAGCGGCGCTAGACGCTCGCCGTCGCGGGCGAAATCGAACCCGTGGTCCGAGGTGATCTGCCCGTCGCCGTCGGGAACCAGCGTGGCCTGGGCCGGGCGCGCGGCGTCGCACAGGGCGATGAAGCCGGGATACCCCTCGCGCGGCGGGGCGAACGGGTTGCCTTCGATGTTCAGTTCGACGCCGCTTTCGTCGGTCAGCGCGGCCAGCGCAAGCACGTCGTCGGGGCGGATGTGGCGCCGGTCCGGGCGCGGATGCACGGTGATGCCATGGGCGCCCGCGTACAGGCAGGTACGCGCGGCGCGCACGACGTCCGGCTCGCTGCCGCCGCGCGAGTTGCGCAGCACGGCGATCTTGTTGACGTTGACACTCAGCAGGGTCATGGCGCCGTCCTTGGTCCGCAGCTCACACGCCAGGCGGCTCGGCGGGTGGCACCGAGGCGTTGCGGCGGGCTTCGGCCATCTCGCGCAGGCGGCGCAGTTCGGCAGGATCGATCATCGTCGACTGGTCGCGGCTGCTGTCGCCGATGCGCCGGCCATACCAGCCCACGATCCAGGCGATGAACAGGGCGAGCGAGGCCAGCATCAGGATCACCATCAGTGCCATCGATGTCGTGCGCATCGCGATGACCATGCTCGCGAGCGCCATCAACAGGAAAAGCCAGTGCATCGTCCACCCCCGGGGCTTGGTGGGCGCATCTTACCGCCTCCACCCCGGGCCAAAAAACGCCCTGCTTCACAGCAACGGCGACATCAGCCGCGCCAGTGCCTCGGGCAGCCGATGGCGCCAGAGCGAACGGTCGCGCTGTACCCGCACCGGCTCGCTGGCCGCGATCTCCGTTTCGAGCCATTGCGCCAGCGTGCCAGCCACACCGCGGTCGCGGAACATCATCGAAATCTCGAAGTTCAGGCGGAAACTGCGGTGGTCGAAGTTGGCGCTGCCGATGATCGCCAGTGCGTCGTCGCAGAGCAGCGCCTTGCTGTGCATCATCCGCGGGCCGTACTCGTACACCTTCACGCCCGCGGCGATCAGTTCGTCGAAGTAGGACCGCGCCGCCAGCGTCGCCAGGCGCGAGTCGCTGACCTTGGGCACCACCAACCGCACGTCTAGTCCGCCGAGCGCGGCCGATGTCAGGGCCATCCGCGCGGCCTCGCCGGGCACGAAGTACGGCGTGACCAGCCAGACGCGCTTCCTTGCTTCATGGATCGCCGCGACCTTGATGCGGTGGATCGGTTCCCACGCCGAGTCCGGGCCGGACACCAGCGCCTGCGCGGCGATGCCACCTTGCACGTTCGCATCGCTCGCGCTCCACAGCCGCGTCCCCTGGAAATCCTTGCGCTGCTGGCCCGTGGCATAGACCCAGTCTTCGACGAATACCTGCTGCACGCTGCGGACGATCTCGCCTTCCAGCCGCAGGTGCAGGTCCCGGTACGCGTCATCGCGCAGGGATTCGTCCTCTTCGTCGGTGACGTTGATGCCGCCGGTGAAGGCGATGCGACCGTCGATGACGACGATCTTGCGATGCGTGCGCAGGTTGAGCCACGGTCGGGTGAAGGGCCGGAACCTGGTCGGATGGAACCAGGCATACTCGCCGCCGGCTTCGACCAGCGGCCCCAGTGCGCGCTTGCGTAGCCGGTTGGAACCCACCGCATCCAGCAGCAGCCGCACCGCCACGCCTTCGCGCGCCTTGGCGGTCAGCGCTTCCAGCACGCGCCGGCCGGTCCGGTCACCGTTGAAGATGTAGTACTCCAGGTGGATGTGGTTCTCCGCTTGAGCGATCGCATCCAGGATCGCCTGGTAGGTGTCGCAGCCATCGACGAGCTGTTGCACCGAGGTGGCGGTGGACGGCGGAAGACCGGTCGTCTTCTGCGCCAGCATCGGCAGTTCCGCACTGTTGCCATCGGTTGGCGCGAACACCTCGTAGCTTTCGAGGCCTTCGCGTGAACGCGTGCGCCGCAGCTGGTGGCGCTTGATCCGCTGGGGTCCGAGCAGGAAGTAGATCGCGTAGCCCACATACGGCAGCAGCGCCAGAGACAGCACCCAGCTGAGCGTGGCCACGGGTTCGCGCTTCTGCAGGATGATCCAGGCGCACAAGGGCACCAGGTAGAGCAGCCAGGCCGCCGTAACCCACAGCTGCAGGTTCGGCACCGAGGCCATCATGTCCCACAAGGCGGTGAGGTGTTCGCGCATCCCGCGATTCTATATGCGTCGTCGCGGCGGCTGCGACGACGTGGGCGTAAGCTCGCCGCATGGCGACGACGCGGCACCCCGGCATCAAGGGACGAGGCTCCACCGGCTACCTGCCGGGACGGTTCGCCGTGACCACGCCGGAGACGGTGGACGACGGCTGGCACGAGGCCGATACCGAAGGCGACATTGCCTCGGCACCCCGGACCGAACTGCGCGAGGAGATGGCGCGCAGCGTCATCACCCGCAACCAGTCGCCGGACATCCCGTTCGAGCAATCGTTGAATCCCTACCGCGGCTGCGAGCACGGCTGCAGTTACTGTTTCGCGCGCCCGTCGCATGCCTACCTCGACCTGTCGCCCGGGCTGGATTTTGAGACCAAGATCTACGCCAAGACGAACGCACCGGAAGTGCTGCGCAAGGAGCTGTCCAAGCGCGGCTACCAGCCCAGCCCGATTTCGCTGGGCATCAACACCGATGCCTACCAGCCTTCGGAACGGAAGCTGCAACTGACCCGCCGCATCCTGGAGGTGTTGGCGGAGACGAAGCACCCGGTCTCGCTGATCACCAAGAACGCGCTGGTCGAACGCGATCTGGATCTGCTGGCACCGATGGCGCGCGAGCGTCTGGTGCACGTCTATTTTTCCATCACGACGCTCGACAACGGCCTGTCCTCGCGGCTGGAACCGCGCGCCTCCGCACCGCATAGCCGGCTAAGGGCGGTGAGGCGGCTGAGCGACGCGGGCGTACCGGTCGGCGTGATGTTCGCGCCGGTGATCCCCTGGGTGAACGACCACGAGCTGGAAGCGGTGCTCGAAGCGGCACGCGATGCCGGCGCCTCTGCGGCAGGCTACGTGCTGCTACGCCTGCCGCACGAAGTCGCGCCGCTGTTCCGCGACTGGCTGCAGACCCACCTGCCCGACCGTGCCGCGCACGTGATGAGCACCGTACAGCAGCTGCGCGGCGGCAAGGATTACGACAGTCGGTTCGGCACGCGCCTGCGCGGCGAGGGCGTGTATGCCGACCTGCTGGCGCGGCGTTTCGGCCTGGCGTTGAAGCGCTACGGCTTCGAAGGGCGTCGCCATCCGCCGTTCGACTGCACGCGCTTCATTCCGCCGCGCGTGGCGTCGCCACAGGGCGAGCTGTTCTGACGCGATAACGGCGCGTTGCGACGACAGGCCATGGTGCAGGCGCTGGAAGATCACGGTGGGGGACGCAACCTCGAGGCGCAGCAGAGGACCGCCTGAGCCGATGGCTCAACGTCCGCCGTACAGCCGCTCCGCGCGCTGGAACAGGATCCAGCTGGTCGCGATGTACTTGTCCCCGCCCACCGGGCGGTTGCCGCGATGCGTGTGGGTGAATGCGGTGGGTGCGATCAGCAGGCTGCCGGTGCGCGGCGCTATCTTGCGCTGCTGGTGGAAGAACTCGGTTTCCCCCTCGTCGAACCCGTCGTTGAGGTAGAGCGTCCACAACACGTGGCGATGCAGCGGCTCCGCATCCGCGCCCTTCGGAAACAGCTCGCAGTGCCAATACGGATAACCGCCTTCGCCGGCGGGATAGCGCTGCAGGTTGATCCGGCCCGGCACGAATACCGCCATGATCAACCGCATCAGCGCATCGTCGTCCATGCTGGCGACATCTTCGTAGCCGAGCCGGTGCAACTGCCCGTCGGCGCCCGGCTGTTGCAGCATCAGCGGCGCGATCAGGCTGAAGGGATACGTGCGCAGATACTGCTTCAGGCCGGCGAGCACGGCCAGGTTGAGGCGCTGTTCCACGTCGCGCCAGTCGGCCAGCCCGCTGATGCTGATGTCGCGGCTGTGCTTGAGCTCGGGATGGTGGCCGCCGCCGACCTGCCCCGGCTGGTCCTGCCGGCTGGCATCGAAGCGTTCCACGATGGCGCGGCAGGTCGCCGCATCCAGGGCGTCGTGATAGACCTCGATGAAGTCGGCGGCGTGCGGATTCGGCGTCATGGCCGGATTCTAGCCGCCGCGCCGCGGGTCAGGCGGCCGCCGTGTCGTGGGCCAGGTGATAGCCGACCGCCGCTTCGACTTCCTTCTTCGAACCGAGGAACACGGGCACCCGCTGGTGCAGGTGCGTCGGGCGCAGCGACAGGATGTCCTCGCGGCCGGTGCTGGCCGCGCCGCCGGCCTGTTCGACCAGCATGCCCATCGGGTTGGCCTCGTACATCAGGCGCAGCTTGCCGGCCTTGCCCGGGTCCTTGCGGTCCCACGGATAGATGAAGATGCCGCCGCGGGTCAGGATGCGGTGCACATCGGCGACCATGCTGGCGATCCAGCGCATGTTGAAGTCCTTGCCGCGCGGACCTTCCTTGCCGGCGAGCAGGTCGCCGACGTAGGCCTGCATCGGCGCTTCCCAATGGCGCTGGTTCGACATGTTGATGGCGAACTCCTTCGTCTCCTCGGGAATGCGCATGTCGCGCTGGGTCAGCACGAAGGCGCCCTGCTCGCGGTCCAGCGTGAACGCATGGGTGCCGTTGCCGGTGGTGAGCACCAGCATCGTGCTGGGGCCGTAAATGCAGTAGCCGGCGGCCACCTGCTCGCGGCCCGGCTGCAGGAAATGCTCGTCGCCCGGCGTGGTCACGCCGTCCGGGCAGCGCAGCACCGAGAAGATGGTGCCGACCGAGACGTTGACGTCGATGTTCGAGCTGCCGTCCAGCGGATCGAACAGCAACAGGAAGCCGCCGCGTGGGTAAGCGTCCGGGATCGGCTGGCTGTGGTCCATTTCCTCCGATGCGCACGCCGCCAAGTGGCCGCCCCAGGCATTGGCTTCCAGCAGGATGTCGTTGCTCAGCACGTCCAGCTTCTTCTGCGCCTCGCCCTGCACGTTGCCGGTGCCGGCGTCGCCCAACACGCCGCCCAGCGCGCCCTTGCTGACCGCGATGGAGATGCTAGTGCAGGCGCGCGCCACCACGGCGATCAGCTGGCGCAGGTCGGCGCTGATGCGGCCGGCGCGCTGTTCTTCGATCAGGTAGCGGCTCAGCGAGACGGCGGACGGAGCGGGAGCGGGCATGATGGGGTCCACGGCGAAGGTGCGCGCATTGTCCGGGTTGACGAGACCAATGCAAGACCATTCGTTATGCTCGCAGACCTGAACGAGGAAGGACGCGATGGACGAAGCGACCCCGCAGACCTGGCTGGCCCTGTCCTCAGCCCTGGGGCTGGGCCTGCTGATCGGCCTGGTGCGCGAGCGCAGCCCGGGCCGCGGCCACCGGATCGCCGGCCTGCGCACCCATGCGCTGGTGGCGCTGGCGGCGGCGATCGCCGCTTGGCTGGGCCTGCCCGTCGTGTTGGTGGCCTTGGGCATCACCGGCGTGCTGGCCGCGATGGCCTACCGGGCGACCCATCAGGACGACCCGGGACTCACCAGCGAGATCACCCTGGTCCTGACCTTCCTGCTCGGCGCGCTGGCCATGCGCCAGCCGGCGCTGGCGGCCGGGCTGGCCGTGGTGGTCGCGGTGCTGCTGTACGCCAAGCAGCCCCTACACGAACTGACCCGCGAGACGCTCAGCGAACGCGAGGTCTTCGACGGCCTGCTGCTGCTGGCGTCCGCGCTGGTGATCCTGCCGCTCCTGCCCGACCGCGCCATCGGTCCGTACGATGCGATCAACCTGGCGACCATCTGGAAGCTGGTGGTGCTGGTGATGGCGGTCAGCGCGCTGGGCCATATGGTGTTGCGCGTGGTCGGCAACCGCTGGGGCCTGGCAGCGGCCGGGTTCTTCGCCGGCTACGTGTCGTCCACCGCGGCGACGATCGGCTTTGGCCAGCGGGCGAAGGAAACGCCGGCGCTGCTGCGCTCGGCCGTCGCGGCGGCGCTGCTGTCCAATCTCGCCTCGCTGACGTTGTGCGTGCCGATCCTGTGGGCGGTATCGCCGTCGCTGGTCCGCGACCTGCTGCCGGAGCTCGGCGTGATCGGCGCGGTACTCCTGGCGGGCGGGCTGCTCGGTCTGCGCCGCGGGGACGACGATGCGGTGAAACCGCCGACGTCGGAAAGCCGCATGTTCCGCTTCGGCCAGGCGCTGGGATTCGCGCTGCTGGTCGGGGCGCTGACCTTCGTCGCAGCGGCGCTGGCGGCATGGATCGGTCCGCGCGGCGCGATGGCGGCGGCCGCGTTGTCGGCAGTGGCGGAACTCCACGCGGCGGTGGCCACGCTGGCCAACCAGTTCGCGCGCGACGGCCTGGAAGCCGCGGAAGCGCGCTGGTGGATGCTGGCGCTGCTGTCGGCCAGCCTGATCGCCAAGTCCATCATCGCCTGGGTCAGCGGCGGTGCGGCGTATGGCCTGCGCGTATCGGCTGGCCTGCTGGCCGCGCTCGCGTCGGGTGTGGCGATGGCGTGGGTGTTCTGACGCACGCGCAATGCCCGGTGTGGGAGCGACGTGAGTCGCGATGCTTTTCCCCTGGCGGCACATCGCGACTTACGTCGCTCCCACAGGAAACAGCGTTGGTGCCGATCAAATGATCCGCAGCGTGATCGCCTTCAGCACGGCGCGCGTACGGTCGCGGGTACCCAGCTTGTCGAGGATGGTGGAGACGTAGTTCTTCACCGTGCCCTCGGCCAGGAACAGCGTGCGCGCGATTTCCTTGTTCGAATAACCGCCGGCTAGCAGGCGCAGGATCGCCACCTCGCGTTCGCTGAAGGTATCGGTCGGCGCCGCTTCGTCGTGGAAGCGGTAGCGTGCGCGCACCGGGTCCGTGCTGACTGGCTGCAGTAGCGTCTCGCCCCCGGCGACCCGGCGGATCGCATCATGCAGGTCTTCGGGCGCGGCATCCTTCAAGAGGAAGCCTTGGGCACCGGCCTCCGTGGCGCGCAGCAGCAGGTCGCTGTCGTCGAACGTGGTCAGCAGCAGCACCGGCGTGCGGTCGCCACGTTCGCGCAATCGGATCAAGGCATCGATGCCGTCCACGCCGGGCATGCGGATGTCGCTCAGCACCACGTCCACCGGCTGCGCTTGCAGCTTGGCGAGCAGGTCCGCGCCGTCGTCGGCCTCGAACACCACGTCCACCTGCTGCGCCTTCAGCAGGGCGCGCAGGCCCGCGCGAACCAGCGCCTGGTCGTCGGCCAGGGCAACACGCACGCTCATGCGGGCAGCCTCACGTCCACGCGCAGTCCGCCGGTGGCGCTGCTGCCCAGGCACAGGTCGCCACCGAGCGCCGCCACGCGTTCGCGGATGCCCGACAAGCCGTTGCCTTCGCTTATCCGGCCCTTGAGCCTGCCGTCGTCTTCGATGTGCAGGTGCATCCCCGCGTCCTCGTTCTTCAGTGAAACCGTCAGCGTGTCCGCGTTCGCGTGGCGCGCGGCGTTGGTCAGGCATTCCTGCACGATGCGCAGCAGCGACTCCGCGACCACGGGGTCGCCGATCTTTACGCTGTCGGCGATGGACAGGGCGAGTGCGGGCCGTGGGAACGGCGCGGCCAGGGCGCGGATCGCGGTCTGCAGGTCCAGGCCGCGTGAATCGCGCATCGCCTGCACCACGCTGCGGATATCGTCCAACAGCTCCGTGGAAAGTTGCTGCGCGATACGCACCTCTTCGCGCCCGGCGAACGCAGGATCGCTGGCCAATGCCCGCAGGTTGAGCTTCATCGCGGTGAGTTTGTGCCCGGCCACGTCATGCAGTTCGCGCGCCACGCGCAGCCGTTCGGCATCGCGCGCGCTGTCGGCCAGCAAGGCGCGCGTGGCCAGCAGGTCGGCGTTGACGCGGGCCAACGCATCACGGGAATCCTCCGCCCGGCGCGCGTAGTGCACGCACAGGCCGGCGAGCGCCTGGAAGCCCATGTTGATCAGCGTCATCGTGCCCGGCGCGCCGAAGTCGTGGTGCACCAGCAGCGCATAGAACGCCGCGTTCAACACCAGTGACGCACCGACCACCCATCGCGGCGACAGCACATTGACCGCGCAGGCGACCCACACCACCAGCAGCACCTGTGCGGTGCCGATACGCGGGGTGAGCCAGGCCAGCAGCAACGCAAGACCGGCCATCGCTACCAGCGCGATCCGGCGCGATCGTTTCCAGGTGTCCGGTGCCAGCGCAAACAACAGGAATCCCAGCGCATACGCACCCAGCGCGGCGGCCGCGGCCGGCAGGATGTCCGGCGGCAGGAAGCGCAGGCCCAGGGACACGGCGCCGATCGTGAAGACGCCCGCAAGCGTCATGGGTTCGCGAAGTCGGGTCAGGGCCATCCACATGCGCCCATGCTGTCGCGCGGGCGCGGCCGAGGCAATGGCCTGGGCGAAAGTGGTGACTTCCGGCAGGTGGTCTGCGCTTAGAACGCGTCGCCCGGGATACGCACGGCGCCTTCCATCAGCACACGCGCGCTGCGGCTCATCACCGCCTTGGTGACCGCCCAGGCGCCCTCCACCTGTTTGACGTCGGCCCCGACGCGCAGCGTGCCCGAGGGATGCCCGAACACCAGTACCTCGCGCGTGCCGCCACCGGCGGCCGTATTCACCAGCGTGCCGGGCACCGCAGCCGCCGTGGCGATGGCGACCGAGGCCGTGCCCATCATCGCGTGGTGCAGCTTGCCCATCGACATGGCGCGCGCCAACAGGTCGATATCGTGCGCGTGCACGGGCTTGCCGCTCGACGACACGTAGTCCTTCGGCGGCGCGACGAAGGCGATCTTCGGCGTCAACGGTCGCTTCGCCGCGGCGGCGGCATCGGCGACCAGGCCCATGCGCACCGCGCCGTGCGCGCGGATCGCCTCGAGCTTCGCCAGCGCATCCTGGTCTTCGTTGATCGCGCCCTGCAATTCGGTGCCGTCGTAGCCCAGCGCCGCAGCCTCGACGAAGACCACCGGCACACCGGCATTGATCATCGTGACCTTGAACACGCCCACGCCGGGCACATCCAGGTCATCGACGAGATTCCCGGTGGGAAACATCGCGCCGCCACCGTCGCCATCGCCCTCGTCGGCCGGATCGATGAACTCCAGTTGCACTTCGGCTGCCGGGAACGTCACGCCGTCCAGTTCGAAATCGCCGGTCTCCTGCACCTCGCCGTTCGTCACCTGCACGTGGGCCACGATGGTCTTCTGGATGTTGGCCTGCCAGATGCGCACGCTGCATAGGCCATCGCGCGGTACGCGCGACGGATCGACCATGCCGTTCGCGATCGCGAACGGTCCGACCGCCGACGACAGGTTGCCGCAGTTGCCGCTCCAGTCGATGAAGGCCTCGTTGATCGGCACCTGTCCGTACAGATAATCCACGTCATGGTCCGGCTGGGTACTCGGCGAGATGATCACCACCTTGCTGGTGCTCGACGTCGCCCCACCCATGCCGTCGGTGTGCTTGCCATACGGATCGGGCGAACCGATCACGCGGCTCAGCAACGCATCGCGCGCCGGTCCCGGCACCTGTGCGCGCTCGGGCAGGTCTTGCAGGCGGAAGAACACGCCTTTCGACGTGCCACCACGCATGTAGGTGGCGGGGATGCGGATCTGGGGAGCGTGGGGCATGGCGGATCTTTCAAAATTGGGGGAAAAGGTCGGTCTGCACAACGCGGGCCGGGGCTGGATCAAGTTGCCAGCGTGCCAGTGTGTGGTACCTGTGGGGTTTGCCGCCGGCGCTGACGAGCTCGAAGGTCTCAACACGCCAGGGAACGGTCAACAGCGGCTGCGAGGAGATCTCCGGGCCCTCGTAGCGGTAGTCAAGCGTGAGATGGGGCGAGTGATTTCCACCTCGCGGCAGGCCATGTACCAGCGTGGCATGACCTATCGCGTCGATCAGTCGTTCCAGGCCCAGGCAACGGCCGCGCGTACGGATCTCGGCATGTTCCTCGGCACGCGCCCGGTCCAGCTCGAGGTCGAAACTGGCTGACCTCACCTGATTACCCGCGGCTATCAGTCTCTCCCGGATCCACGGTTTGTCCGCATATCGGTCACTGACAGACTGGTGCCAGCACTCCGGTGGCCAGCTCGGGACGAGCAGGGATCCAAGTCCTGCGTGTCGTATCGATGCCGTGATCGAGTCGCAGACCTCGCACGATGGCCGAAGTATGAAGAGCAGCCGGTTTCCGTAGCCCGGCCACCAGGCCTGCTCCTCTTCGCTCTGGGCGCGTCCAAGTCTCACTCTGGCACCTCACGCCCCATCCGGAATCTCAGGCTCCACCAGCTTCGCCAACATCTCCAGCGATTCCTGCCAGCCTTGGTAGCAAAAATCCACCGGGATCGCGGCAGGAATGCCGTCCTGCACGACGTTGAGTTCGGTGCCGGCGATGCTCTTCTTCAGCGTCACCGTCACGTGCATCTGGCCGGGCAGGCCCGGGTTGTCGAACTGGTCGGTGTAGCGCAGCAATTCGTTCTCCACCAGCTCCACGTAGGTGCCGCCGAACGAATGGCTGGAGCCGGTGCCGAAGTTGGTGAACGACATCGTGTACCCGCCGCCCACCCGCGCATCCATTGAATGGACCTTGCCGGTGAAGCCGTGCGGCGGCAGCCACTTCACCATCGCGTCCGGATCGAGGAACGCGCGATAGACGCGCTCGGGCGGGGCGCGCAGCACGCGGTGCAGGCGGACGGTACCGGGGGTGGTGTTCTCGGACATGATCGGACTCCTGTGCGTTGGATGTACCGTTACGACGAACGGGTCAGGCCGCTTTCGACGCGTCCAGGAAATCCTGGGCGAACCGCTGCAGCACACCGCCCGCCTCGTAGATCGAGACTTCCTCGTCCGAATCCAGCCGGCAGGTCACCGGGACCTCCACGGTCTCGCCGTTGGCGCGGTGGATCACCAACGTCAGGTCCGCGCGCGGCTGGCGCTCGCCGACCACGTCGAAGGTCTCGTTGCCGTCGATGCCGTAGGTCTTGCGGGTCTCGCCGGCCTTGAACTCCAGCGGCAGCACGCCCATGCCGATCAGGTTGGTGCGGTGGATGCGCTCGAAACCCTCGGCCACGATCGCTTCCACGCCTGCCAGGCGCACGCCCTTGGCCGCCCAGTCGCGCGAACTGCCCTGGCCGTAGTCGGCGCCGGCGATGATGATCAGCGGCTGCTTGCGGTCCATGTAGGTCTCGATGGCCTCCCACATGCGCACCACCTGCCCGTCTGGCTCGATGCGGGCCAGCGAGCCCTTCTTCACCTCGCCGTCGACCACCGCCATCTCATTGACCAGCTGCGGGTTGGCGAAGGTCGCGCGCTGCGCGGTCAGGTGGTCGCCGCGATGCGTCGCGTAGGAATTGAAGTCCTCCTCCGGCAGGCCCATCTTGGCTAGATACTCGCCCGCCGCGCTGGCGGCGAGGATCGCGTTCGACGGCGACAGGTGGTCGGTGGTGATGTTGTCGCCGAGCACCGCCAGCGGGCGCATGCCACGCAGCGTGCGCGCGCCGGCCAGCGCGCCTTCCCAGTACGGCGGGCGGCGGATGTAGGTGCTCTGCGGGCGCCAGGCGTACAGCGGATCGACCTTGCCGCCGTGCTCGACGCGCACATTGAACATCGGCTCGTACACCTTGCGGAACTGCGCCGGCTTCACGCTGGCCCTCACCACCGCGTCGATCTCCGCATCGCTGGGCCAGATGTCCTTCAGCGTGATCGCGTTACCGTTGGCATCGATACCCAGCGCGTCCTTCTCGATGTCGAAGCGCACCGTGCCGGCGATGGCGTAAGCGATCACCAGCGGCGGCGAAGCCAAGAACGCCTGCTTCGCATACGGGTGGATGCGGCCGTCGAAATTGCGGTTGCCCGACAGCACGGCGGTCGCGTACAGGTCGCGGTCGATGATTTCCTGCTGGATGGCCGGGTCCAGCGCGCCACTCATGCCGTTGCAGGTGGTGCAGGCGAAGGCGACGATGCCGAAGCCGAGTTGCTCGAGATCCGGCAACAGGCCGGATTCTTCCAGGTACAGCTGCACGGCCTTGGAGCCGGGCGCGAGCGAGCTCTTCACCCACGGCTTGCGCACCAGCCCCTTCGCATTCGCATTGCGCGCCAGCAGCGCGGCGGCGATCACATTGTGCGGATTGGAGGTGTTGGTGCACGAGGTGATGGCGGCGATGATCACTGCGCCGTCGGGCATCAGGCCCTGCGCTTCCTCTCCCCTGCCCGCTTCCAGCTTGGCGGCATCGGCGATGCCACGCTCGGCCAGCGCGCTGGTCGGCAGGCGCTTGTGCGGGTTGGACGGGCCGGCCATGTTGCGCACCACGGTGGACAGGTCGAACTGCAGCGTGCGCTCGTACTGCGCGGTCTGCAGGTCGTCCGCCCACAACCCCGCGGTCTTTGCATAGGTTTCGACCAGCGCCACCTGCTCGTCGCTGCGGCCGGTCAGACGCAGGTAGTCCAGGGTGTTGTCGTCGATGAAGAACATCGCCGCGGTCGCGCCGTACTCGGGCGCCATGTTGGAGATCGTCGCGCGGTCGCCGATGGTCAGCGCCGCGGCGCCTTCGCCCCGGAACTCCAGATACGCGCCGACGACCTTTTCCTTGCGCAGGAATTCGGTCAGCGCGAGCACCACGTCGGTCGCGGTGATGCCGGCGGCCGGCTTGCCGTGCAGCTCCACGCCGACGATGTCCGGCGTGCGCATCCACGAGGCTCGGCCGAGCATGACGTTCTCCGCTTCCAGGCCGCCGACGCCGACCGCGATCACGCCCAGCGCGTCGACATGCGGCGTGTGGCTGTCGGTGCCCACGCAGGTGTCGGGAAAGGCGACGCCGTCCTGCACGTACACCACCGGCGACATCTTCTCCAGATTGATCTGGTGCATGATCCCGTTGCCGGGCGGGATCACGTCGACGTTCTTGAACGCCTGCTTGGTCCAGTCGATGAAGTGGAAGCGGTCCTCGTTGCGGCGATCCTCGATGGCGCGGTTCTTCGCGAACGCATCCGGATCGTATCCGCCGCATTCCACCGCCAGCGAGTGGTCGACGATCAACTGCACCGGCACCACCGGGTTCACCTGCGCCGGATCGCCGCCCATGTCGGCGATCGCGTCGCGCAGGCCGGCCAGGTCCACCAATGCCGTCTGCCCGAGGATGTCGTGGCAGACCACGCGCACCGGGAACCACGGGAAATCCAGGTCGCGGCGGCGCTCGATCAGCTGGCGCAGGTAATCGTCGCGTCGCGCGGGTTCGGCGCGGCGCACGATGTTCTCGGCGTGGACGCGCGCCGTATAGGGCAGCGTGGCCCAGGCACCGGGCTGCAGGGCATCGACCGCGGCGCGCGCGTCGAAATAGTCGAGCGTGGTGCCCGGGAGCGAGGTGCGGAAATCGGTATTCATGGCGTGCCGTCAGCTGTGAACGAAACGCGCGCGGCGCGGGCCTGGCGCGTGATCACTATGCTACCGGAGGGCCCTGTTATCGACCGGCGATGGCGGCGCGTCGGCGGAAAGATTTCCGCGATGCGTTGACGGAGACCATCAACCTACGCGGTCATTCGAAGACCAGCGTGCCCTTCATCATGTTCCAGTGGCCCGGGAACGAACAGAAGAACGTGTACGCCCCACCCTTGCGCAGCCGCGCGGTCGGGAATACCACCTCGGCGGACTGGCCGCCGCCGATGACCGGCGTATGCGCGATCACCCGGGCGTCGTTGCGCGGCAGGTAGTCGTCGGCCAGTTTCATGCGACCGCCCGCCAGGCCCACGTCGCGGTGGTGGCGCATTTCCGTCAGCACCCAGTTGTGTCCCATCGCCTGCGCCGGCATGCGGCCGACGTGCTTCAGCGTCACCCGCAGTTGGGCGCAGTCGCCCGGCACGCGAATGGTCTTCAGGTTGAAGGTCATCATGTCCGTGGCTTCGATCGTCACTGCGCAGTTGCGGGCGAAGGCCGGCACGGTCACGAAGGACAACAGCAGCAACGAGAAAAGGACAAGCGGTCGGGGCATCGGAGTACGAGCGAAGGTGGACGCCGGATTGTAGAGCCGAGCTTGCTCGGCTGCTCTTCCGCCTCCGCTCATGGGGATGGATCCCTTCCGCAGGCGAGCGCGCTCGACGATCGGGGCCGAAGCAGCGGAGCAAGCTCCGCTCCGCGACGGCGCACCCGTCAGACGTCGCCGCCGTCCGCCCAGCCTTCGCCCGTGCCGCGGTGGAACACGCGGTCGCCATCGCGCACGTCGCCGGCCGGGACCGCGTCCTGCGCGTCCAGCCGCGCATAGATCGGGGTGAAGTCCGGCGCCGTGGCGTTCATCAACTGCTCGAAGCTGTCGATCACGAAGTAGGTCTTCTGGAACGTGTCGATGCGGTAGCGCGTGCGCATGATGCGCTCCAGATCGAAGCCGATCCGGTTGGGCGCGTCCGATTCCAGCGAGTACAGCGACTCGCCCTTCGAGGAGACGATGCCGGCACCGTAAATACGCAGGCCGTCCTTGGTGTCGATCAGGCCGAATTCCACCGTGTACCAGTACAGGCGCGTCAGGTGCTGCAGCGCGTCCGGGCCGATGCCGTGCGCCTTCACGCCGCCCTTGCCGTACGCCTCCATGTAGTCGGCGAACACCGGGTTCATCAACAGCGGCACGTGGCCGAACAGGTCGTGGAACAGGTCCGGTTCGGCGATGTAGTCGATCTGGTCCGGCCGGCGGATCCACCACGTCACCGGGAAGCGCCGGTTGGCCAGATGGTCGAAGAACTCCAGCTCCGGCAGCAGGCCTTCCACGCCGACCAGCGTCCAGCCGGTGGTGGCGCGCAGCACTTCGTTGAGGTCGTCGAAGCGGGGAATGCGGTCGGGCGCCATGCCCATGGCGTCCTGCGCCTGCAGGAACTCATCGCAGGCGCGGCCGACCAGCAGGGCGCGCTGGCGTTCGTACAGGGTGCCCCAGGTGGCGTGGTCTTCGGCCGGGTAATCGGCCGGCTGGTCGATCACGGCGGTGGTGTAGACCGGCACGTAGCCCTTGTCCGTCTGCTGATGCTCGACGCGGCGCGGCTCGTTCATGGGACTCCCCGGGAAAACAGGCTGATTTGACGATGCTAGCCGCAGAGCCGCGCAACAGGCTTGCGAAATTGCGTCTGTGCCGACCAATGGCGCAATGAAATTGCATGAACACGTTACGATACGCACGAAATGACCGAAGCCATTGCCCTCGACCGCACCGACCTGCGCCTGTTGGCCCTGCTCCAGCGAGAAGGCCGAGCCACGAACGCCGACATCGCCGCCCAGGTGAACCTGTCGCCTTCGGCCTGCCTGCGCCGCATCCAGCGGCTGGAAGCGACTGGCGTGATCTCCGGTTACGCCGCCCGGGTCGATCCGAAGGCGGTGGGCCTAGGCCTGCAGGCCTTCGTCCGCGTGCAGTTGGAAAGGCACGACCCGGCCAGCGTCCAGCAGTTCGGCGACCGCGTGCAGGCCTGGGACGAGGTGGTCGCCTGCTATGCGCTCACCGGCGACATGGACTACCTGCTGCACGTCGTGGTGCAGGACCTGGAGCACTTCTCCCGGTTCCTGCTGGACAACCTGCTCAATGCCAGCGGCGTGGCGGACGTGAACTCCAGCTTCGTGCTGCGCGCGGTCAAGACCGACGGCGGCCTGCCGTTGCCGAAGGCCTGACGAGGACATCCACTGTCCGCGACGCGTGCTACAACGCGCGCAGCTTCCACGAGGACCCCGCATGTACGGACTGATCGGCAAGATGCGCGCTAACCCGGGCCAGCGCGACGCGCTGCTGGCGATCCTGCTGGAAGGCACCGACGCCATGCCCGGCTGCCTGAGCTATGTCATCGCGCAGGATCCTGCCGATGCCGACGCGATCTGGATCACCGAGGTCTGGACCGATGCCGCGAGCCACAAGGCCTCGCTCTCGCTCCCGTCGGTGCAGCAGGCCATCGCGAAGGCACGGCCGATGATCGCGGGGTTCGACAGCCACATTGAGACGGTGCCGGTGGGTGGGCAGGGGTTGTCGTCGGTATGGTGATCCACGGAACATTGATGTGGGAGCGACGTAAGTCGCGATAAGCGCCGCGGCGCCGTCATCGCGACTTACGTCGCTCCCACAGAGACTCTGCGCCCACACGCCTTTCGTCCTAGACTGCGTCATGGACGTTTTCGCACCTTCCTGGCAACGCGCATGGACCGGCATCGGCGCGGTGGGCGAGGGCAACGCATTGTTCGCGCAGCTGATGGCGGCGTACGCAGAGCCGCAGCGCCACTATCACACGCAGCAGCATCTCGGCGAATGCCTGTCGGCGTTCGACGCGGCGCGGGCGCTGGCCGAGCGTCCGGACGAAGTCGAACTCGCGTTGTGGTTCCACGATGCGGTCTACGACATCAAAGGACATGACAACGAGCAGCGCAGTGCCGACTGGGCGCGCACCGCGCTGGTCGACGCCGGCGTTGTGGCGGACATCGCCGGTCGCGTGCATGCGCTGGTGATGGCCACGCGGCATACCGCCGTGCCCGTGGGTCGCGACGAGCAACTGCTGGTCGATATCGACCTGTCCATCCTCGGTGCGGAGCGGGCCCGTTTCGATGAATACGAACAGCAGATCCGGAAGGAGTACGCGTACGTGCCTGGCTTCCTGTTCCGGCGCAAGCGGCGCGAGATATTGAAGGGCTTCCTCGACCGGCCCGCGATCTACAGCACGCCGCATTTCCATGACGCGCTGGAGGCCAGGGCGCGGAACAACCTGCACCGGGTGACGGCATGACGCGGGGCGATGGGATGGCCCTCGCGGTGCAGGGCGCGGGGGCGCTGGTGCTCGGGGCTTGGGCAGGGCATGCATCCGCGCCCGGGCTGGAAGGGGCGGCGGTTTATGGCGCCTGCCTGCTGCTCGCGGCGGTGGCCTGCGGCCATGCCGCTGCGCGCGTTGTCGCGATGACGATCCTGGCGCCCGTCGCCGCCGTGCAGCTGGTCCAGCGCATGCGCGAACCGCGGAACGATCCCGGTCCGACGACGCGTGGCGAGCGTGCCGTGGGCCTCGTGACCATGCTCGCCGCAGCAGGCGGACTGTTGGCCGCCGCGATCGCGGCAGCGGCCGTGCTCTGGCTTTTGGGCGACGCCTCGCTCATCGGCGCGTGCCTGCGTTTCGGCCTGGCTGCCGTCCTGCTGTTGCCGACGATGCCGCGCGCGCTGCGGGCGCTCGGCTGAAACGGATCAGCGCGACTTCACCGGCTGCCCGGCGGCATCGCACTTCACGTCGCGGCCGAACAGGCGGCCGAGCCGCGAGGGCTCTTCCAGGCAGCGCGGGTCCGGCTTCGGCGGGGCGTGCTTGGCCGCGTGCGCCGCGTTGCGGGTGCGCTGCAATTCGGCCAGCTTGGCCTTGATCTGCGGCATCGCCGCCAGGGCGGCGCGCTCGCCTTCGAGGATCGCGGTGTTCTTCTGCTCGAAGTCCGCCGGGCCGATGTCGTTGACCTTGGGCCGGATGACGATGTCCGCGCGCGCCAGTTCCTGCTCGCCCAGGCGCTGGCCCATGATGCTGATGGACTGGTTGACGATGCCGAGCATGCTGCCCGGCTTCGTGCCCGGCGCCTTGGTGGAGATGTCCACCGCGATGACGAAGTCCGCGCCCAGCTGGCGCGCCGCGTCCACCGGCACCGGGCTTACCACGCCGCCGTCGACGTAGCTGGCCTTGCCGATCACCACCGGTTCGAACACGCCCGGGATGCTGCTCGAGGCGCGCACCGCCTGGCCGGTGTTGCCGCGTACGAACACCGTGCGCTCGCCGTTCTCCAGCTGGGTGGACACCGCGGCGAACGGTTTCTTCAATTGCTGGATGGTGCGCTTGCCGACCAGGTCGTTGACGTAGTCCTGGAGCTTCTGTCCCTGCACGAGGCCGCCGGAAAACAGGCGCACGTCGCGGATCTTCGCTTCGTCCAGCGCGAACGCCTGGGTCTGCATCTGGAACGGATCCATGCCGCTGGCGTAGAGCGCGCCGACCACGCTGCCGGCGCTGGTACCGGAGACGACGACGGGTTCGATGCCGTTGGCTTCCAGCATCTTGATCACGCCGATATGGGCGAAACCCTTCGCCGCACCGCCACCGAGCGCGATGCCCACCTTGAGCTTCGGCGCCGGCAGCGCCGGCTTCGTCACCGCCGGCGGCGGCGCAGGCTTGACGTTGTCGCCGCCGCACGCGGCCAGCAACAGGGGAGCGAGCAGAACGGCGGGCAGCAGGCGAAGGGCAGGGCGCATGGACGGGGGCGAGACGGGACCGGTGCGCAGGATAACGTTCCTTCACGCAACCGCGGCCAACGCCGCGCCGGGGTCACGAGGATCCGCCGGAACTACGGCGCGCGCTACCCGGGCCCACGCCCTCAACCCGCTTGAAGAATCGGCGGAAGGCCGCCTCGCTGCTGTAGCCGAGCATCTCGGCGATGGCGGCCACGGAGAAACGCCGGTTCTTCAGCAAGCGACGCGCCTCGGTGGCACGCCACTGCGCCAGGTACTGGATCGGCGGCGTGCCGACGGTGGCGGCAAACAGTTCGGCAAAGGCCGTGCGCGACATGCCGGCTTCCTGCGCCATCGACTGGATGGTCCAGTCCTCGCCGGGGCGCGCGTGGATGGCCGATAACGCGCGCGACAGGCGCACGTCGGTCAGCGCCGCGAGCAGGCCGCGCGGTTGTTCGGCCTGGCGCACGTATTCGCACACGGCCATGGTGAACAACGAATCGGCGAGCTTGTTCTGCACCAACTGGCGACCCCAGCGGCGCTCGCGGCTGGTGTCGGCCAGCATCTGCGCCAACTGGCGGAAACCGGCACTGCTGTCGTGCCCGCGGATCACGAACCAGCGCGGCAACGCCGCGAAGATCGGGTTGTGCGAGCCGGTGATGAACTCCAGTTCGCCGCACAGCATGCTGGTGTCGCCGGCATCGGACGCGTCGGGCAGGTGCGGATCGACCGACGAAGACAGCACATGGCGTACCCCGGCGGGAAACACGATCAGGTCGCCCCGCTCGAGCAGCACCGGCGTATCCAGCGCTTCGCCGCTGATCCAGCACTGGCCCTGCGTCACCAGGTGGAACTGGCCATGGTGGGTGGCGGGTTCGCTGTCGTACCACGTGCCGCAATAACGCACGTCCGCCGTGATCTCCACGCGCATGCGGTAGGCGCCGAGCACCGTTTCCAGCACGGCGTCGCGTTCATCGTCTTCGAGCAGGGCGGGCGAGGCATCCATGCGGTCATCCTAGGCCACGTGGGAGGGGCGGACCATGACCGTGCGTCCGGCCGTTCATGCGCGGGCGTCCGCCCACGCCGGCCTCCGGACGATGGGGCATATCGCGGGAACGCACGGGAATGGTTGCGCACCCCGGATGCGTCTGGAATGGCAGGGCGTTCCGCGGGTGCCGTCGGGACGTCCATCCCAACCCAACGAGGCTTCCCATGAACACCACCAAGCTCACCGGTCTTTCCGTCGCGGTCGCTGCCGCCGCCCTGTTCCTCGGTGCGCCGATGGCGCAGGCCGCCCAATCCGGTTCCGCCAAGGTTGGCCATTGCGTCGGCGCCAATGCCTGCAAGGGGCAGGGCGCCTGCAAGAGTGCGTCCAACGCCTGCAAGGGCCAGAACGCGTGCAAGGGCCACGGCTTCACCGAATCCACTGCCGAAACGTGCAAGACCGCCGGCGGCAAGTTCGAGGCGCCCAAGCCGCAGAAGAAGGCGGCTGAAGCGAAGAAAGCCACCACCTGACCGGCACCGTCGAGGTATCGCCATGACGACCTCCCTGCACGGCTTCGGCCTGGGCCTGCGCCCGCAGCATTACGACGCGCTGCTTGCGGGCGATGTGCGTGTGGACTGGCTGGAAATCCTCAGCGAGAACTATCTGGTCGAAGGTGGCCGGCCGCTATGGATGCTCGACCGGATGGCCGAGCGCTGGCCGGTGGCCCTGCATGGCGTGTCGCTCAACATCGGCGGCAGTGATCCGCTCGATGGCGGCTACCTGCGCGCGCTGGGCCGTCTGGCCCGGCGCGTGCGGCCCCGGCTCGTCTCCGACCACCTGTGCTGGACGCGCCATGGCGGCGTCCAGTTCCACGATCTACTGCCGTTGCCCCAGAACGACGACACGGTGCGCCATGTCGCCGCGCGCGTGCGCCAGGTGCAGGATGCGCTCGGCATGCCCCTGCTGTTGGAGAACGTCTCCAGCTATCTGCGTTTTGCGGATGACACGCTCGACGAAGCGCAGTTCCTTTCCGCGATCGTGGCCGAGAGCGGGTGCGGGCTGCTGCTGGACGTCAACAACGTGTTCGTCAACGCGCACAACCACGGCTTCGATGCGGCGGCGTTCCTCGATCGCCTGCCGCGCGAGGCGGTGCGCCAGATCCACCTGGCGGGACACAGCGAGGACGCGCACGGAAGTGGGCTGTTGATCGATACCCATGACGCGCCGGTTCCCGACGGGGTCTGGTCGTTGTACGCGCAGGCGGTGCAACGCTTCGGCGAGCTGCCAGCGATGATCGAACGCGACGACCACATCCCGCCGCTGGAGGCGTTGCTGGCCGAGCTGGACATCGCACGTCGCATCGCGGCTGCCCATCGGCTGGATCGCGCCGCATGAACGGCGTGATGGCGCTCGTCGACCGGCAGCGTGGCTTCGCCGCGTGGCTGCTGCAGCGGAATCCGGCGATGACGCCGAGCGTTGCCGACTCCGGTGGTGCATCGTCCGCGGCGCGCCTGCGCGTGTATGCGGACGGCTACCGGTGGCGGCTGGTGGACGTGCTCGGCAACGACTTCCCGGTGCTGCGTGCCTCGCTGGGCGCCGACCGCTTCGACGCGCTGGCCGAGACGTATATCGCCGCACATCCGTCGCGGCACCCCTCGGTCCGCCACTTGGGCGAGCGGTTTCCGCGCTGGTGGGCATCGCACGATGCGGTGTCCGCCGACCTCGCGCGACTGGAGTGGCTTCAGGGCGAGGTGTTCGACGCGGCCGATGCCCCGGTCTGTGGTATCGACGATATGGCGTCGCTGCCTGCGGATGCGTGGGCGGGCCTTCGTCTGTCCCTGCATCCGGCCATGCGCCGCCTGCGCCTGCGCAGCAATGCCGTTGCCATACTCGATGCCCATGCACGTGGCCAACGCGCGCCGGTGTTGCAAGCCCAACCCGCCTCCGCCTGGTTGCTTTGGCGCGTGGCATTCGATGTGCACTGGCGCCGTCTTCCCCGCGACGAGGCGATGGCGCTCGCCGCCGTCGCGCGTGGCGACGCATTCGCCGACTGGTGCGCACGCCTGCCTGGACCCGCACCGGCCCTGCGCGCGGCGAGCCTGCTCAAGCGCTGGCTGGCCGACGGTCTGGTCACCGACCTGTCCTTCTCTTCCTGATCGTTACCGGAGATCTTTCATGCAAACCCAACCTGCACATGCCCGTGCGCTTGCGTTCCTCAATGATCACGCGTGGATCGGTCCGCTGCTGCTGCGGCTGGTGTTCGGCTACTTCTGGCTGGAAACCGGCTGGGCCAAGTTGAACAACCTGGCGTTCTTCACCGAGCGCTTCGTCGAATTGGGCATCCCGTGGCCGGCCCTGAGCGCGACGGTGTGCGCGGGCACCGAAATGATCGGTGGCCTGCTGATCATGCTGGGCCTGGCCACGCGTCTGACCATGTTGCCGATGATCTTCAACATGCTGGTGGCGCTGGTGGTGGTGGTGTTGCCCGGCATCTCGACGCTGGACGAGTTCGTCGAACTGGACGAAGTCCTGTACGTCGCCGTGTTCGTCTGGCTGCTGGTCGCCGGCCCGGGCCGGGCCAGCCTGGATCACCTGATCGCACGTCGCGCGCAGGCGCCGCGTCTCGCCGCGGCTTGAACCGAAGGGGCGGGACGCATCGCGCGTCCCGCCCCCTGCTCAGAAGCTGTTGTCGCCGTCGAGGATACGGCCCAGGCCACCGAGCACCGAGCCTTCGCCGCGGGCTTGCCCGCCGCCCTGCGGTGCGGCCTGCAGCATGCGCCCGGCCAGGCGCGAAAACGGCAGCGATTGCAGCCACACCTTGCCCGGGCCGGTCAGCGTGGCGAGGAACACACCCTCGCCGCCGAAGAACATGCTCTTGATGCCGCTGACCGGACGCACCTCCATGTTGACGCTGGCGTGGTAGGCCACCACGCAGCCGGTGTCCACGTCGATACGCTCGCCGGGCTTCAGTTCGCGCTCCACCACGCAACCGCCGGCGTGCACGAACACCCAGCCGTCGCCTTCCAGCTTCTGCATGATGAACCCCTCCCCGCCGAACAGGCCGGTGAGGATCTTGCGCTGCAGATGGATCCCGACCGACACGCCGCGCGCGCCGGCCAGGAAGCTGTCCTTCTGGCAGATCAGGCGGCCGCCGTGCTCGTCCAGCTTCATCGCCAGCACGGTACCGGGGTAGGGCGCGGCGAAGGCCACCTTGGCCTTGCCCTGCCCCGTGTGGGTGTACATCGTGGTGAACAGGCTCTCGCCGGTCAGCACGCGCTTGCCGGCGGAGAGCAGCTTGTCCATGAAGCCGCCGCCCTGGCCGCTGTGCGAGCCGTCGCCGAACACGGTGTCCATCTGCACGGCGCTGTCCTTGAACATCAGCGCGCCGGCTTCGGCGATGGCGCTCTCGCCGGGGTCCAGTTCCACTTCGACGAACTGCATCTCATGGCCCACGATGCGGAAATCGATCTCGTCCGCGCCGCGGCGACCGCCGGCGCCGGGCAGCGGCGGCAGGTGCGGCGGAGCGGCGGCCGCGCCCGCCAGTTCCGACAACTCACGCGCGGGCTTCCACTCGCGCATGCCCTCGCGCCACGCCAGCGCGCCGGGAGTTCGTTGGGCGAAGGCGTGCGCTGCCGCCTCGTCCAAAGGGCCGTGGCGCTGGTTGTCGTTCGGGGTATGGAAGAACCACTGGGTCATGGCGGCGATCCGGAGGGCAGGGAAGGGCGCCGAGTCTAGCCCGCCGCCCTGGCCGGCCGTCACCTGCCAGCGGTCACGCCAGGGACCTGAACGTACCGATGGCCACCCCGGCGTACGGCTTCGCCCGTCCGGCGCCCACAACGGGCATTACCTTTGCCGGAACGGGACTTCCAGCCATTGCCCCCCATGTTGCTGTAATGCAACATTCGCGTGCTAGCGCCGCCAGCGCGCCCCGACACCCACCCACTCGGAAAGCCACCGCCATGTCCCGACTCCGCCCGGCCGCCGTCCGGCCGCAACGCCTCGCCTTTGCCATCGCCGCGCTGCTGCCGTTCGGCACCGCCTTCGCCCAGGAAACCCCCGCCGCCGAGCCGGCACCGCAGAGCGCGACCACGCTCGACGCGGTGGAAGTGACCGCGCAGCGAAAGGTCGAGAACATCCAGGACGTGCCGGTCTCCATCAGTACTGTCAGTGGCGAACAACTCGGGGTGCTGGCGTCCGGCGGCACCGACCTGCGCTTCCTGTCCGGTCGCGTGCCCAGCCTCAACATCGAATCTTCGTTCGGCCGCGCGTTCCCGCGCTTCTACATCCGCGGCTACGGCAACACCGATTTCCGCCTCAACACCTCGCAGCCGGTTTCGCTGGTGTACGACGATGTGGTCCAGGAAAACCCGATCCTGAAGGGCTTCCCGCTGTTCGACCTGGAGCAGGTCGAAGTGCTGCGTGGTCCGCAGGGTTCGCTGTTCGGCCGCAACAGCCCGGCCGGTGTGGTGAAGTTCGAATCGGCCAAGCCGTCGCAGGAGACCAGCGGCTACGGCAAGGTCGGTTATGGCACCGACGATATGTGGAACCTGGAAGGCGCCGTCGGCGGCGCACTGAGCCCGAATTGGTCGGCACGCGCATCGGTGCTGTTCCAGCGCCGCGACGACTCGGTGAAGAACACCTACCCGGGTCCGAGCGATGGCTACGAGGGCTATGACGAATCCGCCGGCCGCGTGCAGTTCCTGTACGAAGGCGAGGGCTTCGATGCGCTGCTCAACGCGCACGCGCGCAAGCTCAACGGCACCGCGCGCCTGTTCCGCGCCAACATCATCCAGCCGGGCACCAACAACCTGGTGCCGGGTTTCGACCGCGATGAGGTCACCCAGGACGGCCTGAACTACTCCGAGCTGGAATCGCAGGGTGCCAGTGCGCGCCTGAGCTGGGACATCGGCGAGTACAAGCTGTACTCGATCACCGGCTACGAGAGCGTCGAGACGATGAACCGCGGCGACATCGACGGCGGCTTCGGCGCCCCGTACGCGCCGGGTGGCCAGTACGGACCGGGCTTCATCCCGTTCTCGTCCGAAACCGCTGACGGCATTCCCGAGCACGCGCAGTGGACGCAGGAGTTCCGCATCGAATCCGCCTACGCGGGTCCGTGGAACTGGCAGGCGGGCCTGTTCTACTTCGACGAGGACTACAAGGTCGAGAGCTTCAGTTACGACTCGATCTTCACCAACGGCGCGCAGAGCGGCTACGAACGCATCCGCCAGACCAACGACTCGTACGCGATCTTCGGTGCCGCCACGTGGCAGGCGACCGACAAGCTGGAACTGCGCGGCGGCCTGCGTTACACCGTCGACAAGAAGGAGCTGACGGTCGAAGCCTACACCGGCACCAAAGGCGACCTCGCCGGCCTGTTGGCCGCGCAACAGGCGGCTTACGCCGCGGGCGATGCCGCCGATCCGTTCCTGACTGCGTCACCGGAAGACAAGAAGCTGAGCTGGGACCTGTCCGCCGTCTACAAGCTCAACGACGACACCAACCTGTTCGCGCGCGTGGCCACCGGCTACCGCGGCAGCAGCATCCAGGCGGCCGGCGACTTCAACAACAAGACCGTCGCGGGTCCGGAAACCTCCACCGCGTTCGAAGCCGGCGTCAAGACCGACTTCTGGGACAAGCGCGCGCGCCTGAGTGCCAACGTCTTCTACTACGAAGTGAAGGACCAGCAGCTGACCGCCGTCGGCGGCGCCAACAACTCCAACATCCTGCTCAACGCCGAGAAGAGCACGGGTCAGGGTTTCGAGCTGGACATGCAGGCGTACGTGCTGGACAACCTGCTGTTGACGCTGGGCAGCAGCTACAACGACACCGAGATCAAGGACCCCGATCTCGCCGTGTCGGTCTGCGCGCAGTGCACCGTGACCGATCCGCTGGATGCCACCGGCAAGGCGCTGATCAACGGCAATCAGCTGCCGCAGGCGCCGAAGTGGGTGCACAACCTGACCGCGCGCTACAGCATCGGCCTGGGCGAAGGCAGCGAACTGTATGTCTACACCGACTGGGCCTACCGCAGCGAAGTGAACTTCTTCCTGTACGACTCCATCGAGTTCACCGGCAAGTCGTCGCTGGAAGGCGGCCTGCGCATCGGTTACGGCTGGGACTACGGCAACTACGAAGTGGCGCTGTACGGCCGCAACATCACCGACCAGACCCGCGTCGTCGGCGGCATCGACTTCAACAACCTGACCGGCTTCCTCAACGAGCCGCGCACGGTGGGTGTGGAGTTCAACGCGAAGTTCTAAGTCCAGGCGGTCCGCTGGAAACGAAAAAGGCAGGCCTGCAAGGGCCTGCCTTTTTTTGTGGCCGCGATGGGCGGCGGCACATCACGATGTCGGCGGCTCGCGCGGCGGGCTTTCAACCGGAGGATGGCGGGTAAAGCGGAGCACGACGCCGCGTTGTTCCTCTTCGGAAGGCGCGGGGCGCACCCAGAGCACGGGGACTTCGCGCGGCGCGGGCGGTTCGAGTTCGTCATCGCCGCGGGTAGCCGCCTCTTCTTCCTCGATTTCCCAGCTGTACTTCTTCTTCGGCAATTCGGGATCCAGGCGACGGAACAGGAAGGCGGCTAACAGGCCCGCCACCGCGCCACCCAGGTGCGCTTGCCACGATACACCGGCCTCGCGCGGCAGCACCGTCAACACCATGCCGCCGTAGAACAGGAACGCGATCATGCCCGCCGCGATCGCCGCCCGGTCGCGACGCAGCAGGCCGAGCATGAAGATCATGAACATCAGGCCGTGGGTCAGGCCGCTTGCGCCGAGCGTGTGCGTGCCGGGCTCGGCCAGCAGCCATGGCCCCAGCCCTGCGCCCAGCCAGACCAGCGGGATCGCCCACAGCGTTGCGCGCGGATAGACCGCGCCGGCCAACGTGCCGAGGATCAGCAATGCCGACGCGTTCGCGGCGATGTGTTCCAGCGAGCCGTGGAGCAGCGGTGCGGTGAGGATGCCGAGCAGCCCCTCCGTCGACAGCGGCGCGATGGTGAAGGCGCGCACATCGAAACTGCCCTGCGCCGAATACACGATGGCCAGCAACAGCACGAAGGCCAGGCTCAGGTTGAGGGCGCGGAACAGCCGGCGGCGGTCGTAGCGCTGCTGGGATTCCGGATCGAACGCGGGATCGTCGGGATGCAGGTCCATGGTCCAGTTCTGGCGACGCGGTGCATGAATGCAAGGGCGGGCGGCGCTGGACAGACCATCCCGCGCACGGGATGGTCCGCCAGGACCCGCATCAGGCCGCGCTGTCGGCCTTCTGCGGCCGGGCCAGGCTCAGCGCCACGGTCACGGCGAGGATCGCCGCCACCGTGCCCAACGCCCACGGCACCGGGATCTTGTAGAGATCGATCAGCAGCATCTTGATGCCGATGAAGCCCAGCACCACCGCCAGGCCATAGGGCAGCAGGTGGAAGCGGTCGGCCATGCCGGCCAGCAGGAAGAACATCGCGCGCAGGCCCAGCACCGCGAACACGTTCGAGGTCAGCACGATGAACGGGTCGGAGGTGATCGCGAAGATCGCCGGGATGCTGTCGACGGCGAAGATCACGTCGGTCACGCCGATCAGCACCAGCACCACGAACAGCGGGGTGAACCAGCGCACGCCGTTCTCGCGCACGCTCAGCTTGTCGCCGCGGTAGCCGTCGGTCAGCTTCAGGTGGTTGCGCATCCAGCGCAGCGCCGGGTTCTTCTCCAGGTCCGGCTCCTTGCCGGCGGCGAACCACATCTTGATGCCGGTCAGCAGCAGGAACGCGCCGAACAGGTAGAGCAGCCAGTGGAACTTCGCCAGCAACGCCGCGCCGGCGAAGATCAGGATGCTGCGCAGGACGATGGCACCCAGGATGCCGATCACCAGCACGCGCTGGCGCTGCTCCTCGGGCACGGCGAAGTACGTCATCACCATCAGGAAGACGAAGATGTTGTCGACGGCCAGCGCCTTCTCGACCAGGTAGCCGGTCAGGAACTCCAGGCCCACGCGGTTGGCTTCCACCAGGCCGGCGGTCTCGTTGACGTACCACCACAGGCCGCCGTTGAACGCCATCGCCAGCGCGATCCAGCCCAGGCTCCACCACATCGCTTCCTTGAACGTCACCTTGTGCGCGCCGCCGTGGCGCATCAGCACCAGGTCGACGAGCAGGGCGATCACCACCAGGCCGCCGAAGCCGGCCCATAACCAGGGGTTGCCAATCGTTTCCATCGAGATTCCCGAAAAAAGTGGAGGACGGCCGCAGGCGCGGACGTCTCGGGAGCCGGGGAAACGGGGATCCAGGGACATACCTTCGCCATCGCGGCGAAGGTCTCGCTCACAGCCCGATGGACTGCCGTGGGACCGGAGCATCGCTGCTCGAAATGACGGCCGGCACGTTGGGAGCTACTCCCCTTCAGGCGGGAATTGTCCGGATGGTGCGCGGCCGGGTCAACCGCGAAGGTAAAATGTCGTTCATGAACACGCCGAACCCGACCGTACGCCTGAAGAATGCCTGGCGTTCCAGCCACCCGTGGATCTTCCAGAAACTGGTCGAGAAGCCCGCCGCCAAACCCAAGTCCGGCACCCTCGTCGAGGTCGTCGGGGTGGACGGGGAATGGATCGGGCGCGGCTTCTACAACGGCCACTCGCGCATCGCCGTGCGCATCCTGGAAACCCACCCCGACATCCCGGTGGATGCCGGCTGGTTCTCGCGCAAGATCGCCGACGCGGTCTCGCTGCGCCGCGACGTGCTGAAGCTGGATGCCATCAGCGATGCCTGGCGCGTAGTCCACAGCGAAGGCGACGGACTCTCCGGCCTGGTGGTCGACCGCTACGGCGACCTGATCGTGGTGGAGTTCTTCGCCGCCGGCATGTTCCGCCATCGCGAATGGATCTACGAGGCGCTGCGCGAGCAGTTCCCGGGCTGCCGCTTCCACAGCTTCGCCGACGAGCACGTGCAGAAGCAGGAGAGCTTCGATTTCCACGGCAACACCACGACCGAAGCGGCCGTCATCACCGAGTACGGGGTGAAGTTCCGCGCCGATCCGGCGGGCGCGCACAAGACCGGTTTCTTCGCCGACCAGCGCGAGAACCGCGAGTGGCTGAGCCGGCAGGTCGAAGGCAAGACTGTGCTGGACCTGTGCTGCAACACCGGCGGCTTCGCGGTGTACGCCGCGGCGCGTGGTGCGACCGAGGTACTGGGCGTGGACATCGACCAGGATGTCATCCAGATCGCCAAGGGCAACGCCAAGCTCAACAACGTGCGGCCGAAGTTCGTGCAGGCCGACATCTTCCCGTATCTGCGCGATGCGGCGAACCGCGGCGAGCAGTACGACGTGGTGATCCTGGACCCGGCCAAGATGACGCGCGACCGCGAGCAAGTGATCGCCGCGCTGAAGAAATACCTCGACATGAACAAGCTGGCGCTCGGCGTGGTGAAGCCGGGCGGCCTGTTCGCGACATTCTCGTGCACCGGCCTGGTCAGTGAGGAGCAGTTCCTCGACATGCTGCGCCGCGCCGCGTACTTCTCCGGCCGCACGATCCAGATCCTCAAGGTCGCCGGCGCCGGCCCCGACCACCCGTTCATGGCGCACGTGCAGGAATCGCGCTACCTCAAGGCCGTGTTCTGCCGCGTGGTGGATTGAGCATGCGCGGCCTGCGGATCGTTCCGGTCCTGCTGGTCGCGCTGATGGCGGGTTGCGCATCGACGCCCGACGCGCCCTGGCAATCGCTGGCAGAGGCGGGCCAGTGGCGCAGCGTCGGCGCTTCCGCGCTGGACGCGCGCTGGCAGGTCCGCGATGGCGAACTCGTGCTGACCGCTGCCGGTGGCGGCGACATCATCAGCGTCGATACCTACGGTGACTTCGAACTGGAATGGGAATGGCGCGTGCCGCTGGGTGGCAACAGCGGCCTGTTCTATCGCGCGGTCGACGCGTCGCCGATCTGGGCGCGGGCGGTGGAGTACCAGCTGCTCGATGATCGGGCAGCCGAAGATCGCATCGTGCCGAGCCACCGTGCCGCGGCGGTCTACGACCTCGTCGCCCCTGCGCGCGATGTGCTGCGTCCCCTCGGGGAGTACAACCAGGCGCGCATCGTCGCCTGCGGTCCGCGCGTGGAGCATTGGCTCAATGGTGTGCGTGTCGCGACCTACGACTTGGACAGCGATGACTGGAAACAGCGGGTCGCCGCCAGCAAGTTCGCCGACCAGGCGGACTTCGCCAAGGCGCGCCGCGGGCATCTAGGCCTGCAGGACCATGGCAATGCCGTATACCTGCGCGACATGCGTATCCGCGCGCTGGGCCCTGAGTGCGCGACGATGCCCCTGTAGGAGCGACGTAAGTCGCGACCGCACGCTGACAGGTGTCGATGGCGCCGGATGATGCATCCCGGCGCATCCGTGATTACTGATGATCCACATGCTGTCCGGCCGTGCGGTCGCGACTTACGTCGCTCCTACAGAAAGAAAAAAGCGGGTCGAAGCCCGCCTTTTTCATGTGCTACGCAAGACGATCAGCTTTCCGGCGACAGCTCGATGCAGTCGAACTGCACGTCCGGGTTCACGTCGGCATCGTAGTCCACGTCGTCGCGCTCGAAGCCGAACAGCTTCAGGAACTCGTGCTTGTAGTTCGCGTAATCGGTCAGCTGGAACAGGTTCTCCGTGGTCACCTGCGGCCACAGCGCCTTGGCCTGCGTCTGCACCTCGGGCCTCAGTTCCCAGTCGTCCAGGCGCAGGCGGTTCTCGTCGTCGGTCGCGGCCGGCTGGCCATCGGCGCGGTACATGCGGTCGCGGTAGAGGCGGTCCAGCTGCTCGATGGTGCCTTCGTGCAGGCCCAGTTGCTTCATCACCTTGAACACGATGCTGATGTACAGCGGCATCACCGGGATCGCCGAACTGGCCTGCGTCACCACCGACTTCAACACCGCCACGTTCGCGGTGCCGCCGGTCTTCTGCAGGCGCGCGTCCAGACGCTGCGCGGTCTCGTCCAGGTCCACCTTCGCCCGGCCCAGTGCGCCGTGCCAGTAGATCGGCCAGGTGATGTCGGTGCCGATGTAACTGAAGGCGACCGTGCGCGCGCCGTCGGCCAGCACGCCGGCCTTGTCGAGCGCATCGATCCACAACTCCCAGTCCTGCCCACCCATCACGGTGACGGTGTCGGCGATCTCCTGCTCGGTGGCTGGCTCGATGGTGGCCTGGACGATCGCGTCCTTGTTCGTGTCGATGGCGGTGGAGGTGTACGGCGCGCCGATCGGCTTCAGCGCCGAGCGCTTCACTTCGCCGGTCGACGGCAGCTTGCGCACCGGCGAGGCCAGCGAATAGACCACCAGGTCGACCTGGCCGCCCATCTCGTTCTTGATCAGCTCGATGACCTTGGCGCGCGCTTCATCGGAGAACGCGTCGCCGTTGATCGAACGGCTGTACAAGCCCTCGGCCTTGGCGAACTTGTCGAACGCGGCCGAGTTGTACCAGCCCGCGGTGCCGGCCTTCTTCTCGTTGCCCGGTTTCTCGAAGAACACGCCCAGCGTGTCCGCACCGAAGCCGAACGCCGCGCTGATGCGGGCAGCCAGGCCGTAGCCGCTGGACGCGCCGATCACCAGCACCTTCTTTGGTCCGTCGTTGCGCACGCCCTGCGCGCGCGTGGCGGCGATCTGGTCACGCACGTTGAGCTCGCAACCGAGCGGATGGGTGGTGGTGCAGATGAAGCCGCGGACTTTGGGATGGATGATCAACGTCGTAACCCGGGGGATGGTGTGCCTGCGCGGCATCTTAGTGCCGCAGCCGCCGGGAATGAAGCGTCCGTGATGCAGACGCAGGCGTATGGAGTAGCGTGCGCTGCGCGCACGACCCCGGGATCTTCACTCGATCCGGGTCGTGCGCATGGCGCACGCTACGTCATCATGCGTCGCCGCCTTTCGCCAGCACGCTGTTGCGGCGGCTGTAGGCCAGGTAGACCACGATGCCCACCGCGTTCCATGCCAGGAACCACAGCTGCGTCCGCTGCGGCAGGCTCCAGAACAGGTAAAGGCAGCCGAGGATCGCGACGGGGCCGACGACCCACGCCAGCGGCGTGCGGAATACGCGCGGACGGTTCGGTTCGCGGCTGCGCAGCACCAGCAGGCACACGCCGACCGCGACGAAGGCCGCCAGCGTGCCGGCGTTGGCCAGCGCGGCGATCTCGTCCAGGCGCGCCACGCCCGCCAGCGCTGCTACCAGGATGGCGGTGAACACGGTGATCGCCACCGGCGTGCCGGTGCGCGCGTTGACCTTCGACAGGCCGCGCGGGAGCAGGCCGTCGCGCGACATCACGAAGAAGATGCGGCTCTGTCCGTAGAAGAACGCCAGCAGCACCGTGGGCAGGGCGACGATGGCCACGATGCCGATCACCAGCGCGGCGGTGCCGTGGCCGAGCTCGCGCATGATCAGCGCGAGCGGCTCGGCGCTCTTGCCGAACACCGTGAAGCTCATCGCGCCCACGGCCGCGACCGCGACCAGCAGGTAGATCAGCGTGCAGCCGATCATGGAACCGACGATGCCGATCGACAGGTCGCGGCCGGGATTCTTGGTTTCTTCGGCAGCGGTGGAGATCGCGTCGAAGCCGTAGAAGGCGAAGAAGATGATAGCCGCGGCCGCCATCACGCCGCGCTCCACGCCCGCCGCATCCACCGACTTCGGGAAGCCGTACGGCATGAACGGCTGCAGGTTGTCGGGGTTGAAGGCCGGCAGCGCGACCGCGATGAACACCGCCAGCGCGATCAGCTTGAACACCACCAGGATCGCGTTGAGCGTGGCGCTTTCGCGCGTGCCCGCCATCAGCAGGCCGGCGACGGCGAAGGTGATCACGATGGCCGGCAGGTTGATCAGGCCACCGGCGTGCGGACCCGCGGCAAGTGCGGTGGGCAGGGTGACGTTCCAGCCGAAATTCTGTTGCACCCACTGCAGGAAGCCGACGAAATAACCCGACCAGCCCACCGCCACGGTGCTGACCACCAGCGAGTACTCCAGGATCAGGCTCCAGCCGACGATCCAGGCGATCGATTCGCCCAGCACGCCGTAGCTGTAGGTGTACGCGCTGCCGGCGGCCGGCATCATCGTCGACAGCTCGGCATAGGCCAGCGCCGCGCAGGCGCAGACGATGCCGGCGATGACGAAGGACAGCAGGACCGCCGGGCCGGCCTTGTCGGCACCCACACCGATCAGCGTGTAGATGCCGGTGCCGACGATGGCGCCGATGCCCAGCGCGACCAGGTGCGGCCAGCTCAGCGTGGGCACCAAGCGGCGTCCTTCCTCGTGCTGGGTGATCCGGTCGATGGATTTGCGCCGTAGCCAGGTCATGGTTTTCCTCGAATGCGTCAGTCGGGCGGCATGCCGGCGACAGGCCGGCATGGAAAGGTGAGGGGGCATGACCCGCGGGCGCATCCCCGCCCCGGGGCCGCCAGCAGCCTATGCGGGCGCGGCGCGGCTGGCAATCGGCGACGCACCACGCAGCGCGCCGTGGCGGTTCAGAGATACGACGGGCGCGCCGGGTCGAACACCAAGGGGTAGCGGTGCACGTCGAGCAGGTCGAGGAAGACATCCAGCCCCTCGTCAGAGCGGACCAGGTCGTACTCTGCATCGGAGACCAGGTGCACGACCAGCGGCTCGACGCCCTGGCCGTGCAGGTGCACGTTGTCGAACAGGTGGCGGTCGGTCGCCACGACCGGCGGCAGCAGCAGGAAAGTGGAGAACGGCGAACCCGCCAGCGGCGGCTCCGGCAGCGGCACGGTATGGCCGTAGCCCAGCCAGCTGCCTTCGATGAACGGCAACTTGGCCAGCCAGCGCAGCTGCGCGATGAAGGCCGGATGCGGCGCGCGCACGTACCAGAACAGCTCGCGTGCGGCGGATTCGTCGCCGTCGTAGCCGTCGGGCATCGACATCAGCCGGTCGCTCATGCCGCTGGTGACCAGCACATAGCCTTCGTCGTCGCCCTCCACGCACGCCTCGACGAAGTTGCGCGCATACACGTGCACGTCGACCCGGTGCCGGCGGTCGTTGTCGCGGTCGATCCGTTCGGGTTCGCCGAGGACCGCCCGCAGGGCAGCTTCGCGCGCCGCCGCGAGGGCGGGCACGGGGTCGGGCGCGGCGCCCATCAGGGTGCGGAGGCGTTGCAGCAAGACGGCTTTCCCCAAGCGTCGATGCGCCGCGACTGTGCGCCGCCCGGCGGCGGGGGGTCAAGGCACATGTGTGCATCCGTGATGCCGCGCCCGCTTCGGCTGCGAGGCCGTTCGCGATGTCGCCGGCGCAGGCGGTGAGACGCCAGCAGCTACACTGTCCGCATGGATTCCCAGACCCTGCTCGTCCTCCTGCTGATCCTCGTCGCCGTAGCCGTCGTCCTGCTCGCGGTGCTGGTGCTGCGCCGTCCCGAGGCCCGCATCGGCGACGTGCTGGAACGCGCGCTGCGCGACGAGCAGCGCGAAGGCCGCAGCGAGCTGCGCGACCAGCTGGAAGGCCTGTCGCGCGCGCAGGAAGTGCGCATCGACGGGTTCGGCCGCAGCCTCGCCGACCTCAGCACCCGCACCGACCAGCGCCTGGACGTGCTGCGCGACACGCTGACCGAAGACGCCCGCAAGGGCCGGCTGGAATCGGCCGAGTCGCAGCAGCGTTTCGCCGACGCGCTGGGCCAGCGCCTCAATGAACTCACCCAGCGCAACGAACAGCGCATCGGCGAGATGCGGCAGACGCTGGAAGGCCGCCTGAAGGAACTGCAGGCCGACAACGCGCAGAAGCTGGAGCAGATGCGGGCGACCGTCGATGAGAAGCTGCAGACCACGCTGGAGGCGCGACTGGGCGCCTCCTTCAAGCTGGTGTCCGAGCGGCTGGAGCAGGTGCAACGCGGACTGGGCGAAATGCAGCAGCTGGCCACCGGCGTCGGTGACCTCAAGCGTGTGCTGACGAACGTCAAGGATCGCGGTGGCTGGGGTGAAGTGCAGCTGGAGAACCTGCTCGAGCAGGTGTTGACCGCCGAGCAGTTCGCGCGCGGCGTCAAAGTGCGGCCGGACAGCGGCGAAGCCGTCGATTTCGCGATCCGTCTGCCCGGTCGCCAGGACAACGACGTGCCCGTATGGCTGCCCATCGACGCAAAGTTTCCTCGCGAAGACTACGAGCGTCTGCTGGACGCGCAGGAGCGTGGCGATACCGAGGGCATGCGCACTGCGGCGACGCAGCTGGAGCGCGCGATCAAGGTGCAGGCGAAGTCGATCAACGAGAAGTACGTGGTGCCGCCGCACACCACCGACTTCGCCGTGCTGTTCCTCGCCACCGAGGGCCTGTACGCCGAAGCGATCCGCCGGCCGGGCCTGGTGGATGCACTGCAGCGTGACCACCGCATCGTCGTTGCGGGGCCGACCACGCTGGCCGCGTTGCTCAACAGCCTGCAGATGGGGTTCCGCACGCTGGCTATCGAGAAACGTTCCAGTGAGGTCCGCCTGTTGCTGGGCGCGGTGAAGACCGAGTTCGGCAAGTTCGCGACCGTGCTGGAGAAGGCGCACACCCAACTGGACACCGTGCAGAACAGCATCAAGCAGGCCGGCGTGCGCACCCGCGCGATCGAGCGCCAACTGCGCGAGGTTGAAGCCTTGCCGGGTGAGGAAGGCCAGAAGCTGCTGGGTGGCGACGAGGCGGAGTGAGGCGTCGTGTGTTGTTCCTTCTCCCCGCCTGCGGGGAGAAGGTGCCCAACGGGCGGATGAGGGGCGGGCGCGGTCTTCATCCATGCGCTGAATCTTTCCCGCTCCGTTCGCCCCTCATCCGCCTTCGGCCCCTCTCCCCGCTGCGCAGGAAGAGAGGAACAGCCAGAAAGAAAACGGCGCCGAGAGGCGCCGTTTTCGTACATCACTTCGCAGCTGCCTCAACCGCCGCCGCTGATCTCCGGCATCGGCATCGCATCGACCGGGACGGTGGGGTTGTTCTCGTCCTGCAGGTACTCCGGCAGTTCGTCCTGGGTCGGCTGCTGCTGGGTACGATGGCTTTCGATCTGGTAGTTGCGGCGCTGCAGCCACGAGTCGCGGACGAGCGCGTAATCGTCCACCGCACCTTCGCGCAGGCTGTCCAGCGACAGCAGCTGGGCGCGCGTATCTACCAAGTTCAGGCCCTGCAGGAAGATGCGCGTCTTGTCGTCCTCGATCTTGCTGACCGGGCTGAGCGGCATGTCGCCGGCCAGGCCGAGCACGTCGCGCACCGTGCGCGGGCCGAAGAACGGCAGTTCCACGTAGCGCGAGCGCTTCCAGCCCCACGTGCCGAGCGTCTGCCCGAAATCCTCGCTGCGCCGCTTCATCTTCAGGTCGCTGGCGGGGTCGAACAGACCCCCGATGCCCAGCGTGGAATTCAGCACGAAGCGGCCGAAGGTCTGCGTGGCGTCGCGCGGACGGCCCTGCAGCAGCTGGTTCACCATGGTCAGCGGCTGGCGCAGGTTGTCGAAGAAGTTGCTCACGCCCAGACGCACCGGGCGCGGCACGGCCGCGGTGTAGGCGCGCGCCAGCGGGCGGGCGACCGCACGGTCCACCGCGTTGTTGAACGCATGCACCTTGCGGTTGAACTTCTCCCACGGGTCGTAGGCGACCGGCGACTGCGCGGGAGCGGGCAGCGAGGGATCGGCGACCGGATCGTAGGCGCCCTGGCCGTAGATGGCGGCGAAGTCGTCCTCGCCTTCCGACGCCGTGGCGCTGGCCGCCGCAGGGGCGGGTGGGTCGATGCTCGCGGGGTCGATCGGCGGCTCGGGTGGCAGCGGGGCCGCCGCGGTCGCGCTGCCGTCGACCACGACCGGTTCGGGCGGTGCGCCGGAGGAGGATTTGGGCGCCGAGGCGCAGGCCGTCGCCAGGGCGGCCAGCAGGACCACGGTGCTGAGGCGGAACAGATTCATCCTGATTCCTGGAGCTGCGGGGGTGGGGTTACGCCGGGAAATCCAGTTCCGGCGTCAGTCGGTACGCGGCCTGCAGGTCGGCCAGGCCAGCGGGCTGGCCTTCGAAACGCGGTGCGGTGCCGGTGGCGCGCACGCGCGCGGCCAGTTCCGCCAACAGTGCCAGCCCGGCGCTGTCCACGGTAGTGACGTTCGTCAGGACGAAGCGTTGCGCGCCGGCCAACTGCGCCGAGGCCCGGGCCCACAGCGCGGCGGCCGCGGCGCGGTCCAGCGCGCCCGTGAACACGAGCGCGTCGCCGTCCCGGCTGATGCCGGCGTCAGTTGCCGCTGGCATTCCCGTTGACCTGCAGCTTGCCGGACTTCAGGTCCGCCGCCACCTGGGCGATGGACTTCTGCCGCAGCGGGGCGTCGAACTGGGTCTTGAAGGTCTGCACGAACGACACGCCCTCCGGCAGCACGTCGAACACCTTCCACTGGCCGCCGACGTTGCGCGCGTAGAAGGTGATCGGGGTGACGGTCTGGTCGGGCTGCATGAACTCGGTCTCGACCTTCACGCCGCGACCGCCGGGCAACGGCGATTCCGATTTCACCCGCACCCTCAGGCGCGCGTTGAAGTCCGCCAGGCGCGCGCCGTAGGCCGACAGCAGGCGCTCGGTCAGCGCTTGGCCGAACAGCTTCACGTCGGCGTCGGAGGCGCCACGGCCGTGCACGCCCAGTACCAGGCGGGCGGAGTAGTCGCCGTCGAACAGCGTGTTGAACTCGCTGGTGACGTACTGGCGCAGCGCGGCCGGGTTGGCCTTGAACTCGGCGCGACGCTGGTCGAGCGTGGCCAGGATGCGCGTGCTGCTGCTCAGCACGACCTGGCTTGCGCTGTTCTGCTTCGCGGCAGCCGCCGGGGCCGGGGCCTGCGCGAACACGACGGCCGGCGCGGAGGCCAGCAGGGCCGCCGACAGGGCGATGGACAGGAACGAGGGCTTCATCAGGGTCTTCATGGCGTGGGTTCTTCCGTAACGGGGGGCGTGGCGGCTTCGCCGCTGGCCGGGGTCTCCCCGGCACCTGCGGCATTGTTGGCGCCGCCGCTGAACATGTACTTGCCGGCCAGTTGGAGCAGGTCCACCGCCGGCTGGGTGAAGGCGATTTCCTCGCCGGGCTTCAGCACTTCCGGGTCGCCGCCCGGGGAGAGGCCGATGTAGTTCTCGCCCAGCAGGCCGCTGGTGAAGATGCCCGCCGCCGTATCGGCCGGCAGGTCCTTGTACTGGCTGTCGATGGACAGGGTGACGATGGAGTCGAACTTGACCGGGTCCAGCTGAATGTCGGCCACCTGCCCGATGACGACCCCGCCGATCTTTACCGGCGCCTGCTTGCGCAGCTGGCCCAGGTTGGTGAAACGCGCGGTCAGCTCGTAGCTGCCACCGCCCACGCCGAAGCGCTTGTTGGTGGAAGCCAGCGCCAGCACCAACAGCGAGGCCAGGGCCAGCAGGAGGAAGGCGCCGACGGCGAATTCGAGGCGGGGTCCACGGACGGACATGGGTCAGCTCCTGAACAGCAATGCAGACATGACGAAATTGAACATCAGCACCAGCAGCGAGGCGTTCACCACCGCGCGGGTGGTCGCTACCGAGGTGCCCTCGATGGTGGGCTCGGCGTGGAAGCCCACGTAGGCCGCGACCAGCGCGCTGGTACCGCCGAACACGGCCGATTTCAGCAGTGCCACGCCGAAGTCGTCCCAGAAGTCCACGCTGTTCTGCAGCGCGGACCAGAAGGTGCCGTTATCCAGGCCGAGCACGTGCACGGCCTCGAAATAGCTGGCGCTGATCGCCAGCGAGCAGAAGAAGCCGGTCAGCAGCGGCACCGTCAGCACCGCCGCCCAGAAGCGCGGCGCCACAGCCTTGGCCACCGGGTCGATGGCCATCAGCTCCAGCGCCTTGATCTGGTCGGTGGCGCGCATCAGGCCCAGTTCGGCGGCGATGGAGCTGCCGGCGCGGCCGATGAACAGCAGCGCGGTCAGCACCGGGCCCAGTTCGCGGTACAGCGACAGCCCCAGCAGCGTGGACAGCGCATCGCTGGCGCCGAACGTGGTCAGCGTGCGGTAGCCCTGCAGGGTCAGCACCAGGCCCACGAACGCGCCGCCCACGGCGATGATCGGCAGCGAGCGGCCACCGATCTTGTAGATCTCGCGCGTGAGTTCGGCGAAGAAATCGCGGGTCGGCGTCGAGGCGCGAAAGACCGACAGCGAGAACAGACCGGCGCGGCCGAGCGAACGGGTGGCGGCGACGAAGGGCATCAGGCGGCTTCCCCGCGCTTGACCGTATCGAACGCGATCGGGCCGTCCGGCTCGCCGCGCAGGAACTGCTTCACCAGCGGGTCCGAGCTCGCGTCCAGTTCCGCCGGCGTACCGGAGAAGACCAGCCCGCCGTTGGCGATCACCACCGCCTGGTCGGCGATCGGCAGCGTCTCGTGCACGTGGTGGGTCACGATGATGCTGGTCAGGCCGAGCGTGTCGTTGAGGCGCTGGATCAGGCTCATGATCACGCCCGAGGCGATCGGGTCCAGGCCCGTCAGCGGTTCGTCGTAGATCATCAGCGGCGGGTCCAGTGCCAGCGCGCGGGCCAGCGCCACGCGGCGCGCCATGCCGCCGGACAGCTCGCGCGGGTAGGCGTCGGCGGCGGCGCGCAGGCCGACCGCGTTCAACTTGAAGTCCACCAGCCGACGGATCAGCGCGTCCGGCAGCTTCGTATGCGTGCGCAACGGCAGCGCCACGTTCTCGGCCACCGTCAGGTCGGTCAGCAGGCCGTTGCCCTGCAGCAGCACGCCCACGCCCTTGCGCATTTCCAGCAGCGCGCGGCTGCGGTGCGGGACGGGCTGGCCGAAGACTTCCACGGTGCCTGCGGCGGGCGGCAGCTCGCCGGTCAGCGCCGCGAGCATCGTCGACTTGCCACTGCCTGACGGGCCGAGCACGGCAGCGATGCTGCCGCGGGGCACGGTCAGGTCGATCCCGCGCAGGATGGTGCGGCCGCCGCGATCGAGGCGGAGGCCGGACAGGTGCACGGCAGGGGCGTCGGCAGGCGTCATGGGCGTCGTCGGCGGACCAGCAAAGGGTTAACGGAAAAACAACGGCGTAGCTTCACGGCCATCGGCTGAACATAAACCGTACCGCGCAGTTTGATTATTGTGGCATCGCCGGACGTCCTCGCGCATGAGCGTGCTTGAATCCGGCGGGCCGTAGCGGAATAGGACCTCCAACCACGGCCTTGCCATGGGGCATGCTGGCCCCGGCGCTTTAAGAAGGTCTTAAGCGACCGGCAGAGACGACCGCCCCTGTCTCGGCATTCGCGACGTCGCTGCGGCAAGATGGCGCGATGCCTGCCGACTTCACGTCTGACTTCCGCCTGTACCCGTCCAACGTCCTGGAGCTGCTGGCGGCCTTGTTGGCTGAGGAACTGCGCACGCCGGTGGCGGGCCAGTCGCCCTTGGCGCCGGACGTGGTGTTGATCCCGCAAGTCGCGATGCGCCGCTGGTTGCAGGCCACGCTGGCGGCGAAGTACGGGGTCGCTGCCAACCTGGAATTCCTCACCCCGGGCGAATTCGTCGCCCGCGCCTTGGACGCGAACCTGGGCCCGAGCACCGACGACCTTGACATGGCCGCCCTGCAATGGCGCTTGTACGGCGCGCTGGGCGACCCGGCGTTACGCGCCTCGCCTGCCCTGGCGTCGCTCACAGCCTGGCTGGGAGACGGCGACCCGCTGAAACCCTGGGCGCTGGCGGGCGAACTCGCCGGCGTCTATGAGAAGTACCAGGCCTGGCGCCGCGATTGGCTGCTGCGCTGGGAGGCCGGGGCCGAACAGGACGACGCCCAGGCGCGCCTGTGGCGCGCGGTCGCCAGCGGGCACGATTACCGCGCGCGGCGCATCCACGACTACCTCACGCGTTTCGGCCGCGAGGACGGGCCGCTTCCGCAGGGCCTGCCGAAGCGACTCCTTGTGTTCGCCACCCTCAACGTCTCGCCCGACGTGCTGCGCGTGCTGGCCACGCAGGCGCGCGTAGGCACGCTGCACTTCTACCTGCCGACGCCGGCCCGCGGTTATTGGGGCGACCTGCAGACATTGCGCGAGCGCCGTCGCAGCGGCGACAGCGACCTGTTCGCCGATGACGTGCAGGAAAACCCGCTGCTGCAGGCCTGGGGCGCGGCCGGCCGCGACTTCATGGCGCTGTTGGGCGATTACGAAGTCGTGCATCCGCGCGCGGAGATCGACGTCTATGCCGATCCGCTTGCCGCCGAGGGCCCCCACACGCTGCTACGGCTTCTGCAGTCGGACCTGTTCCACCGCCGTGCGCCGACCGTGCCGCCGCCGCGCGCGTCGCTAGACCTGGCCGATCCCAGCCTGCAGGTGCATGCCTGCCACACGCGCCTGCGCGAACTGCAGGTGCTGCACGACCGGCTGCGCGCGCTGCTCGACCCCGCGTCCCCCGAGGGCCGGCGCTTCGACCCGCCGCTGCAGCCGCGTGAGATCGCGGTGCTCGCGCCGGATATCGATCCGTACGTGCCCTACCTCGACGCGGTGTTCGGCGGCAGCGGCCACGACGACGCGCTGCCGTGGGCGCTGGCCGATACCAGCCCGCTGGCGAGCGAACCGCTGGCGGAGGTGTTCCTGCGTTTGCTGGACCTGCCGGTGTCGCGCTTCGGTCTCGAGGAAGTGCTCGACCTGCTGGCCAGCGCGCCCGTCGCCGAAGCCTCCGGATTGGATACCGAGGCGATCGATCGCCTGCGCGGCTGGCTGCGCGAGGCCGGTGCGCGCTGGGGGCTGGACGCCACGCACCGCGCCGCGGCCGATGCGCCGGCCGACGATGCCTACACCTGGCAGTTCGCGCTGGACCGCCTGCTGCTGGGGCATGCGAGTGGCAGCGACGACGACATCGCCGGGGTCGCGCCGTGGCCGGAACTGGAAGGCGGCAGCCTGGACGCGCTCGACACGCTGGTACGCCTCTTGCGCGAACTCGCCCGCCAGCGACGCGCGCTCGGCGAGGCGCAGTCGCCCGCGCATTGGCGCGAACGCCTGCTGCACCTGCTTGACGTATTGCTGCCCGAGCGACCCGCCGCGCCGCGCGCGCAGCGCGCGCTGGATCGCCTGCGCACGCTGGTCGACCGCTTCGCCCGCGATGCGGAAGCCGCCGGTTACGGCGGCGTGGTTCCGCCGGAGGTCGTGCGCGCGCATTTCGCCGACCTGCTGTCGCAGGCCGACACGCGCGCGCCGCTGCTCACCGGCGGCATCAGCGTCGGCCGCATGGTGCCGATGCGCCTGCTGCCGTTCCGTGCGATCTGCCTGCTCGGCATGAACGACGGCGACTTCCCGCGCCGCGACCCCGCCGCCGGTCTCAACAAGCTGACCGCCGAACTGCATGCGGGCCGCCGCCTGCCGGGCGACCGCTCGACCCGCGAGGATGACCGCTTCCTGTTCCTGCAACTGTTCGCCGCGGCGCAGGATGTCTTTTACGTCAGCTACCTCGGCGCCGATCCGCGCGACGGCAGCGCACGCGAACCATCCGTGCTGGTCAGCGAACTGGTCGACGTGGCGTCGCGTTACCACGCCGACGCGAAGGCCAAGGATGCGCTCGTCGTCCGCCACACCTTGCAGCCGTTCGCGCCGGCGGCGTTCGGCGGCGACGGCGATCCGCGCCACTTCAGCTATCGCGCCGCATGGCGGGATGCCGCGCATCGCCTCGGTAGCGTGCGTCGCGCGCTGCCGCCCTGGGTGGCAGCGCCCTTGCCGCCACTCGAAGACGAAGGCGACGCGCTGCCGCTGGAGGCGTTGCGCCGTTTCCTGCTCGATCCCGCCGGCCAGTTCCTCGCGCAGCGGCTCGGTTTGCGGCTGCCCGATGCGCTGGAGGAAGGCGAGGACACCGAGCCGCTCATCGCACCCACCCACGGCCGCGAGCGTGCGCGCATGCAGCGCGAGGTCTTCGACTGGCTGCTCGATCGCGTGTCGCCGCCTGACTCCCGCACGCCCGGTGCGCTCTACAGCCGCCTGCGCGCACGCGGCCAGGTGCCGACCGGTCCGCTGGGCGTGCAGGCGGCCGAGCGCGTGTTTGCCGACGTCGCGCCTTATGCGCGCGCGTTCGCCGAATGGGCGGGTCCGCAGGTCGATGCACCCCTGCTGCAGGCCGTGATCGATGGTGTGCGTGTGCGGGGCCGCCTCGACGATCTTTACGTGCATGGCCTCGCGCGCGTGCATATCGGTGCGCTCAATGGCCCGGCCGCAATCCGCCACGGCCTGGACTGGCTGCTGGCCAACGCCTGCGGGTTGCGCGTGCCGCTGGTGGAGTTCCACGACGCGGGCGAGGCCGGCGTCGGCCCGCACGTCACCCCGGGCATCGAGGCGGAACAGGCGCGTGACGCGCTGCGCCTGCTGGGGTCGCTGCGTCGCGATGGCTTGCGCGCGCCGCTGCCGTTCGCGCCGCACACCGGCTGGGAGATCCACGGCGCCGATCCCGACAAGCGCGCGGACGCCGCGCGGGCAAAATGGTATCCCGGCGATTTCAACTGGGGCGAAAGCACCGGCGAAGCCATCCAGCTGGCATTCCGTGGCCGTGATCCGCTGGCCGATGCGGACGGGATGGCCGCGTTCGTCGACACCAGCCTGCGCATCTACGCCGCGCTGCGCGGTGATTGCACCGACAGTGGGGAGGGCGCGGCATGAGCGGCTTCGATCCCGCCCGCGAGCCCTATCTCGACCGGCCGCTCGACGGCGTGCAGCTGATCGAGGCCAGCGCCGGCACCGGCAAGACGTACACCCTGGCCACGCTGTTCACGCGCCTGATCGTCGAGCGCGGCCTGCGCATCGGCGAGGTGCTGGCGGTGACCTACACCGAGGCCGCGACCCAGGAGCTGCGCAAGCGTATCCGCGAACGCCTGGCGCTGGCCGCCGATCTCGTCGGCACGGCGGCAGGCGAGGGCGAGACGCACGAGGCTGCGCTCACGCGAGCCATCCTGGCCCGCCACCTTGCGCATGGCGACGAGCCGCCTGTCAGGCTCGCGCGTCGCCTGCGCACGGCCGCCGAAGAGACCGACCTGGCCGCGATCTTCACCATCCATGGCTTCTGCGCGCGTGTGCTCCGCGAGCATGCGCTGGACACCGGGGAAGGCCTGCACGCCAGCGAACTGCTCAGCAACGCACGGCCGCTGTACGAGGAAGTCGCCGCTGATCTGTGGCGTGCCTACGCGGCCGATGCCGGTACCGTCGACGCGCTGACGGGCCTGTGGAGCGGTCCTGATGCGCTCGCCGCCGACCTCCCGGCGCTGTGCGGACCGTTGACGCTACTGCCGCCCGCACCCGCGGACGACGACGGAGAAGGCGGGCGTCGCATCGCCGTGGAGGCCACGCGAGCCGGGCGTGCTGCACATCTGGTCGAAGCGTACGGCCTGTACGGCGCGGAGGCGCGGACCGCGATCGCGGCGGCATTCGACGGCAAGGTGTTCGATGGCCGCCGCGCAAAGCGACCGAGCTTCGACAAGGCCTTCGCGGAACTGGAGGCGGGTATCGCGCCGGCGCAGTGGCCGCGTACCGACAAGACGCATGTGCAGAAGCTGCTGCCGGAAACGCTGGTCGGATTCTGCAAGGACGGCGAGGCTGCGCGTGTCCCGGAATCGCCTTTGTTCGACGCACTGCGCGCCTGGTGCGAGGCCGACGATGTCTGGCAGCAGATGCAGCGCCGTCTGCGCGTGGCCTTGCTGCACCGCCTCCGCGATGAGGCCCGCCGCCGCCTCGATACGCTCAAGCGCACGCGACGTGTGCAGACCTACGACGACCTGATCGACCGCGTGGCGGACGCGTTGGGCGACGAACAGGACGCCGGCCGGCGCCGTGCGTTGGTGGCGCGGCTGCGCGCCCAGTACCGCATTGCGCTGGTGGACGAGTTCCAGGATACCGACGAGCGCCAGTGGCAGATCTTCGCCCGGGTGTTCGGTGATTCCGACGACGTGCGCGTGCTGGGCGAAACGCCGGCGCTGTTCCTGATCGGCGATCCCAAGCAGGCCATCTACGGGTTCCGTGGGGGCGACGTCGCCACCTATCTCGCGGCCAAGCATCATCCGGCCACCGTCCATGCGGATCCGCTCACGCACAACTTCCGCTCGCGCCCCGCCGTGCTGCGCGCGCTGCAGGCGCTCTACGACGGTGCGGAGGCTGCGGGCCGCGCGGCGTTCGTCCATCCCGACATCCGCTTCGAGGCCGTCTCGCCGGGCGACAAACGCGGCGACGCGGACTACCTGCGCGAAGGCGTTGCAGCGCCCGCGCTCACCCTGCGCATGCTGCGCAACGAGGGCGGCAAAGCCTTCGATGCGGAGGCCTCGCGCGATGCCGCCACCGCCGCCTGCGTGGCCGATATCCACCGCGTGCTGTCCGATGCGCGCTTGGGCCGCGCGTCGATCGATGGCCGGCCCGTGCGGCCCGGCGACATCGCCGTGCTGGTGCGCAACCACAAGGACGCCACCCGCATGCAGCAGGCGCTGGCGCGGGCCGGCATCCCGGCGGTCGCCGCGGGCAAGCAGAGCCTGTTCGAAAGTCGCGAGGCCGCCGACCTGCGCACGCTGCTGCTCGCGCTGTTGCATCCGGCCGACGCCGGCCGCCTGCGCGCGGCGTTGGCCACCGTGCTGCTGGGCGAGGACGCCGCCGCGCTGGCCGCCCTGGAGGCCGACGGCGAGGCGCAACGCCGCCATCAGGCGCGCCTGTTGCACTGGCGCGAGCGCTGGCAGCGCAGCGGTCCGTTCGCGTTGGTGTCCGAGCTGTGCGCGGCCGAAGCCGAGCGCCTCCTCGGCCTGCTCGATGGCGAGCGCCGAATCACCAACTACCTGCAGCTCGGCGAGCACCTGCAGGAAGCCGCCGCCCGCACGCTGGGCCTGCATGGGCTGCTTGACTGGCTGCAGGCGCGCATCGCCGATGCCGATCCGAACGACGAAACGCAGTTGCTGCGTCTGGAGTCCGACGCCCACCGCGTGCAGATCGTCACCCTGCACAAGAGCAAAGGCCTGGAGTATCCGCTGGTCTACCTGCCGTTCGCCGGTCTGGGCACCGGCCGCGCGGACAGCGCGCGCCATCGCACCGTGCACGATGGTGCGCACCGCGTGCTGCACTGGCGCATCGACAAGGACGATGCCGCCTGGCAGGGCGCGGGCGTGGCGGCGAAGCTGGACGCGCAGGCCGAGGACGCGCGCCTGCTCTACGTCGGCCTGACCCGCGCACAACACGCGCTGTGGATCGCCGCGGGCGACGTGGCCCAGTTCCAGGAGAGCCGCATCGCGCCGTTGCTGGCCGACATCGCCGCGCTGGGCCTGCGTAGCGACATCCGCATCGTCGAAGGACCCGCGGAGCCGCCGCCGGAGCGCCTGCCGGTCGAGCATGCCGCCGCCATCGCGTCGGCGCGCACCAGTGCGCATCGCGTCGCCGCCGACTGGTGGGTCTACAGCTTCACCCAGCTCGCCCACGCCGAAGGCGCCGATCCGCTGGCGGCCGCCACGCAGGCCGATCCCGGGGGCGAAGACGAGACGCCTGCGTCCGATGCCGACGTGCTGCCCGACGCGATCGCCACGCCCGCGGTGCAGGCCGATCCGCGCTTCGCCGGCAGCCGGTTCGGCGTGGTGATGCATGCCGCGCTGGAACATGCCGACTTCGCCGCATGGCGCGACTGGCAACCCGGCGATCCCGCGCCCCATGCACAGGCCGAGGTCATCGTTCAGGCGCTGCGCGAAGGCGGCTATGCCGAAGCCGATATCGACGACGGCCTCGCCGTGCTTGTGCCGCTGGTGGGGCAGACGCTATGCACACCGCTGCCGGAAGGCGTGCGGCTGGCCGACGTGCCGCCGGATGCGCGCCGTGCCGAAATCGAATTCCACTTCGCCATGCAGCCCACCGGCGTGCCGGCCCTGCTCGCCTTGCTGCACCGGCATGGCCTATTGCGCCATCGCACCGCCTTCGGCGCACGCGCGCGGCTGGAAGGCCTGATGACCGGCCTGATCGATCTCACCTATGGCCACGAAGGCCGCTGGTACATGCTCGATTACAAGTCCAACCAGCTGCCGGCCTACGACGCGGCGGCGATGCAGCAGGCGATGGTGCACAGCGAGTACGACCTTCAGGCGCTGATCTACACGCTGGCCCTGCACCGCTGGCTGCGCTTCCGCTTGGGCGAGGCGTACGACTATGCGCGCGACTTCGGCGGCATCCGCTATCTCTTCTGCCGCGGGCTCGACCTCACCCAGCCGCGCTCGCCCGGCGTGCACGCGCAACGCTTCGCACCGGAGCTGGTGCATGCGCTCGATGCGTTGTTCGCGGGGCATGCGACGGAGGCCGCCGCATGAGCCTGCTCGACGCGCTCTATCAAGGTGGCCACCTGCGCACGCTGGACCATGCGCTCGCCCAGAGCCTGCGCCGGCTGGACCGCGACACGCCCGATGCGGTGCTCGCCGCCGCGGCGCTGGCGTCGCTGGCCGTGGCCAAGGGCCACGCCGGCGTGGATCTGGACGCCGCGGGCGCACTGGTCGACGCCGAGCTTCCCTGGCCCGATCCCACTGCGTGGGCGCAGCAACTCGCGGCCTCACCCTGGGTCGCCACGCCCCGCGAGGCCGCGTCGCCCTCGCCCGCCAACGCACCGTTGGTGCTCGAAGGCGGCCTGCTCTACCTGCGCCGCTATCGCGAGTACGAACGCGCACTCGCCCTGGGGTTGCAGCGCGTCGCCGCGCAGCCGGTGCCGGAAATAGGAATCGAACCCCTCGCGCCGCTGTTCGCGACGCTGTTTCCGCACGCCGCGCACGACGACCGCCAGGCGCGCGCGGCGGCGCTCGCGCTGCGCCACGCGCTGCTGTTGGTCACCGGCGGTCCCGGCACCGGCAAGACCACCACCACGGCGCGCCTGCTGGTGCTGCTGTCTGCGCAAGCCGGGTTGTCGGGGCAGGGAATGCCGCGGATCGCGCTGGCCGCGCCCACCGGTCGCGCTGCCGAACGCATGGCCGAGAGCGTGCGTCATGCGACACAGGCGCTGGCCGCGCAGGGCATCGACGCCGACCTGCTCGCCGCGTTGCCCACCACCGGCGCCACGCTGCACCGCCTGCTCGGGACGATCCCGGATTCGCCGCGCTTCCGCCACGACCGGGACAATCCGCTGCCCTACGACGTCGTGGTCGTCGACGAAGCGTCAATGATCGACCTGCCGCTGATGGCCAAACTGGTCGATGCGATCGCGCCAGGTACGCGGCTTGTACTGCTGGGTGATCCGGACCAGCTGCCGTCGGTGGAAGCCGGCGACGTGCTGGCGGCCATCCTCGGCGCGGCGGGCGAGGGCGAACGCATCGACGTGGTGGATGCGGACGCGTTGCAACCGCTGCTGGGCCCACCGCGCGATGCCGACATCACGCCGGCATCTTCCTTCGCCGGCGTGCGCGTCCACCTGCATCGCGGCTGGCGGCAGAGCGAGGCGCTGCAACTCGCACCGTTGGCGGCGGCCGTGCGCGCGGGCGATGCCGAGCTTGCGCTGTCGCAGTTGCGGGGCGATGCGCTCGCCGGCGTGCATTTCCATGAAGACCTGACCGATCCGCTGGACGCGCAGCGCGAACGCCTGCTCACGCACTTCCGTGCTTTGGGTCAGGCGGCCACGCCCGCCGAGGCCCTGGCGCACTCCACCCGCCTGCGCCTGCTGACGGCGGTGCGCGAAGGCCCGCAAGGCGCGCGGACCCTGAATGCACGCATCGAGCGCCTGCTGGCCGAAGGCGGCGGCGCGGCGCGCGCCACGCCGGGCCGCTTCCACGGGCAGTTGCTCATCGTCACCGAGAACAGCTATCGCCACCGCCTGTTCAACGGCGACATCGGGATCTGCCTACGCGATGCGACGGGTACGCTGGTCGCCTGGTTCCCCGGCGACACGGCCGATGCGCCACGCGGCTTCCATCCGGCCGCGCTGCCCGCGCACGAGTCCGCCTTCGCAATGACGGTGCACAAGGCGCAGGGCTCCGAGTTCGACACCGTGTGGCTGCAGTTGCCCGTACGCGGCAACCGCGTGCTGTCGCGCGAACTGGTCTACACCGGGCTTACCCGCGCCCGTCGCGAGCTGCATGTCGCCGGCAGCGACGCCGTGATCCGCGAAGCACTCTCGCGGCATGCGAGCCGCTGGTCGGGCCTGGGCTGGCGGCTGGGCGCGCGCTGAATACGCCGTCGGGCAACGTGGCCATGACGCGAGGAGGTTGCGCCCCCCGGCGTTTGCGATAACCCCCCCAACGGCGTATACCTGTCCTTGCTGACTGGCAGTTCCTTCCGCCGCATCTGGCCGGCGACCTTCCTCCCTATCGGCCCATTCCGCGCGCCGCGCGTGCCGAGGAGGTGTGTGTGACGAGTCAGCACGTTCAGGTCTTCATCCTGCACCTGGGATCCCAGCAATCCATCGGCCCGGATGACCTGCGGGTCCTCTGGGCCACGGCATGCGAATCGCTGGACATCGCGGTGTCGCGCCGGCCCGTGGGCCATGGCCACAACACCGGCCGGCCCTGTTTCGGCCTGTGGGCGGGCCGCCAGTTCCACCGCGTGCCCGCGGAACAGCGCTTGCGCGCCATGCTGGAAGCGCGCGGCTATCTCTTCACGCTCACGCATACCGCTCTTTAGGAGGGCGCATGGCTTTTGATGTAGGGATCGGCAAGTGCCGGTCGGTGTCGTCGGATGCGGTGGAGGTCTGGGCGGACGGCTCGATCGTCCGGCGGCTGATGCCGGAAACGCGCTGGCAGCGCGACGGCATCAGCGTACTGCAGGTACCCGCCAAACTTTGCAGTGCCCGCCATCGGCTGGCCGAAGGGGAAGAGGTCTTCCTCGATACCGGCCTCATCAACGCCAACAGCGCCGGCAAGTTGGACGTGGACGGCAGCGGCGAGTTCGCGCGGGCGCGCCTGTCGCTGCTGGTGCCGTCCATCGACATCGACGCCAAGCCGCCGCCGTCGCGCAAGGCGAGCTGGCGCTGAGGCGTATCGCCGCCATCCTGAGCCCTCTGACAACCGACGAACGGCGCGGGTGCCCCCTGTGCATCCCCGCAGCGGCCACGTTAAGGTCCGTCCAAGGCGAGAAGGGGAGCCACATGGGACGTGGTCGACGCGGCTTCATCGACAACCTGGCCACGCTGCCATGGCCCGTCGGGCTATGCCTTGGCGTCGTGGGTTATCTGGCCATCGCGCATGGCATTCCATGGCTGTTCGCGCGCAGCAATGCGCTGGGCGGCGCCTTCCAGGCATTCAATCCCTTCCTGCCGCTGGCGTGGGTCTTTCTTGGCCTGTGCACGATCGCGGCGGCGATGTCGTTCTTCGATGCGCGCCGCACGCGCCGTTTGCTGGACACCCGCAGCGGCCTGGAGAGCATCGCGGCGCTGGGGTGGCGCGACTTCGAGCGGCTCGTGGGCGAGGCGTATCGCCGCCGCGGCTACACCGTAGAGGAAACCGGCCTGGGCGGCGCCGATGGCGGCATCGACCTGGTCCTGCATCGCGACGGCAAGCGCACGCTGGTGCAGTGCAAGCAATGGCGACGCGACAAGGTGCCGGTCAACGTTGTGCGCGAGATGTTCGGCCTGATGACGCACCACCGCGCGGATGCGGTCCGCATCGCGGCGTTGGGCGGCTTCACGCCGGAGGCGGCGCGGTTCGCGGAGGGCAAGCCGATCGAACTGATCGATGGAGCCACGCTGCTGGGGATGATCCGGGGTGTGCAGGCGAACGGCACGAGTCGCGCGAACAACGGCGAGCCCGCGCCGCATCGGACAGCGCCTGGACCTGCGAGCCCGAGTTGCCCGGCGTGCAAAGCGGTGATGGTACGCAGGACGAACCGGCATACGGGAGAAGGATTCTGGGGTTGCTCCACGTTTCCCGCGTGCAAGGGCGCCCGCTGAGCCGAGGCCGGCGGTTTCATCGCGCGCGACCTGTACATTTTCGCGTCACCGTCCTTTCCGCCGGGCTTCAGGTTGGGGAGCTTCCGATGGCGTAGGATGGAACCGCCACATTCGTGCGTCCCGTCCGACCGCCGCTACCGTCGCTCGCTGCGCTTTCCTCCACGTGTCACCGCCAAGCTGGCTGACACACCTCCGGGAGCGCCCATGACGGGCTATCAGGTCCGCGAGACCCGCCACGCAGTCGGCGGCCATGTGTATCGCCTGCGCGTGTTGAGCGACAAGCAGCAGTTCGCCGACCCGGATGGCCACGGTGCGCGCATCGGCATCTCATCGGCGCAGTGGAGCCTGTTCGGCCAGGTCTGGCCGGCCGGCCGCCTGCTGGCCCAGGCCATGCAGCGTTTCGACATCACCGGCAAGCGCATCCTGGAAATCGGATGCGGCATCGGTCTGGCCAGCCTGGTGCTGCAGAAGCGCGGTGCCGACATCGTCGCTTCCGACATCCACCCGCTCGCGGAGGTGTTCCTCGCCTACAACGCCGCGCTGAACGGATTGCCTGCGCTGCATTACCGGCAACTCCGCTGGGACATGCCGTTGCCGTCGCTGGGCCGCTTCGATGCGATCGTCGCCAGCGACGTGCTCTACGAATGCGAGAGCGCGGACGTACTCAGTGCGGTGATTGAACGCCACGCGGAAGTCCGCGCCGAAGTGCTCATCACCGATCCCGGGCGCGGCAACAGTGCGCGCTTCAGCCGCCTGCTGGCGATGCAGGGGTTCGCGGTGGATGCCACGCCCTGCCCGATGGACGACCGCGACCTGCCGCCCCATCGGGGCCGACTGTTGCATTACCGGCGGGGGATCGCCGCATGAGCGCCGATGGTCATCCTCCGGCGCCGCTGTGCGCCCGCTGCGATGCCGTGTGCTGCCGCCTGACCGTCGTGGTGCAGCCGGAAGACCGCATCCCCGCGCATCTGACTGCGCACACCGCGGCCGGGCTGACGGTGATGGCGCGCGACGCGGAAGGCTGGTGCGTGGCCATCGATGCGGCCCGCATGTGCTGCTCCATCTACGACACGCGGCCCGACGTGTGCCGTCGCTTCACGATGTCGGGCCCTTACTGTCTCGCCGTGCGGACCGACTATCGGGACAGCATGTCGCGCGGCATCCCCCTGGCGCTTTACTCCTGAGGAGAGTGGCATGGCCCGCCCCCGCAAACACGCGACCGATGGGACGGTCGCAGTGAACATCCATCGCGACGCCAGCCGCGTCTTCGCACGTCGACCGGGCAACGACCGCGGCCCGCTCACGCACGAAACCCTCGCGGCCGACCTGGCCGCATTCCATCGCGAGGGGGGCATCATCGAGGTGCTCGGGACGACCTATGCCCGGCGCAAGGTAGGCCAGGACGGCAAACCCCTTCCCCCCGCCGATCCGCCGGCGGGCAAACACCGCCGCTGAACGTACGGGAGCCGCCCTTTGCCTGTCTCGCCGAACTACGCCTTCGAGAAACGCCAGCGCGAGCTGGCCAAGAAGAAGAAGCTGGAAGAAAAGAAAGCCCGCAAGCGCGATGCGGCAAGCTCCACGCCCGAGAACACCCCGGCGGAGCCGGTCGGCAACGAGGCGATAGCGTCCGCGGCGACGCCGGAGGACGCCAAGGAGGGGCCACGCGTCCATCGCAAGCGCTCGCCCTGAGGGCCGTGTAGCCCGGCTTCGCGCATCTGCGCGCGCGGTGGTTCAGAGCTCCGCCGGCCGCTGTCCCGTCGTCGCCCACCGCGTAAGCACATTGAAGGCCCGCGCGATCTGCTCTGGCGAGAACCCGCAGTGCCCTTCGCCAGTATCGGGCAGCACCACAGGAGCGACGCCATCCGTGCGCTGGGCCAAAGCCGCATACATAGACTGGAAGCGAGGCGCGATGGTGGGATCGTCGGCGTTGTATTGCAGCACCAACGGCTTGTCGAGGTGGCCGCTTAGTGCGGGAGCGTTAGCCACGTAGGCCATCGCCGAGGCGTCGCCGGCGTAACGCGGCGCGACAGCGTTGAACGCCGCATCGTCGCCGAAGCCCGCGTAACGGGTTTGCCGATTGTCCACCGGCATACCGCCTGAGCGCAGCGTCAGATCGCGGAACACCAGGGTATGCAAGCTTACGATGCCGGGCACCGCGGCCGCCGGCACCTGCAGACGTCCGGCCAGATGCGACGCGATGTCCGGCGCGGTATCCAGCGAAGCCGCCACCGCGCTCATCACGTCCATCTGGCCTTTCGCTGGCGTATGCGGATCGGACAACCGGCCACCCAGGTTCTGCGCGACCCCCGGCAACAGCGCATCCACCGCGACAAGCGTGGTGAAAAGATCTTCGGCCAGCACGTTACCCGGCACGTTCGCTCCACACAGCGACAGCGCACCGTCGTACTGGGCCGAATGTCGTTCAAGGCTGGCGACGGCGATGCCGCCACCCATCGAGAAGCCCACCAGCCAAGTACGCGCAGGTAGGCCGTGGCGCGCGGCGAAATGCGATCGCACCGCCTCCGTATCCATGATGCCATCGCGGATGGCCCAGCCCTGGGTGCGGTATCCGCTCTGTGCCACCGCGTAGCGTGCCGACAGGAAGACGGGCGTCGCATCGTTCGCCGGCCACGGCGTCGCCCGCGGTACACCGACGGGCTCGAACCCGTGCGCGAGTACGACCAGCTCCCCGTTCCAGTCGGCAGGGATGTCGATGCGATAGGGCGCACCTTCAATGGTGCCAGTATCTTCGACCGGCGCCACCACGGCAGTGGACGCGTCACGAGCATGAGCGGAGACCGTCAGCAGCAGCGCGAGTGGCAGGGCTATCAATAGGCGGAACGCAGCCATGCGGTACCTCCTTGTTTCCAAGTGTGGACGCAGGTCAAGGCACGCGCTTGAACGCCGTCGCCTGCTTAAGAAAGCTTTGGTTTCGATCAGCGTGGCGCCGTCGAGGCCAGCAACGCAGCGAACAACGTCTTCATGACGACTCCATCCAGGGCGGCGGGGGCGACCATGCCACCGCCACCCTCCGCTGTCCAGCCGCGCCGCGTCAGTGCACCAGGCGTGCCGCCATGCTGTCGAGGTCGTAGGCGAAGCCACCATCGACGCGGCGCACGATGTCCGCGCTTGCGGCCGCCTGCAGGAACGCCGGCGTGATCTGGTAGCCATCGCGCACGACATGCACATGCGGCGCGATGCGACTGTCGGTCTCCGCGCGCGTCACCAGCTCGCCGAACGCCACCACGCGCAGTACCAGCGAGGCCTCTTCTTCAATCGTCAGTCCGTGTCCGCCGACCTGTCGCGCGATCACGTTCATGCCGACGCAGGCGAGATCCTCACCGTCGTATTCCGCCAAGGGCAGCGCGCCGGTCATCACCGCCTGGAACACGTCGATGCCGAAGTTCAGCAGGGCCGGGTCCACCGCCACGACGTCGATCGCGCGCGGGTGAAGGTCGGCTTGGGTCTGGATCTGGGGCATGGGGGCACCTCAATGACATCGTGGTCGCCTCTGTTCTAGGCAGGCACGCCGAAACACGGCGTGAGGATGGCCCATGCATCCCGTTCACAACACGGAACCCGCGTGCAACGTCAGTGCGTGGCGCAGTTCGCCTGCAGCCATGCCCGCGCCGCATCGAGCGGCTGGTCGGTGGTTTCGTCGGGCAGGACGGGGCCCTGCTGGATCGTGCCGTTGCGGTCCAAGATACGCGCCGTGGTCAACTGCAGTCTGCCGCCGTTATCCAGTACGTACGGGCGGTTGGCCGTTGTGTAATTGCCCGACGGTTGACCGAAGAAGCGGACGTTCCGCTGACCCTTGAAACCGATCGCCAGGATCTCGCCGGAACTCATCGTCCTCGGCCCCAGGATCACTGCGATGTGGGAGGGAGCGCGCGGGATCGCGTCGAGTGCCACCGAGGGGTACAGGCTGTCGCCCATGAACAATCTCCCGTTCACAACGCGGACTTGCTCCCGCGCTCGGCTCCGCGTTTCAAATGTCTCCAGCACACCTTCGCTATACAAAGGCGCAATGCCGCTCATCATCGGCCACATGTTGCCACCGGTGTTGGCGGCCACGTCGATGATCAGTCCACAGCGTGATGAGGCGAGGACATCATTGAGCTTCGCACGGACGTTCCGTGCCTCTGCGGAAACGGCCGCGGCGTTGCCGCTCCAACGGTTGATCGTGAGTTTGCCAATGCCCCCTTCGAGCACATGACCTTCGGCGATGGGAGGCCTGGCTGCGGGAGCCGTCACCATGGGCGCTATTGATGAAACCACTGGATTGGCGGGAGCCGGCGGGTAATACGCTGAATGGCGGTCCTTCAGCGACGCCAGCACGAAACGGATCGCGGAGGTTCGGCCCTCCTCGCCCGGCATGGCCGCGAGGCGGGCATAGGCTTCGCGCTCCACGGCGGGCCAATCGGGCTGGTCGCCGTTCAGCGCCTGGGTTCGTGCCAGCGCGATCACCTTGTCGAGCACGGCATCGGCCGCCTGGGCCGAGGGAGCGAAGACGAGACACGCGCACGCGAGCGCAGCGAAACGGAGAAGACGGAGCGTCATGGCGGCATCCTGGCGGGTGGCGGGTGGCATTCCTTGCAGGCACGACATTACGCGATGGAGCGCCGCCATGCGAGCCGCGCTGACGCGCCGATGCTGCATCCGTCGCGCGCCCTCGCGCGTACTGGCCGACATCCCGATGGGTTACCATCACGCCCCCCGCAGGAGCCCATGCGATGAGCCATTCCGACGACAAACCCGGCAAGGTGACCCAGGCCCAGGCCGAGGATGCCGTGCGCGTGCTGCTGGAGTGGGCCGGCGAGGACCCTTCGCGCGAAGGTTTGCTGGACACGCCCAAGCGCGTGGCCAAGGCGTATCGCGACTGGTTCAGCGGGTACCAGATGGATCCGCGCGAGTACCTGGCGCGCACCTTCGAGGAAGTGGCCGGCTACGACGAGATGATCGTGCTGCGCGACATCGAGTTCGAAAGCCATTGCGAACACCACATGGCGCCGATCATCGGTCGCGCGCACGTGGGCTATTTGCCCGCTGGCAAGGTGGTCGGCATCAGCAAGCTGGCGCGCGTGGTGGACGTGTACGCGCGCCGTTTCCAGGTGCAGGAGAAGATGACCGCGCAGATCGCGCAGTGCATCCAGGACGTGCTGCAGCCGCGCGGCGTGGCGGTCGTCGTCGACGGCGCACACGAATGCATGACCACCCGCGGCGTGCACAAGCGCGGCGTCAGCATGGTGACCAGCAAGATGCTGGGGACCTTCCGCGAAGACGCGCGCACCCGCGCCGAGTTCCTGCGCTTCATCGAGACGGGCCACGGGAAGCGGTGACCGACGCCGGTCCGATGCTGTCGTGGGAGCGACGTCAGTCGCGATGAACCGCCGCGGAGGCCCCTTCGCGACTTACGTCGCTCCCACAGGAGGCAGCGCTTGAACGCCTGTCCCTGCGGCACCCACCGCGACTACACCGCCTGCTGCGGGCGCTATCACGCGGGTGAACTCGCGCCGGACGCGGAAGCGCTGATGCGCTCGCGCTACAGCGCCTTCGTCACCGGCGATGCCGATTACCTGCGCGCCACCTGGCATCCCGATACCCGCCCAGCCGAGCTGGGCCTGGACGCACCCGGTGCGCCCAAAACCACGTGGCTCGGCTTGACGGTGAAACAGCACCGCGTCACCGGGCCGGATACGGCCGAGGTCGAGTTCGTCGCCCGCTACCGCGTCGGTGGCGGTAGCGCGGTACGCTTGCACGAGCGCAGCCGCTTCGTGCGCATTGACGGACGCTGGCTTTACCTGGATGGCGAGCACCAGTGAGTCTGAGCCCTTCTCCCTGCGAGGCGGGGCGAAGGTGGCCGGAGGCCGGATGAGGGGCGCGCGCGGCGGTGCGGCGCCTCGCACTGCGCTTGGGAGATCGTCCCTTGCCGGAGCGCGTACGTTCAAACATCGTGTCTCCGTTCGCCCCTCACAGCCTTCGGCACCCTCTCCCCGCTTCGCAGGTAGAGGGAAAAAGCGCTCAGCCCTTCGGCTTCTCCAGGTAATCCAGCGTCACCTGCAGCAGGGCGCGCAGGCCGATGTCGAGCGAAGCTTCGTCCAGCATGAACTCGGGCGAGTGGTTGCTGGGCGCGGTGACCGGATCGATGCCCTTGGCCGTGCTGCCGACGAAGAAGAACATCGAAGGCACTTCGCGCGCGTAGAACGAAAAATCCTCCGCCCCCATCTGCAAGCCGGGCGTGATGACGTTGTCCGCGCCCACCGCAGCCTGCAGACTGGGCAGCATGCGGGCGGTGAGGTCCGGATTGTTGACGGTGACGGGGTTGCCGTCGTTGTCGGGCACGCTGGCTTCCACTTTCGCACCGTGCGCGGCGCTGACGTGGGTGGCGACGTTCTTCAGGTCGGCGAAAATCTTCTGCCGCATGCCTTCGTCGAAGGTACGGATGGTGCCGACCACCTCCACGTCGTCGGGAATGATGTTGTAGCGGATGCCGCCCTTGATCGCGCCGAAGCTGACCACCGCCGGCAGCTTGGAGATGTCGGTGCGGCGGCTGACGATGGTCTGGGTGGTGCCGATCACGTCGGCCATCGCGACAATCGGGTCCACGCCGCCCCACGGCCGCGAGCCGTGCGTCTGCCGGCCGATGACCTTCAGCGTGAAGCTGTCCGACGCGGCCATCAGCGGACCCTGACGCACGCCGATCTGGCCAACCGGGATCGACGAGAACACGTGCAGGCCGAACATCGCGTCGGGCTTGAAGTCCTTGAACAGGCCCTCTTTCAGCATCAGTTCGGCGCCGCCTTCTTCGCCGGCCGGTGCGCCTTCCTCGGCGGGCTGGAACACCAGCAGCACTTCGCCCGGCAACGTGTCCTGCATGCCGACCAGGGCCTTCGCCACGCCCAGCAGGATGCCGGTATGCGCGTCGTGGCCGCAGGCATGCATGACGCCCACGGTCTCGCCGCGGTAGGTCGATGTCGCCTTGGACGCGAACGGCAGGTTGTTGCGCTCGGTGACCGGCAACGCGTCCATGTCGGCGCGCAGCGCGACGCGCGGGCCGGGCTTGCCGCCCTTGATCACCGCGGTGACGCCGTGCCGCGCGATGCCGATGCGCGGCTGCAGGCCCAGCTTGCGCAGCTCCTCGGCCACGCGCTTGGCGGTCTGCTCCTCGCGGTTGGACAGCTCCGGGTACTGGTGGAAGTGCCGGCGCCAGTCGATCACCTGCTGTTGCACGGCCTTGCCGGCGGCGATGACCTCAGGCCGTTGCGTGGGCGCGCTGTCCTGCGCGGCGGCGGGTAGCGCGCACGCCAGCGCGACGGTCAGCAGGGAAACGGCGAAGGGACGTGCATGGCGCATCGTGTCGGCTCCTGGAGGCAAGCCCCGATGCTACCGCCTGCGTCGCGGCCGCGCGCATGCCGCCTTAGAATGCGCGGGCGTTCCGTGTGGCCGGTCACGGCTGGCGACGCCTCCGCCCTCCGCCGGAATCCCCATGCCCGACCTCGCCCTGCAGGTGCTCCTGCTGCTGTTTCTCGCCGCGATGCTGGCGGGCTTCATCGATGCCATCGCCGGCGGCGGCGGCATGATCACGATTCCCGCCATGCTGCTGGCCGGCATCCCGCCGCTGCAGGTGCTGGGCACCAACAAGTTGCAATCGCTGTTCGGCTCGGGCTCGGCCAGTTGGGCGTATGCGCGCCACGGTCACGTCGACCTCAAGGGCCAGCTGCCGATGGTGCTGACTGCGGCGCTGGGCGCCGTCGGCGGCGCGCTGTTGGCCACGGTCATCCCGGTGGACTGGTTGAAGTGGGCGCTGCCGTTCCTGTTGGTCGGCATTGCGGTGTACTTCGGCCTGAAGCCCGACATCGGACACGTGGACCGGCATCAGCGCATGCGTCCACAGGTGTTCGCGCTGACCTTCGTGCCGGTGATCGGCTTCTACGATGGCGTGTTCGGCCCGGGTACCGGTTCATTCCTGATGCTCGGTTTTGTGGCGCTGGCCGGCTTCGGCATCCTCAAGGCGACCGCGCACACCAAGTTCCTCAACTTCGGCTCCAACCTCGGCGCGTTCGGCGTGTTCCTGCTGCACGGCGCGGTGCTGTGGAAGGTCGGTCTGCTGATGGGCGTGGGCCAGTTCATCGGCGCGCAGCTGGGCTCGCGCTTCGCGATGAAGCAGGGCGCACGCATCATCAAGCCGCTGCTGGTCACCGTGTCGATCGCGCTGGCGATCCGCCTGCTGGCGGACCCGCAGCATCCGTTGCGGGTGTGGATGGCGTCGTTCTGATTCGCGGTTGTGGGAGCGACGTAAGTCGCGAGCTTTTCGTGTGGCCCGGGGAAGAGCATCGCGACTTACGTCGCTCCCACAACCATTCTCCCTCAAGGCGTACTCAGATAATCCAGCGCCACCTGCAGCATCGCCTTGCTGCCGACCTGCAGCGCCTGTTCGTCCAGCAGGAACTGCGGCGAGTGATTGATCGGCGCGCTGGCCGGATCGATGCCCTTCGATGTCGATCCGACGAAGAAGTAGAAACCCGGCACTGTGTTGGCGAACTGCGAAAAGTCCTCGGCTACCGTCACCAAGGGCATCTCGACCACGTTCGCGGCACCGACGGCCTTGTCCAGCGAGGGCCGCACGCGTTGGGTGAGCGCGGGCTGGTTGATGGTGGCCGGTGCATTGTTGGCCACCTTCAGCTCGGCGCTGCCGCCGCTGGCGTGGCTGTAGTCGTCGGCGATGCGGCGGAAGCGCGCGATCACGTCTTCGCGCACCACCGGGTCGAACGTGCGCAGCGTGCCGACCAGCGTGGCCTCGTCGGGGATGATGTTGAAGCGCACGCCGGCCTGGAACTGGCCCGCGGTCAGCACCACCGGACTGGTGGCGATGTTCACCTGGCGCGCGATCATGCTCTGCGTGCCCAGCAGGATCTGCGCACCCAGGGTGATCGGATCCACGCCGTCCCACGGGCGCGACCCGTGCGTCTGCTTGCCCTTCACCACCAGCGACCATTCGTCCGCCGCGGCGAGCAGCGGTCCGCTGCGATAGCCCACGCTGCCTACCGGCAGGCCGGCCCAGACGTGCAGGCCGAACACGGCGTCGGGGGTGAAGTCCTTGAACACGCCTTCCTGCAGCATCAGCGCCGCACCGAAGGTCTGGCCGGCGACGGGCGGGCCTTCCTCGGCGGGCTGGAAGACGAACATCACCTCGCCGGCGAGCTCGTCCTTCGCGGCGACCAGCGCCTGCGCCACGCCCATCAGGATCGCCACATGCGCATCGTGGCCGCAGGCGTGCATCACGTCGACCGGCTGGCCGCGGTACTCGGCCTTCACCTTCGACGCGAACGGCAGGCCGGTCTGCTCGGTGACGGGCAACGCGTCCATGTCGGCGCGCAGCGCGATCCGCGGGCCGGGCTTGGCGCCCTTCAGCACCGCGACCACGCCGGTCTTGCCGACGCCGGTACGCACCGTCAGGCCGAGCGCGCGCAGGTGGTCGGCAACGAGCTTCGCGGTGCGCGTTTCCTGCTCGCCCAGCTCGGGGTGCTGGTGGATGTCGCGGCGCCACTTCACGAGCGTCGGTTGCGCCTGCTCCAGCGCGGCGAAGGCGGCGGCGTCCTGCGCCCGGGCGTCCACGCACGTCAGTGAGGCAGCGGCGACGAGCAGGGCGGCGAACAGGCGATGGGCGCGCAGCATGACGGCATCCAGGACAGGCGGGAGCCCGATGCTAGCCCCTGCGGCGCGTGCGTCCAATGGCGAACCACCATGAGCGCATGCGCCAATGCGGCTCGCATTCGACGCGCGCGCATGGCAGGCTCGCAGCCCACCGAACAGCGCACATGCCCATGACCCGCGACGCCGATCCTGCTTCCTCCCGTCCGCTGCAGGGCGATGCTGCGTTGCTGCGGGCGGTGGGCAGCCTGGCGCTGGCAGCGGCCGTCATCAACATCATCGTCGGCGGCGGCATCTTCAAGATGCCCGCGGCGCTGTCGTCGCAGGTCGGGGCGGCTGCACCGCTGGCGTTGCTGGCCGGTGCGGTGGTGATGGTGCCGGTGGCGTTGTGCTTCGCCGCCATCGGCAGCCGCGCTTCCGCCACGGGCGGGCCGTATACCTATGTCAGCGCGGTGTTCGGCACGCTGCCGGGGTTCCTGGCCGGGGCGTTGATGTGGATCTGCAACGTGGCCTCCAGTGCCGGTGTGGCGGCCGCGCTGTCGCTGCAGGTCGCTAGCCTGTGGCCCGTTTTCGATGCGCCGTTGCCGCGCGCGCTGCTGCTGCTGGGCGTGTATGCCGCGATCTACGTGCTCAATGCCTTCGGCGTGAAGTTGGGTGCGCGCGCGGTGATGGCGCTGGCGACGCTGAAGCTGGTTCCGTTGTTCCTGCTGGTGATCGTCGGGCTGGCCTTCGTCGATCCGGCGCAGGTGAGCTTCGCCTTCAGCGACGTGCCCTCATGGACGGCGTTGGGCGCGGCCATGGTGATGGTGGTGTTCGCGTACTCCGGCGTAGAGACGGCGCTGATTCCCGGCGGCGAAGTACGCGATCCGTCGCGCAGCGTGCCGCGCGCGGCGCTCAGCGCCATCCTGCTGGTGGTGCTGCTGTACCTGGGCCTGCAGATCGTCTGCCAGGGCGTGCTGGGCCCGGCGCTGGCGAGCAGCAGCGTGCCGATCGCGGAGGCCGCGGGCCGGTTGTGGGATCCCGCGCGCATCGCGCTGCTCGTCACCGCGTGCATTTCGATGGCCGGCTTCCTGCTGGGCAATCTGCTGGGTTCGTCGCGGTTACTGTTCGCCCTCGGGCGCGACGGTTACCTGCCGCAGGCCTTCGGCCGCGTCAGCGCCCGTCACCGCGTGCCGCTGCTCGCGCTGGCCACGCATGCCGGCATCGCCTGCCTGCTGGCGGTCGTGGGCAATTTCGAAGCCCTGGTGCTGATCTCGGGCGGCGCGGTCTGCCTGGTGTACGTGATGGTGTGTGCGGCGGCATGGCGCGCGCAGCGCAGCGATCTGCGCGAGCGTGGTGAGCCCTTCGTGCTGCGCGGCGGTCCGCTGGTGCCGGGACTCGCGGTGGTCGGCATGGTGGCCATCCTGACCACGCTGAGCGTGCGCGAATGGACGGCGATCGGCGTGGCGGTGGTGGTGCTGGCGGTGATCTATGCGGTGCTGGTGGGGCTGCGGCGGCGCGTCGGCAGCTGAATTCCAGACGAGATGGGGAGGCGGGTTGTGGGAGCGACGTAAGTCGCGAGCTCTTCCTCTGGCAACACCAAAAGCTCGCGACTTACGTCGCTCCCACACCGATTATCCCTACGTGGGCCAGGCCTAACGGAACACCACCGTGCGGTGGCCGTTGAGCAGGATGCGGTGTTCGGTATGGCGCCGCACGGCGCGGGCCAACACCAGCGATTCGATGTCGCTGCCCATGCGTACCAGTTCCTTCGGCGTCATCGCGTGGTCCACGCGGGCGACGTCCTGTTCGATGATCGGGCCTTCGTCCAGGTCGCGCGTCACGTAGTGCGCGGTGGCCCCGATGATCTTGACCCCACGCGCGTGCGCCTGGTGGTAGGGCTTGGCCCCCTTGAAGCTGGGCAGGAAGCTGTGGTGGATATTGATCGCGCGTCCGGACAGCGCATCGCACAGCGCCGGCGAGAGGATCTGCATGTAGCGGGCCAGCACGACCAGGTCGATCCGCTCGCGTTCCACCAGGTCGATGATCCGCTGTTCCTGTTCGTCGCGATGGTCGGCGGTGACCGGCAGGTGGTGGAAGGCCACGCCGTACGACTGCGCCAATGGCGCGAAGTCGGGATGGTTGGAGACCACACAGGCGATCTCAACCGGCAGCTGCCGGCTGTGCACGCGGAACAGCAGATCGTTGAGGCAGTGCCCCTGCTTGCTGACCAGCACCATCAGCCGCGCCTTGCGGCGCGCATCGTGCAACTGCCAGTCCATCGCGAACGCGTCGGCCAGTGGCTGGAACCGCGCCTGCAATGCCTCGGCGGTGATGCCATCGGGCAGATCGAAGTGCACGCGCAGGAAGAAGCGGCCGGATTCCTCGTCGCCGAACTGCTGCGCATCGAGAATGTTGCAGCCGGCGTCGAACAGCAGTCCGGTAACCCGGTAGACGATGCCGGTGGTGTCCGGGCAGGACAGCGTGAGGATGTGGTCGCGACGCATGGCGAATGGCGTGTGGGATTACTCGCAACGGGCCGCGGTGATGTGGTTGTTGGCATCGATGTAGACGCGCAGGCGGTCGCTGCGGCTGTCGTGCTTCACCACTGTGCTGGGGCCGATCGGATTGACCAGACCCGCACCGCTCTCGCTGGACAGGCGGCGCAAGGTGGCTTCGTCGGCCGGTTGGCCGACCGCCCAGCCGAGCGACGCATCGCGGCAGGTACCGCTGCCGGCGACCTGCGGACCCGGCGTGCTGACGCAGGCGGTGAGGGCCATCGCGGCGGCGATGGCCAGCAAGGCGCGGGTGGACGAACGGTGTGTCGGCGGGGGCGTGGCCATGGCAGCATCTCGGGGCGGCTGAGGATCGCTGTTTAACATACCCGCTGGCATAAAGGGCGGGCGTTGTCGTTGCGTGCCGCCTGTTCCCGCCTTCACGGAGACCGTCATGGATCGTCGCTTCGTACTGCCGCTTGCGTTCGCCGCCACCCTGCTGTTCTCGCTTGCCGCCACGCCGCCCGCCGACGCCTGCACCCGCGTTGTCTATCTCGGCGCCAACGACGACGTGATCACCGCCCGTTCGATGGACTGGAAGAACGACGTGGCGACGAACCTGTGGATCTTCCCCCGCGGCATGGCCCGCAGCGGGCAGGCTGGACCCAACTCCGTGAAATGGACATCGAAGTACGGCAGCGTCATCGCCACCGGCTACGACATCTCCACCACCGATGGCATGAACGAAGCCGGGCTGGTCGCCAACGTGCTCTGGCTGGTCGAATCCGAATATCCCGCCTACGACGGACGCGGTCCCGGCCTAAGCATCGCGGCGTGGGCCCAGTACGTGCTCGACAACTACGGCAGCGTGAAGGAGGCCGTCGAGGCCCTGCGCACGCAGCCCTTCACCGTGGTGACCGACAAGGTGCCCGGCGAGGACCGGCTGACCACGCTGCACCTGTCGATGTCCGATGCCAGCGGCGACAGCGCCATCATCGAGTACATCAACGGCAAGCAGGTGATCCACCACAACCGCGACTACCAGGTGATGACCAATTCGCCGGTGTTCGACCAGCAGCTGGCGCTCAACGCGTACTGGAAGCAGATCGGTGGCACGGTGATGCTGCCGGGTACCAACCGCGCCGCAGACCGCTTCGCGCGCGCCTCGTTCTACGTCAATGCGATCCCCAAGGCCGAGGATCCGGTGAAGGCCCTGGCCAGCGTCTTCAGCGTGATCCGCAACACCTCGGTGCCGTTCGGCATCAACACGCCGGAAGAGCCCAACATCTCCTCCACCCGCTGGCGCACCGTCGCCGACCACAAGCGCAAGCTCTATTTCTTCGAATCCGCACTGACGCCGAACACGTTCTGGGTGGATCTGAAGGACGTGGACTTCTCAAAGGAGACCGGCAAGGTGCTGCGCCTGGACCTGGGTGCGGACCAGCGTAACGTGTTCGCCGGCAACGCGGTGAAGGACTTCCGGCCCGCGGAACCGTTCGTGTTCCAGGGCCTGTAGCTACAGGTCGAACGCGAGCAGGTCGTGGCCGGTGGCGGCGCGCACCACGCGCCGGTACAGCACATTGCCGCTGCCGCCGTTGGTCAGTGCCACCAGCGCACGTTGGCCGCTGGCATCACCGAGCGCGAAGTTCTTGAAGATGCCGCCGTTGCTGCCCGAGTGGTAGAACACCGGGCCGCGCGGCGTGGCTTCCAGGTTCCAGCCCAGGCCCTTCTCCGTCCAGCGCCCGGGCACGTCGATCTGCTTGGTCAGCATCGCGCGACGCGTGGCCTCGGTGATCTGCCACGGTTCGCGTGGCGTGCGCACCATCAGCGCCATGAAGCGCGCGTACGCGGTCGGCGTGGTGCGCAGGCTGGCGGCGGCATTGGCGAGGATGTCGCCGGGCCAGTTCACCAGGCCCTTGGGCGTGATCGCCTGCACGTCGGGCAATGCGCGCGCGGCATCCTCGTAGCGCCACGCCGACAGCGGCTTGCCCCAGCGATCTGCCACGACCTGCGCCGCGCTCCATTGCTCGCGCAGCATCTGCGGCGGCATACCGGGCGTGTCGTCCTCGACGGCGCGATGCCCGTACACCGAACGCGCCGCCAGGTCCGCGTTCCAGCTGTAGCTGCTGCCCTGCATGCCGGCCGGGCCGAACAGCAGGCGTTGCATCGATTCGTCCAGGCTCTCGCCGGTCAGCGTTTCGACCACTAGTTGCAGCCAGAAGATCGCCTCGCCCGAATAATCGATGCGCATGCCGGGCTTCACGACCGGCACCAGTCTTTCGTTCGCCGGATCCTGGCGCCAGTTCGGCAGGCCGGTGGAGTGGCGCAACACATCGCGCACGGTGATGGCGTCGATCCACGGATGATCGGCCAGGTAGTCCATCCGCCGATAGCGCACCAGCGGCGCGTCCAGGTCGATGACGCCCTGGTCGACCAGCTGCAGCACCAGGTAGGCGAACACCGGCTTGCTCAGCGAGGCGTCCTCGAACAGCGTGTTCGCCACCACCGGCGCGCGCGTCAGCGCATGGGTCACGCCGAACCCCCGTGCCCACACCACCTCGCCCCGCTCGACCACCGCCAACCCGATGCCCGGCACACGCAGCGCCTGCATCAGCCGTGGCAGATCGTCGAGGAAAGCGTCCGGCGGAATCCAGCCCGCCGCATCGTCGCAGGCGGCGGCGGAGGCGCGGAGGGGCCATACGCCAGCAGCAAGCGGCGCGGCGGCGAGTGTCGTCATCCAACGACGTCGCGAGGGTGACGGGGGTGGTGTCACGAGGGTCATCATGGGCCTGCGTCGACGGAGCATTGATCCATCAGGACGAACAAGTCAGGTCGATCCCGCCCGGCCGCGGGAAACACGAGATGCATCCGAAGTATTCTGCCGTCTTCCAGGGATGACAGGTGCTTCATGCGACCCATCGGCTACATGTACAAGCGGGTCGAGACACCTGAGGGGTTTGATCTGCCCGGGATATCGGACGTCTACTCGCTGGGCGCGTGCGTCAACGACGACTTCGCCGATTACATCGACTTCTGGAAGCACAACGGCTATTTCCTGTTCGACTCCCCCGAGATCATGCGCTCGCTCGCGGATGAGCACGCCATCTCGTTGACGGGTATGCGGCTCTTCTACTACGAAGCGCACGACCTTCAGTTCGACGGTGATGCCGGGACATGGGGGCCGTTCGGTCCCTTCCACGATGAGGTCAACGTGCAACCGCCGGCCCACGCGACGCTGGAAGGGTTCGATATCACCTCGTTCTGGGCCGGAGCCGGCCCAGAATGCTCGCCGCTGTCCTGCAACTACCTCGCCAGGCGTATCCACACCAATGCGCACTGCCTGCTTACGACGTTCGAAGCGGCGGTCCATGTGCTCGAGAGTGGGGATTTCAAGGACGCAAAGCCCGGTCCCTATCGGATCATTGCCGTGTACTCGATCGCCGAGCATTGAGTTCGCGCAGTCCCATCGCTTGACGCACTATCAGCCAACGCGTAACTTCCCCTCCGCCAAGGTTTCCATCTCTTCATGCGAATAAAGCGATGGAATTAAAAGGGAAGCCGGTGCGGCCTGTTCCATGGGCCTATTCCGGCGCTGCCCCGCAGCGGTATTTGGAAACGAACCCCGTCAACAGCACTGGTCCTCGCGGGCCGGGAAGCGATGGGAAGTAGGCCAGCGCACATGCGCCCGTCCATGAGCCCGAAGACCTGCCCTGGCCGGAAGACACGACCGTCTTCCGCCTGACCTGGAGCTTCCGAGGGGAGGCGGCCGGAGCCCGCGTCCGTGCGCGCCTGCCCGGACGCGTCCTCCTGCGCCTTCCTCCCGGCACTCCGGCTCGCCCGCGGGGGCGAAGGTCGCTGGCGTGGCGGGCGCGTGCCCGGCGCACGGTTCCTTCGTTCCTCATCACTGCCTGCATGAGGACACGCACCATGACCACCGTTACCACCCTCGGCTTCCCGCGCATCGGCGTGAAGCGCGAACTGAAGACCGCACTCGAACGCTACTGGCGCGGCGAAAGCAGCGCCAAGGCGCTGCAGGACACCGCGCGCGACCTGCGCCATCGCCACTGGCAGCTGCAGCGCGATGCCGGCGCCGACGTCGTGCCCAGCAACGACTTCTCCTTGTACGACCATGTGCTGGACACCGCGTTCTTGTTCGACGCCCTGCCCGACGCCTACCGCGCACTGGCCGATGCTGATCCGTTGGCCGGCTACTTCGCGCTCGCGCGCGGCCTGCAAAAGGATGGCGTGGACCTGCGCGCACTGGAAATGACGAAGTGGTTCGACACCAACTACCACTACCTCGTGCCGGAGCTGCACGCCGGGCAGACCTTCCGTCTGCGTGGCGACAAACCGGTGGCCGAGTACCTCGAAGCCCGCGCGCAGGGACATGCGACGCGCCCCGTGCTGCTCGGGCCGGTGAGCTTCCTGCTGCTGGCGAAAACGGTGGACGGCAGCGACCGGCTGGCGCTGCTCGACCGCCTGCTGCCGGCCTACGCGGAACTGCTCACGAAACTGCATGCGGCGGGCGCGGACTGGGTGCAGCTGGACGAGCCCTGCCTCGTGCTCGACCTCGATGACGCCGCCCGTTCGGCCTACCTGCGTGCGTACGCGACGCTGGCGAAGACCGTCCGTCCGCGCCTGCTGCTGGCGACCTACTTCGGCCGGCTCGATGCGCAGCTGCCGCTGGCCTGCGCGCTTCCGGTCGACGGCCTGCACGTGGACCTGGTACGCGGCAAGGAACAGCTGGACGACGTGCTGAAACAATGGCCGCGCGGCCGCGTGCTGTCGGTGGGGCTGGTGGATGGCCGCAACGTCTGGCGCACGAACCTGGACAACGCGCTGATCCTGGCCAAGTACGCGCAAGGCCACCTGGAGCTCGGCCAGCTGTGGCTGGCGCCCTCGTGCTCGCTGCTGCACGTGCCGGTGGACGTCACCGGCGAAAAGGCGCTGCCATCCGACCTGAAGTCATGGCTCGCCTTCGCCCGGCAGAAGATCGAGGAGCTGCGTCTGCTGGCCGACGCGTTGCGCGATCCGCGTGCGGCGGACCCCGCGCTGGCGGTGGCGCGCGATCGCATCGAATCGCGCCGCCACTCGGAACGCGTGCACCGTCCCGCCGTTGCGGCGCGCCTGGCGTCGCCCGAGGCCGCCGACATCCATCGCGATGCACCCTATCCGCAGCGGCGCCTCGCCCAGCAGGCGCGCCTGGCGCTGCCGGCGTTCCCGACCACGACGATCGGCTCGTTCCCGCAGACGCACGAAGTGCGCGAGGCGCGCGCGCGCCACAAGAGCGGCACGCTGTCCGATGCGGACTACGACGCCTTCCTCGAAGCCGAGACCGCGCGCTGCGTGCGCATCCAGGAAGAGATCGGGATCGATGTGCTGGTGCATGGCGAGTTCGAGCGCAACGACATGGTGGAGTACTTCGGCGAGCAGCTTGACGGGTTCGCCTTCACCAAGAACGGCTGGGTGCAAAGCTACGGCTCGCGCTGCGTGAAACCGCCGATCATCTACGGCGACGTGTCGCGCCCCGCGCCGATGACGGTGCGCTGGTCGCGCTACGCGCAATCGCTGACCGACAAGCCGATGAAGGGCATGCTGACCGGGCCGGTCACGGTGCTGCAGTGGTCGTTCGTGCGCGACGATCAGGCGCGCGCGCAGACCTGCCGGCAGATCGCGCTCGCCCTGCGGGACGAAGTGCTCGACCTGGAGGCGGCCGGCATCGGGGTGATCCAGATCGACGAGCCCGCCTTGCGCGAAGGCCTGCCGCTACGCCGCGCCGACTGGCAGGCCTACCTGGACTGGGCGGTGGAGTGTTTCCGGATCAGCGCGTCCGGGGTGAAGGACGACACCCAGATCCACACCCACATGTGCTACTCGGAGTTCAACGACATCATCGAAGCCGTCGCGGCGATGGACGCCGATGTCATCTCCATCGAAACCTCGCGTTCGCGGATGGAGCTGCTGGAGGCGTTCGTGAAGTTCCGCTATCCCAACGAGATCGGGCCCGGCGTGTACGACATCCATTCGCCGCGCATCCCGACCACGGGCGAGATGATCGATCTGCTGGAGCGCGCCCGCGCCGTGCTCGCGCCCGAGCAGCTCTGGGTCAATCCGGACTGCGGTCTGAAGACGCGTGGCTGGCCGGAGGTCCGCACGGCGCTGGAGCGGATGGTGGAGGCGGCGCACGCCCTGCGCCGCAGCCAAGCGCAGGCGGCCTGACGGTGCTGCGGCGTGGTGGCGGGCCTCGGCCCGCCACCGTCGCTTCAATCCTGTGCTATTGCCGGCGGCAGCGGCGGCGCCTGTGTCGGCCGGCCCAGCGGGTCGAGGGCGATCATCACGAAGTGGCCGCGCGTGCACAACTTGCGCTCGCCGGTCAGCAGGTTCTCGGTGATGACCTCCACGTCCACGTTCATCGAGCTCCGGCCGACTTTCACCACGCGCGCGACCACTTCCACCAGGTCGCCCTTGTGGATCGGCTGGTTGAAATCGACCTGCTCCGATCGCGCGGTCACCACGGTCGTGCGGGCGTAGCGGGAGGCGGCGATGAAGGCCGACATGTCCATCCACGCCAGCGCCTGACCGCCGAACAGCGTGCCCAGGTGGTTGGTGTGGTCGGGGAAGACCATGTGCAGCAGGCGCGCTTCGGTCGGGCGCGCTTCGGCGTTGGCCAGTTCGGTCATGGGGGTACTCCGGTTCGCGTGCTCCCGGCGGCAGCATAGCTGACTGGATGTTGTGCTGCTGTAGGAGCGACGTGAGTCGCGACAGGACTCCAGAAGCGCGCGGCCGCTCTTCGGATGCCATGACGACGCGTCATTGCGGAGATCGCGACTTACGTCGCTCCCACGTCAGCCATCGCCGCGCCTCAGAACGCGTGATCGAAGCCGACTTCGCCCTGCACGCCCAGCTGGTAGGCCGAGACGCGGCGTTCGAAGAAGTTGGTCAGCTCCTGCACGTCCTGCAACTCCATGAAAGGCAGCGGGTTGCGCACGTCGTAGCGTTTGGGCATGCCCAGCTTGACGAAGTGCTGGTCGGCGCAATGCTGCAGGTACTGGCGCATGTCGCGCGTGGAGATGCCCGCCACACCACCGGACAGCACGTCCTCGGCGAACTGCACCTCGCACTCGATGGCTTCCTCCAGCATGTCGTAGACCTGCTGCTGCATCACGTCGTCGAACAGGTCCGGCTCTTCCTCGCGCACGGTGCGCACGCACTCGAACGCGAACTCCATGTGGCAGCTCTCGTCGCGGAACACCCAATTGGTGCCGCTGGCCAGGCCGGGCAGCAGGCCGCGCGAGCGGAAGAAGTAGACGTACGCGAAGGCGGCGAAGAAGAACAGGCCTTCGATGCACGCAGCGAAGCAGATCTGGTTGAGCAGGAATTGCCGGCGCTGGTCGCGCGTCTCGATCCGCTTCAGGTCCTGGATGCTGTCGATCCACTTGAAGCAGAAGTCGGCCTTCTTCTTGATCGCCGGGATGTTCTCCACCGCGGCGAACGCCTTGAAGCGCTCCGACGGGTCGGGCAGGTAGTTGTCCAGCAGGGTCAGATAGAACTGCACGTGCAGCGCTTCCTCGTACAGCTGGCGTGACAGGTACATGCGCGCTTCCGGCGCGTTGAGGTGCTGGTACAGGTTCAGCACCAGGTTGTTCGACACGATCGAATCGCCGGTGGCGAAGAAGGCCACCAGCCGGTGGATCAGGTGGCGGTCGGCCGGCGTCATCTTCGAGTGCAGGTCGGTGATGTCGATCTGGAAATTGATCTCCTCCACCGTCCACGTGTTCTTGATGGCGTCGCGGTACATGTCATAGAACTGCGGGTAGCGCATGGGGCGCAGCGTCAGTTCGAAACCGGGATCGAGGAGGCGAGGAACGAGTGAGGAGGAACGAGTATCGAGAGAGAGCGTCTGGTTTTCCGGCGGTGACATGGGATGTTTCCTGATGGGGTCGCGGCCCGGGTGGAAGTACGCTCGCCTAACGAAAGGGAGGTAGGAATGCACTATCGGGACGCGGTGGTATGGAGGAAGGCGATGGAGCTGGCGGAAACCGCATGCCGATGCGCGACGGATTTGCCGCCCGAAGAGCGCTTCGGCATGCGGTCGCAGATCACCCGCGCCGCGGTTTCTGTTCCGAGCAATGTTGCAGAAGGTTGGTCTCGCGAGTCTCGCAAGGAAAAGGCGCAATTCCTCGCCATCGCGCAAGGATCATTGTCCGAACTTCACACTCAATTGCTCTTGTGCGAACGCCTGGGCTGGATGGACTCCGCACAGCTTTACTCTTCATACGGTCTTATCGATGAAACAAGCCGAATCCTGACGGCGCTGCGGCGGAAACTACGGAACTCCATCCCGGTAGCAGCCAAAGCTTGACGCGCCCTAGCCTCCACTCGTTCCTCGTTCCTCTCCACTCGTTCCCGCCTCACTGACACGCCTCACACGCTTCCGGATTCTCCAAGGAGCAGGCAATGGCTTCCGTCGGCGTGTACTCCCGCTTGGGCTCGGCGGTGACCGCAGCGCTGCTGACCGTGGTCTTGGCGATGCGGGTCGCCGGGCGCGAACGCAGGTAGTAGGTGGTCTTGATGCCCTGCTTCCACGCGTACATGTACATGGACGACATCGCGCCGATGTTCGGGCTCTCCATGAACAGGTTCAGCGAGGCCGACTGGTCGATGAAGGCGCCACGGCCGGCGGCCATGTCGATCAGCGAACGCATCGGCAGTTCCCACGCGGTGCGGTAGACCTGCTGCAGCGTCTCCGGGATCTGCGCGATGCCCTGGATGGAGCCTTCCGCCAGCTTGATCGCATCGCGCGTCTCCGGCGTCCACAGGCCCAGCTTCTTCAGCTCGTCCACCAAGTAGCGGTTGACCTGCAGGAAGTCGCCCGACAGGGTCTCGCGCTTGAACAGGTTGGACACCTGCGGCTCCACGCATTCGTAGCAGCCGGCGATCGAGGCGATCGTGGCGGTCGGCGCGATGGCGATCAGCAGCGAGTTGCGCAGGCCGTGTTCCTTGATGCGCGCGCGCAGCGCGTCCCAGCGTTCCGTGTTCTCCGGAACCACGTTCCAGGCATCGAACTGCAGCTCGCCGTTGGCGGCGCGGGTATCGGCGAAGGACGGGTGCCGGCCGCGCTCCTGCGCCAGTTCCACCGACGTCTCCAGCGCATGGAAGTAGATGGTCTCGGCGATCTTCGCCGACAGCGCGCGCGCCTCGGCGCTGTCGAACGGCAGGCGCAGCTTGAAGAACACGTCCTGCAGGCCCATGCAGCCCAAGCCCACCGGGCGCCAGCGCAGGTTGCCGCGGCGCGCGGTCTCGATCGGATAGAAGTTCAGGTCGATCACGCGGTCCAGCTGGCGCACGGCCAGGCGGACGGTCTCGGCCAGCTTGTCAAAGTCGAACCAACCGTCGTCATCGAAATGGCGACCGAGGTTGATCGAGCCCAGGTTGCAGACCGCCGTTTCTTCGGCCGAGGTGACTTCCAGGATTTCCGTGCACAGGTTCGACAGGTGGATGACGTTGCCCGCGCGCAGCGTCTGGTTGCTCGCCGCGTTGCACTTGTCCTTGAAGGTCATCCAGCCATTGCCGGTCTCGGCCAGCGTACGCATCATCCGGCCGTAAAGCTTGCGGGCCGGGATCGTCTTGACCGCCTTGCCCTGCAGTTCGGCCTGTGTGTACGCCAATTCGAACGCGGCGCCGTACAGGTCGGTCAGCTCGGGCACCACGCGCGGATCGAACAGCGACCATTCCTGATCGGCTTCGACGCGCTTCATGAACAGATCCGGCACCCAGTTGGCCAGGTTGAGGTTATGCGTGCGGCGCGCTTCGTCGCCGGTGTTGTCGCGCAGTTCCAGGAAGTCTTCGATGTCGGCGTGCCACGTTTCCAGGTACACGCAGGCCGCGCCCTTGCGCTTGCCGCCCTGGTTGACCGCCGCAACCGAGGAATCCAGCGTCTTCAGCCAGGGCACGATGCCGTTGCTGTGGCCGTTGGTGGACTTGATCAGCGAGCCGCGCGAACGCACGCGCGTGTAGCTCACGCCGATGCCGCCGCTGAACTTGCTCAGCTGCGCGATATCGCCGTACTTGGCGTAGATCGATTCCAGCGTGTCCTGCGGCGAATCAAGCAGGAAGCACGACGACAGCTGCTCGTGCGTGGTGCCGCTGTTGAACAGCGTCGGCGAGCTGGGCAGGTAGTCCAGGTTGCCCATGCGGCGATACAGCGCCAACGCTTCGGGCACGTCCTCGCTCAGCGCGCAGGCGATGCGCAGGAAGAACTGCTGCGGCGTCTCGATCACCTTGCGCGTATGAGGGTGGCGCAGCAGGTAGCGGTCGTACAGAGTGCGCAGGCCGAAGTAGTCGAAGTGCAGGTCGAGCGAGGCATCCAGTGCGTCGTTGAGCTTGCGCGCGTTGGTCTGCACGAAGTTCAGCAGGCGGTCGTTGATCAGGCCGACTTCGTGGCCGCGGGTGACCGACTGCGAGAATGCGTGGATCTCCTGGCCGGTGACTTCCTTGACGATGTAGCCGGCGAGCAGGCGCGCGGCCAGGCGGCTGTATTCGGGTTCTTCGCCGGTCAGTAGCGCGGCGGTGCGGATCGACAGTTCGTCCAGTTCGCGCGTGCTGGCGCCGTCGTACAGGCCGGAGATGGTGCGGGTGGCCACGCGCATCGGGTCGATGGCGTGCAGGCCTTCGCAGTTGCGCTGCACCGCGCGCACGATCTTGTTGAGGTCCACCGGCTCACGGCTGCCGTTGCGCTTGGTCACGCTCATCGCGGTGGCGGTGGGCGGCGGGGTCAGCGAAAAGGCGTCCTTCTGGGACGGGGTGGTGCCGGCGTCGGCGACGGCGCTGTCGATCTGGGTCACGAGAATCCTCCATGCGTGGTGCACGCGGCGGCCCGTCCCTCGCGGGGCTGCGCAAGGCCGGATGGAGGATCACAGTGGGGAAGCGGCGTCGCAGGGGGCGAGATCGCGCGGACGGAAGACCGGCGTGCCCTGCTTCGCCAGCCCTCTCCCCCCGGAGATTCCGCGGCCGGCACCGCGCGGTGTGCATCGCGCGGCTGTCGGCAGGTCTTCGGACTTATGGGCTTGGGGCGAGGAACGAGTGGAGAGGAACGAGGAACGAGTAAACGCGTGCAGGCGTCTCTCTCGTTCCTCGTTCCTCCACCCTCGTTCCTGCCTCTCCTACCCCGCCGCTTCCCAAGACATGACGCCTCAGTGCGTGTGGCGGGTTCGTTCCCAATTACCGCTGCGGGGCAGTGCCGGAGTGGCGCGAACGCGTCACCGGCTTCCCGTTTTAATCCCGTGGCTTGCGGCCACCGGAACCGACGGCCACAAGATAGTGGGGGGTCCGGGAGGCGTCAACACCAAATGTTGTGTGGAACAGCGAGTCTCGGCACGAAGCGGGTTTCACGGTTTCGGCGCATTGCGCCGCTGAGTCCTTCTCCCCGCTGGGCGGGGAGAAGGTGCCCGAAGGGCGGATGAGGGGCGAGCGCAATAGTGGTGCGCACGTCAGGTACTTCGATACCCAGCGTGTTGTCTCGAGCGGACGCATCTGGTGTCCGGACTTCGTTCGCCCCTCACCCGCCTTCGGCACCCTCTCCCCGCTGCCGCAGGGAGAGGGGAAAGCCATCAACCGCGCAGCGCCGCGACCGATGCGTCCTGCGCCTGTTGGTAAAGCGCGAACGGGTCGTGGATCGTCTTGCCCAGCGCGGCTTCGAACGCTTCCTGGTTCGCATGCGCGTCGTAGGCGCGCTGTTCGCCGCCGCCGAGGTTGGACTGGAAGATGCCCGCTGCGCTGACCGGCAGGAAATCTTCGTACACGATGGGGTCCACGACGGCGTGGCCGGCGTCGACCAGCGCGTCGGGCGTCATCGCCGCACGCTCGGCCGCCGGCAACGCGGCACCGGAGTCGGTCAGGCGGTAGCGGAAGTAGCCCAGGCCTTCGCGACGCAGCGTGGTCTCGTCGTCGGGGAATTCCGCGAACGCCGCCGCCAGCCGCTGCGGATAGTCCGCCGACGTGTTGCCGGCGCCGCCGGCCTGGCGCACCTGCGCGAGCAGGCGGTCGTAGAGCTCGCGCCCGGCGGGCGTCAGAGCCAGGCCGCGCTGCTCGATCTCGCCGAAGCGCGCGCTGTGGCTGCCGGGCACCAGCGTGCCGGTGGCGTCGGGGAAGGCGACTTCCTCTTCCAGCGCCTTGAAGCTGGTCTGCCGCAGCAGGATCGGCACGGCGCGGCGCGGCGGACCTTCGATCAGCGCCTTGGCCTGGATGCCGCGCTCGAGCATCGCCGCCTGCGCGGCGTCGATGTCCAGCGTACGCGGGGTGAGGTGGTTGATGTGCGGGCCGCGGAAGCTGACCACGTCGGCGACCAGCCGATGCAGACCGTGCAGCGCGCGGTAGGTCTCCAGCGAGACGGTCGCATCGCCGTGCCAGCGGAAGGTCTCGAGCGCCTCGGCGACGAAGCGCTGCGCATCGACATCGCCCAGTCCGCCATCGCGTTCGGCCTGGTCCACCAGCGCGCGCGCGCCGGCGGTGAAGATGTCGCGCTTGGCCAGGATGGCCTCGGCTTCCGCGCGCAGCGTCGCGTCGGCGATCAATTCCAGGCGAAGCAGCGAGGTGAAGATGCGGAACGGATTGGCGGCCAGCGCGTCCTCGGTGAGCGGGCGGAACGCGGTCGCGTGCACCGGCACGCCGGCCACGGTGAGGTCGTAGTAGCCCACCGGGTGCATGCCCATCAGCGCGAACACGCGGCCGAGCATCGCCAGCTCCGCCGGCGTGCCGACACGGATGGCGCCATGGCGCTCCAGGTCCAGGCGTTCGGTCTCGCCGGTGCGCTGCAGGCGCTCGGCCAGGGCGGGATCGCGCTGCAGCGTCTCGGCATTGATGTCGCCGACCAGCGTGATCAGGTCGCCGTACAACGGCACCTCGGTGCGGTACATGTCGGACATGGCCTGGGCGAACAGGCCGCGGATGCGGTCGGGCGAAACGAAGGCGGTCATGGGGCTCGGCGTGCGGGCGGCATGGGGCCGCCGGGGGCGCGTATTGTCGCCGGCCACGCCGGCCCGTGCCACGCTCAGCGGCCCGGGCGGCCTTCGTCCGCGCCGCCGGGGACGAACCCGGGCGGGCCGAACAGGGTCATGCCCACCTGCCGCAGGCCGCGTGCCCGGCGCAGGTCGCGGCCCAGCTTCACCCAGGCGTGGAAGGCGATCTTCACCGGGTTGTAGCTGCGCACCGGGTCTACCAGGCCGTAGCGGATCGGCACGTCCGGGCGCTCCCCGCGGCAGGTGCCGAACAGGCGGTCGAAGACGATCAACACGCCACCGTAGTTGCAGTCCAGGTACTCGGGATTGCTGGCGTGGTGTACGCGGTGGTGCGACGGTGTGTTGAACACGAACTCGATGGCGCGTGGCAGGCGCGGCACCAGTTCCGTGTGCAGCCAATACTGGTACAGCAGGTTCAGCGCCAACGCGCCGACCACGTACGGCACCGGGAAGCCCAGCCAGACCAGGGGGCCGAAGAACACCGCCGCGCCGGTCAGCTTGCCGGTCCACCCCAGCCGGTACGCGGTGGACAGGTTGTACTGCGTGGCCGAGTGGTGGACCGAATGGTTCAGCCAAAACCAGCGCACGCGGTGGTCGGCGCGGTGCATCGCGTAGTAACAGAGCTCCTGGCCGAGGAAGAGGGCGATCCAGTGCCAGGCCTGGTCCATCGCGATCGTGGTCAGGCGGAACTCCCAGATCGCGAGCAGCAGCACGCCGACGATGCCGCCCTGGATCAGCAGGCCCGACAGGGCGCGGCCCACCGCGTCGCCGAAGGACGCCCAATAGCCCTTCCAGTCGTAGCGCACGCCGCGCCGCGCGAGCCACGCGGCTTCCATCGCCGCGATCAGCGCGAACACCAGCAGCGGCAGACCGACGAAGGCGCGCAGGCCGTCCATGGCGCGGCCTTACCGCGCGCGCCGTTCGGCGAGCTTCTGGCCCGCGGCGCGCATTTCATCGGGCGAGAGCTTGCCGTCGTCGTTCGTATCCAGGGTGTCGAAGCGCTTGGCGATGCGCGGCAGCTTCGCGTCGGCCTCGGCCTTGTCGATCAGGCCATCGCCGTTGGCGTCGGCGGCCTTCAGGCGTTCCTGCAGCGTGGCTTTCTGTTCGTCGGTCAGGGTGCGCTGCTGCGCGTAGGCGGGCGCCACCAGCGAAAACACGGACAGGGCGGTGGCGAAGGGGAGCAGGATGGTTCGGGACATGGCGTTCTCCAGGAAATAAAGGAAGGTGCAGGCGCGACGGGTGGGAGGGCGTCCATGCGGCATAGGGGGTGCCATGCCGCCGCGCCTGCGGAAAAGACGCGGTCGTCAGTGGCCGCGCGGGCAGGCGATGGTCTCGCCGCTGGCATTGGTGCAGGTGCCGGTGTGCGAGACGGTGCCGCCGGACACCGTGGTGCTGCCGTTGTAGCTGTTGCCGTTCGCGCCGGTGGCGGTGGTGCTGCGTGCGCCGGTCACGTTGCCGTCGGCATCGCGGCTGATGCCGCCACTGGTGCTGGCGGTGCCGCCGTTGGGGCCGTTCGCGTAGGCGCTACCCTGGCGGCCGGCACTGCCGTCGGCGTTGCGGTAGGCGCTGCGGTCGTAGCCGGCACTGCCGCCGTTCGCACCGCTGATGGCGCCGCTGCGTGCGGCGGTGGCATTGCCCTGGCCGTCGGCCTGCCAGTTGCGCTGGCGCTGGCTGTCGAAGCGCGCATTGCTGCGCTCGACCGCGACGTTGCCGCCTTGCGCGCTGCGCTGCACGGCGCGGCTGCGCTCGCGGGCGTCGGCGTGGTCGGCGAACAGGGTGGTGGCGCACAGGGCGAAGGCGGTGGCGATCAGGAACGGGGTCTTGCTCATGGCGGATTCCTCGTCGGGGATGTGGGATGGCCGCACGGGGAAGCGGCGGCAGGACCACGGTAGGGCGGGCAACGCGGGCAGGTGTGTCGCGGTTGACAGCAGATGTGTCTGCCGGCCGCGCGGGAAACATCTGCTTACAAACGGGCCGTCGGCGGGGTTTGCCGGCCGTCGCGGCGGCGGGCGATAGTGGCTCCATGGAAGACGCCCTGCCCCGTGTCCTGCTGGTCGACGACGACGTGCGCCTGCGCGAGCTGCTGCAGCGCTATCTGCAATCGCAGGGTTTCGAGGTGCGTGGCGCGGGCGATGGCGGGCAGATGCGGCAGGCGCTGGATCGCGGCCACTTCGACCTGATCGTGCTGGACCTGATGCTGCCCGGCGAGAACGGCCTGGAGATCTGCCGACGCCTGCGCGGGCAGGGCGACGCGACGCCCATCGTCATGCTGACGGCCAAGGGCGATGAGATCGACCGCATCGTTGGCTTGGAGATCGGCGCGGACGATTACGTGCCCAAGCCGGTGAACCCGCGCGAGCTGCTGGCGCGCATTCGATCGGTGTTGCGGCGCACGCGCCCCGCGCCGGGCGCGCCGCAGCCCGACGGTGGCGATGTCGCCTTCGGCCCGTTCCGCCTGGACCTCGGCCGACGCGAGCTCACCCGCGACGGCGCGCTGCTGCGGCTCACCAGCGGCGAATTCGCCGTGCTCTCGGTATTGCTGCGGCATCCGCGCCAGCCGCTCAGCCGCGATCGTCTGATGAGCCTGGCGCGCGGCCGCGAACACGAGGCCTTCGAACGCAGCATGGACGTGACCATCGCGCGCCTGCGCCGCCTGCTTGAAGAGGACCCGCGTCAGCCGCGGCTGATCCAGACGGTCTGGGGCGTGGGCTATGTGTTCGTGCCGCCGGAGGCGACACCATGAGGGCGCCGTTGCCGCGCAGCGTGTTCGGTCAACTGGCGCTGGTCATCGCGCTGGTGCTGGTCGGTGCCGCCGTGCTGGCGCTCCTGTTGGGGCGCGAACTGGCCACGCGGCCGGCGGCCGACCAACTGCTGCGCGCGATGCAGGGCTTCGCCGAAGTGGTGGAAGCACTCGACCAGCACCAACCTCATGCCCGCACGGTCGCGCAGCTGCGCGAAGCCGGGCTGGAGGTACGCAGCATACCGCCTGCCGACGCCCGGCCGCGCTTTGCCCCCTTGCTGCGCGAACTGCGCGAACGGGCCGCCGGCACGCTGGGCGCGGGTCGAGAACTGCGGATGGACACCGGCCGCGGCTTGCGCGTCATCTGGCTGAAACCCGCCACGCGCGAACCCCTGTGGGTGTCGTTCGCTTACGACCGGCCCGGCACCGGCATGCGCCGTTTCTCGGTGTTCATGCTGGTGGGCTGCGTGGCGCTGGTGTGGCTGGCGGCCGCGTACTTCGCGCGCCGGCTGGTGCAGCCGCTGCGCCAGCTCGCAGCCGCCGCACCGGCCATCGTGCGTGGCGACGCACCGCCGCCGGTGCATGCGCGGGGCCCACGCGAGGTGGCGGACTTGGCGCAGGCGCTGGGCGACGCCAGTCGCGACGTGCGTGCAGCGGCGGAAGAACGCGCGCTGTTGCTGGCCGGCATCTCGCACGATTTGCGCACGCCGCTCACGCGCCTGCAGTTCGCGCTGGAGATGGTGCCCGACACCGATCCGGAGCTGACCCGCAGCATGCACCGCGACATCGCCGAGATGGACGCGATCCTGGGCCAGTTCATCGCCTTCGCGCGCGATGGTCGCGACGAAGGCAGCGAGACCGTCGACCTGGCCGCGATCTGCCGGCATGCGGTCGCCGCGGCGTCGAAAGGATGGCGCGTCGACCTGCCCGAGCACGCCTTGTTGCCCGGCAAGCCGATGGCGTTGTTGCGCGCGGTGGAGAATCTGCTGGTCAACGCCGAGCGGCATGGCGCGTTGCCGTTGTCGTTGCAGCTGTGGGCCGAAGGGGCGGCGTGGGTGGTCGAAGTCGCCGACGGCGGCCCCGGCCTGTCCGCCGAGGCGGCCGAGCGCGCACGCCAGCCCTTCGTCCACGACCAGGCGGGCGGCGGCAGCGGGCTGGGCTTGGCCATCGTCGACCGTGTGGCGCGCCAGCACGGCGGCGAACTGCGCCTGCTGCCGAATACCCCCCACGGCCTGCGTGCCCAGCTGGTGCTGCGCGCGGGTTGAACCGGACGTCCCCACGAGGTGATGCGATGAAGACGCTGTTCCGTGCCGGCCTGCTGGCCTGCGCCCTGTTCGCCGTGCTGCCGCTGGCGGCGCAGACCTTCCGTGAGCGCCTGCAGGAGATGCGCGAAGCCTCGCGCCAGCCGGCTGCACGCCCACCCGCGTTGCCCGCCGGTGCGCGCGCGATACGCGACGTGTCCTACGGCAACGACACGCGCCAGCGCTACGACGTCTACCTGCCGGCGCAGCCGCGGCGCGCGCCGGTCATCCTGTTCGTGCATGGCGGCGGATGGGCCAACGGCAACAAGGACAACCCGGGCGTGGTCGAGAACAAGGCCGCGTACTGGCTGCCGAAGGGGTACGTGCTGGTCTCGATCAACTACCGCATGCGTCCGGACACCGCGCCGATCGACCAGGCCCGCGACGTCGCGCGCGCCCTGGCCGACGTGCAGAAGCGCGCACCGTCGTGGCAGGCCGATCCGGCGAACGTGCTGCTGATGGGTCACTCCGCGGGCGCCCACCTCGCCGCACTGGTGGGCGCCTCGTCCGCCCTGTGGCGTGATGCGGGCGCCGTGCGGCCGCGCGGCGTGGTCTCGCTCGACAGCGGCGCGCTCGATGTGCCGCAGACGATGAAGAAGCCTCCGCTGCCGCGCATCTACGACGCGGCGTTCGGCCGAAATCCGGCCGACTGGATCGCTGCCTCGCCTTACCACCAGCTCACGCGCGACGCGGTGCCGATGCTGTTCGTCTGCTCGTCGCGGCGCCAGGACGCCTGTCCGCAGGGACGCGCGATGGCGGAGAAGGCGAGAACGCTCGGCGTGCCGATGGAGGTGCTGCCGGAGGATCTCTCGCATGGCGAGGTGAATCGCGATCTCGGTTTGCCGACCGACTACACGAACAGTGTCAATGCATTCGTACAGCGTCATCTGCAGTAGTGCCCGGCGTGGGAGCGACCTAAGTCGCGATGGGCTTTACCGATCGCCGATCGCGACTTACGTCGCTCCCACAAGAACCTCACGCCGCGCTTCCCCCCCCCCTCGCATCGGTCCTCGTTCCCGTGGTGGTGGAGAGGTGGCAAAGCCGTTAGCGAATGATCCGCACTGCACCTAGCGCCTCCTGCAACCGCGCACGCGCCGTCGCTTCATCGAACGGCGGCGTCGCCGGCGGGTCGTAGACCTCCGGGCGGGTGCCGGCGACCAGCAGGTCGATCGCGATGCAGCGCTCGTTGCGCACCGACCGGTAGGCATCGACCGACTGGTAATGGCTCATCGCGGCGTCGCCGGCACGGAAGTGACGGAATGCTTGCCCGTCGATGCGTACCTCATCGGGCGGTTCGGTGGTCGCGCCTTCCGGCGGGTCCAGGCAGGTGACGAGGGCATGGCTGTCGGTGCTGGTGCCGATGCGCAATTCGGCGGCGGTGATCTTGTCCGATCCGTCCAGCACCAGCGCGACCAGCGGTTCACCGCGCGTATCCGGCGCGGCGAAGGCTTTCCACGCACCGGCGGACAGGTAGTCGCGGGTGAAGTCGCGGTGGAGTTCGAGTCCGGGCGTCGGCGCCAGGGCAATGCCGATCTCGTCGTCGGCGAACTGGAACTGCGGCGCTTCGCGGCCGGTCACCGGGGGCGCGGGATCGGCGATCTCGGCGGCGGTCTGCGTGGCGGCATCGACATCCTGTGCGTCGGGCGCGCGCTGGCAGCCGGCCAGCACCGCAACGGCGAGCGCGGCGTAGAGCGGTGCATAGGTGATCGGCTTCATGACGGTCTCCTCGACGGATGCCCGGAGTCTGGCAAGCGCGGCGTGAAGCCGGTGCGTGCGCATCAGACCAGTAGTTGCGGCAACGCCTGTGCCGCGGTCGCGCGCCAAGCGTGATCGACCTCGGCGGAAAGCGCGGTGGGCTCGGGGTTGATCTCCACCACGGTGGCGCCGTGGCGTCGCGCCAGCGCAGGTAGCCCGGCGGCCGGATACACCAGGCCCGACGTGCCCACCACCAGCATCAGCATGCAGCGCATCGCCGCGTCGGTGGCCGTGTTCCATGCGTCGTCGGGAAGCGCTTCGCCGAACCACACCACGCCCGGCCGGATGCGATCCCCGCAGGCCGCGCAGTGCATCGGTTCGACGCGCTGCATGCCGTCCACGTAGTCGTCGAGCGGACCCACGTGTGCGTGGCCACAAGCGAAGCAGCGCAGCGCGAACAGGCTGCCGTGCACGTGCGCATCGACGGCGCTGCCGGCGCGTTCATGCAGGTCGTCGACGTTCTGGGTGACCAGCGATAGCGGCACGCGCTGCGCCAGCGTGGCCAGGGCGCGATGACCGGCATTCGGCTGCGCAGCCCGGACGAGCTGCATGCGCCAGCGGTACCAGCCCCAGACCAGCGCGGGATCCTCGCGCCAGGCCTCGGCGGTCGCCAGCCGCATCGGGTCGAAGCGCGACCACAGGCTGTCGTGCGTGCCGCGGAAGGTGGGGATGCCGCTCTCGGCCGACATGCCCGCGCCGGTCAGTACGCAGACGCGGCCGCCCTCGACGATCGTGCAATGCAATGCCTCGGCGATCGCGGTCGGCACGGCCTTCATGGCTCAAGCCTTGTGCGGCGTGGCCAGGTACTCGGCGCTCTGCATCTCGATTAGGCGCGAGGCGGTGCGCTCGAACGCGCCCTGCAGCCGGGTGCCCGCATACAGCGCCGTGGGCGCCGTGGCGGCGGTGCAGACCAGGTTGACGTGGCGGTCGTAGAGCTCGTCGATCAGGTTGACGAAGCGGCGTGCGGCATCCTCATTCGACGCATCGAACGAGGGGATGCCGCCCAGCAGCACCGTGTTGAACTCATGCGCGATCTCGATGTAATCCGTCGTGCCGCGCGGACCTTCGCACAGGGCGGCGAAGTCGAACCAGGCGATGCTCTTGCCGCGTCCGCGTACCGGGATCTTGCGGCTGTCGATCTCGATGTTGCCGGCGTGCGCGGCTTCGCCGCCGCTGAGTTCGCGCCAACGCATCGCCAACCAGTCGTCGGCTGCGCCGTCCAGCGGCGTGCGGTAGACCGGGGAGCGCGTCAGCGCGCGCAGACGGTAGTCCTCCTGCCCGTCCGAGCGCAGCACCACGCAGTACTGCTGCAACAGGTCGATCGCCGGCAGGAAGCCCGCGCGCTGCAAGCCGTCCTTGTAAAGATTCCCCGGCGCCGTGTTGGAGGTCGTCACCAGGGTAATGCCCTCGGCGAACATGCGCTCCAGCAGGCGCGCCAGCAGCATCGCATCGCCGATGTCGGTGACGAAGAACTCGTCCAGCACCAGCACGCGCAGCTTGCCGCGCACCTCGCGCACGATCTTCGCCAGCGGATCGCTTTCGCCGGCGTGCAGGCGAAGGCGCTCGTGCACACCGCGCATGAAACGGTGGAAGTGCGTGCGGTACTTGCCGCCGCCTTCGCCATGCGCCTTGTTCTGCGAGACCGAATACGTCGGCAGCGGCAGGCTGTCGTAGAACAGGTCGACCAGGAAGGTCTTGCCGCGGCCCACTTCGCCCCAGTAGTACAGGCCCTTCACCGTCTCCGGCGCCTTGCCGAACAGACGACCGAACAGGCCCGGCGTGCCGTCATCGGCGAGCAGCGCGGCGTGGATGCGGTCCAGCTCAGCCAGCGCGGCATGTTGCGCCGGATCGTCCAGCCATTGGCCCTGCGCGGCGCCGCGCGCGTAGACCTGCGACGGCGTCGGGGCCGTCTCCTCGTGATCGAGCGCCATCACGCCGGCACGTAGGCTTTCATCGCGTGCTTGATGGCGCCGCGCAGGTCCATCAGCTTGCGGTGGAAGAAATGGCTGGTCTCCGGCATGCGGATCAGCTCGGGCGGCTGCTTCAGCGAGTCGATCCAGTCGTACACGGCCTGCGGGTCGACGATCTCGTCCTCCTCGCCCTGGACCACCAGCCACGGACAGGTCGGCGGCACGATCGCGGCGAAATCCCAGCGGCCGGCGGGCGGTGCGATCGAGACCAGCGCATCCGGTTGCACGCTGTCGTTGGCCCGCAGCGACACGTACGCGCCGAAGCTGAAACCGGCCAGCCACAGCTGCGTGCCCGGCCGCTGTTCGCGCACCCATCGCACCACCGCGCGCAGGTCGTCGATTTCGCCATCGCCGTGATCGAACAGCCCGGCCGAGGCGCCCGTGCCGCGGAAGTTGAAGCGCACCGTCACCGCGCCGAGTTCACGCAGGCTGCGCGCCGCCATCACCACGACCTTGTTGTGCATGGTGCCGCCCTCGGTAGGCAACGGATGGCAGACCACCGCCGTGATCGGCGCCACCGGCTCGCCCTCCTCGGGCCAGTCGACATGGGCTTCCAGCGGACCTTCGGGGCCGTCCAGGGTGATCGCGCCGGACACGGCGGGGAAAGCGGGATTCGTCATGCCGCCATGATAAGCCCTGCGCCACCACGCGACCTGCGCCGCGGTGGAACGCACTCCCGACGAAAGCCCAACGGCGCTGCGCGGCGGGGTATGCGATCCTGACCGTCCCACGTCGCCCCACGCCGATCTCCGCTCCAGCATGGCATTCGATGCCTTCGCCCTGATCCTGGCCTTGCTCGTCCTCGGCATGGTGTTCGCGCGCCTGCGCGTGTTCCCCGAGAACGCCGCCGACGTGCTCAACCGCGTGGTGCTGTACCTCTGCCTGCCCGCCGCCGTCCTGATCTACGTGCCGCGCCTGCAGCTGGACGTATCCCTGCTTGGCGTGGTGGCGACGCCATGGATCCTGACGGTCGCCACGGTGGCGCTGGTGGCGCTGGCGACGCGCGTGTTCGGTTTCCGCCGCGACGAGCATGCGGTGCTGCTGCTGTGCGTGGCGCTGTGCAACAGCAGCTTCGTCGGTTACCCGATGGTGCGCGCCTTGCTGGGTGAGCACGCGCTGCCCTATGCCGTCGTGTACGACCAATTCGGCACCTTCGTGCTGCTCTCCACGTTCGGGCTGTACGTACTGGCGCGCTACGGCGGCGATAAGCCGCCCACCACGCGCGAGATCGGGCTGCGCATCGTGAAGTTCCCACCGGTGTGGGCGCTGCTGTTCGCGCTGACGCTGATGCCGGAACAACCCCCGGCATGGATCGGCGCCGCGTTGAAGCACCTGGCCGACGCGATGCTGCCGCTGGTGATGCTGGCGGTCGGCCTGACCATCCAGTTGAAACTGCCGCGCGACGAAGTGAAGCCACTCGCCGTCGGCCTGCTGCTGCGCCTGCTGGTGATGCCCGCCCTGGCGCTGCCGCTGTCGTTCGCTTTCGGCATGTCCGGCGAGATGCTGCAGGCGAACGTGCTGGAGTCGGCCATGCCGCCGATGATCACCGCTGCCGCGCTGGCGATTTCCCACCAGTTGGCACCGCGGCTGGCTGCCGCGATGGTGGGCTACGGCATCCTGCTGTCGCTCGCGACGCTGCCGATGTGGGCGTGGGTGGTCGGGCGGTGGGGCTGATAGCGGCTTTCGCACGCCTTTGACCGGAGCGGTGCAAGCATCCGCGCAGGAGGTCAGGCCATGTTCGACGGATGGGAAGTGCAGGCGCCGGTCGTCGGCAGGATCGCGTTCGCGATGCTGTTGGGCGGCGCCATTGGCTTGGAGCGGGAACTGAAAGACCGACCGGCCGGCTTCCGCACGCACATGCTGGTGGCCGGCGCCGCCGCGATGCTCACCGGGATGGGCGACATGATGCTGGCGCAGGCCCAGCACGACGACGACGGCCGCGTGCAGATCGATCCGTTTCGGCTCGTGGAAGCGGTGATCGCCGGCGTGGCCTTCATCGGCGCGGGTACGATGATCGCCCACCGCGGCCGCGTTGTGGCCGGGATCACCACGGCGGCGTCGTTGCTGATGGTGGCGGTGATCGGCGTGGCGGTCGGCTTCGGGCACGGATGGCTGGCGCTGCTGGCCACCTTGCTGACGTTCGCCGTGTTGTTCGTGCTGGCGTGGCTGGAGCGTCGCGTCGGCAAGCGCGGCGACGACGGCTGACGCATCACGCGATCAGCCGTTTCGCTCCATCGCGTGGATGCCGTGTCTCGCGGGAATTGGCGTTCCATACATCGGCCATTACCCGCACCGCCTGTACCAGGGTGTCCTCGGGCTTGGCGTAGGGAATGCGCAACCACTGGTCGCAACCACCCTCCACGCTGAAGACTGGGCCGGGTGCGAGGTAGACGCCCTTGCGCTCCACGTCCGCCGCGAGCTGCGTCGCGCTGCCACGGGGCAAGCGCACCCACAGCGACAGCCCGCCCTCGGGCAGGCGGAACTGCCACGCCGGCAGCCGTTCGCGCAACGCCTCGGCGAGCGCGTCGCGGCGCTGCCGCAGTTGTTCGCGGCGCGCGGCGAGGACGCCTTCATCGCCGAGCATCTCGGTGACGACGAGCTGGTCGAACAGCGAGCTGCCCAGGTCCATCTGCACGCGCGTGGCGATCAGGCGGTCGATGGCGTCGCGCGGCGCGCGGATCCAGCCCACGCGCAGGCCGCCCCAGCACAGCTTCGACGTGCTGCCGATGGTGAAGGCATCCGGCGCATGCGCGGCGAACGGTGCCGGCATCGGTGCATCGGACAGGCAGGTCGCCTGCAGCGACTCATCGACGATGGCGAGCGTGCGTGTCGCCTGCAGTGCGGCCGCGTAGCGTTCGCGCTGCGCCTCGCTCATCAGGAAGCCGGTGGGATTCTGGAAATCCGGTATCAGGTACGCCGCGCGCGGCGAGGTCTGCCGCAGCGTCGCCTCGATCGCGGCCAGGTCCCAGCCTTCGTCGCCGAGCGGGTCGGCCATCGGCGCGGGCACCAGGCGTCCGCCGCCGAGGCGCAAGGCTTCGATCGCGTTCGAATACACCGGCGATTCGATTGTCAGCCGGTCGCCGGCGCGCGACAGCGTGCGCGCGACGATCGCGATGGCCGACAACGCGCCCGAGGTGACCACGATCTGCTCCGCCGTCGTCGGCAGGCCGCGCTCCGCATACGACTGCGCGATCCGTGCGCGCAGCGCAGGCAGGCCCGAAGGCAGGTAACCGTCGCTGGCCAGATAAGCGGGCAACGCTTCCAGCGCCCGTGCATACGCTGCGGCGACACCGGGCGTGGCGGCGCCGGCGGCGCAGTTGAGGTCGATCGCGCCTTCCACCGAGGGCGCCGTGCCGACGGCGTGCAGAGCATGGTCGTGGGCGCGCCGCCGATCGACGGGCGCGGCGGCGAACGTGCCCGCTCCCTGCCGCGCGGTGGCGAACCCGGCAGCGACGAGGTCGGCATACGCTCGCGTGACGGTGTTGCGCGACACGCCCAGCGCCTCGGTGACGGCGCGTTCGCTGGGCAGGCGGGTGCCCAACGGGATGCGCCCATCGCCAATGAGTTCCTGCAGGGCCTGGCGCAGGCCGCGATACGCCGGCGTGCGCGGGAAGTCGCCGACCAGGACGGCGAGTCGATCAGGGGCGAGTGAACGGTTCATGGGGCCACTATCGCATGATTGGCTCTATTCAAAAGGGCCAATCGGAGGGAAGGTGGCCCCATGACCGCACCCTCTTCCCCCGGCCTGACCAACCTCGGCCCCCTCGCCCAGCTGCGCGCCGGCCGCCTGCCCGAACGCGTCGTGCGCCTGCTCGTCGGCCTGTGGCTGTACGGCCTGGCCATCGCCCTGATGATCGAAGGCGCGGTCGGTGCCTCCCCGTGGGACGTGTTCCACCTGGGCGTCTCGCACCACGTACCGGTGTCGTTCGGTACGGTGATGATCGTGACCGCGGTGGCCGTGCTGCTCGCGTGGATCCCGCTGCGGCAGATGCCAGGCCTGGGCACGGTGGCCAACACGCTGCTGCTGGGCCCGTTCGCCGACCTCAACCTCGCGCTGCTGGCCACGCCCGAAGGCCTGCCGCTGCGCTGGGCTTACCTGCTGGCCGGCGTGGTGCTCTGCGCGATCGCCACCGCGATGTACATCGGTGCGCAACTCGGTCCCGGTCCGCGCGATGGGCTGATGACCGGCCTCGCGCGCCGCACCGGCTGGTCCATCCGGACGATCCGCACGCTGATCGAAGTCACGGTCCTGATCGTCGGCGTGCTGCTCGGCGGGGTGGTCGGCGTAGGCACGCTGGTGTTCGCCTTCGGCGTGGGGCCGCTGACCCAATTCTTCCTGCGCTATCTGGTCGTGCGGCTGGAAACGCCGGCGACCGTCGCCCTCGAAGGAGAAACACGATGAGCGCCGCGGTCCTGCGTTACAGCGCGTTCACCACCGATCCGGCCGGTGGCAATCCGGCGGGCGTCGTCCTGGACGCGCGCGGCCTGTCCGACGAGGCCATGCAGCACATCGCCGCCGACGTGGGCTATTCGGAAACCGCGTTCCTGTTGCCGCGCGAAGACGGCGAGCTCGACGTGCGCTACTTCAGCCCGTTGGCCGAGGTGAGCTTCTGCGGACACGCGACGATCGCGGCGATGGTCGCGCACGCACGCGAACACGGGCCGGGCGACATCGTCCTGCACACGCAGGCCGGGCGCGTGCGCGTCACGGTCGATGATGATTTCGCCGCGACGCTGACGAGTGTGGCGCCGCGCATCGACGCACTGAATCCGGCGGATCTCGATCGCTTGCTGGCGGCCTTGCATTGGCGTCGCGACGATCTCGATCCCGCCCTGCCGCCCGCCGTCGCGTATGCAGGCGCCTGGCATCCCGTCATCGCGGCCGCCTCGCGCGCGCGACTGGCCGACCTGCACTACGACTTCGATGCGCTTGCCGCGCTGATGGCGGCGCGCGGCTGGACCACGGTGAACCTGGTCTGGCGCGAAGATCCGCACACGCTGCATGCGCGCAATCCCTTCCCGCCCGGTGGTGTGGTGGAAGATCCGGCGACCGGTGCGGCGGCCGCCGCGCTGGGCGCCTACCTCGCCACACAGGGCGAACTGCCGCCGACGCGCCGTTTCCGCATCCTCCAGGGCCACGACATCGGCCGGCCCAGCCTGCTGCAGGTGGACGTGCCGGTCGACGTGGCGACAGGTGTGCGGGTGAGTGGGACGGCGGTGGAGATCACGCGCCCGCAATGAGTGAACCTCGCCGTGCCGCGACGAAGCTCGTACAACGCGAGCGCTTGAAGCGTCACCATGGCCGTGCGAACGTGCCGACTCGATTCCCGACAGGAGCGGGGCATGCGCAAGGCGGGACAGGTGGGCGTGTGGCTGGTGCTGATCGCCGTATCGTGGACGTCGGCAGGGACAAGGGCACAGGAGGCGTCACCGTCCGTTCCCGCAAGTCGCGTTGAATCCGATCCGCGCCTCAGTGCAGCGGACGAAGCTTGGCGCGAGGCCTGGCGGGGCAATGTCGAAGTGCATCTGCGCAGTGTCGCCGCGCGTGGCACACCGCGCGACCTGCTGGCCGCCGGCTGGTTGTGGCCGATGGAGACCGACGAAGCGAGCATCGCGGAGCGGGGTGTGTTTTCGCGGCCGCAGGCGCGCGAATGGATCCAGACGGCCTACGACCGCGCGCGCGGCGACGATGTGCTCGTGGACTGGGCCTTGCTGGATGCCTGCGCAATGACAGACGCAGCCTGCGACAGAGGACGGTTGCTCCAGCGCCTGATGGCGGCGGATCCAGGCAACGCCGAGATCCTCTTGACCGCCTATCAAGACGCCATCGAGCGCAAGGATTCGGCGGCCGCCGAGTCATACTAGCAGGCCGCTGCACGGGGCACGCACTATCGTCCCCGCATCAACGAGCTCGGTGCGCTGATGGCGTCCGTCCTGCGCCAGGCGCAAGCGCCGGTGCTCGACCCGGCGCTTGCGGTGGCGCTTGGCGAAGACCTTGGCTTGGGCCGCAGCGCTACCGCGTCGGATATGGCGGACGTCGTGGTGATGGCCCTCAATGTGGCGATCGTGATACCGACACTGCAACCGATCCAGCAGCGGTGCAGCGCACGGGTCGGCCACCTGCCCGCCGATACGCGGGCAGCCTGCAGGCGCATCTACGCGCTGCTGAGCGCCGACGAATCGACCCTGCTGCCCGCCCTTGTTTCGTTGCCGAGGCTGGTCGAATGGGCGGACACGGAAGTCGAGCGCACCGAGGCCCGCGGGCGGCTGCGTCGCTTCGCGTGGCTCTACGAAAACTCGCTGCGCCAGTACGGGCGTCCGGGGAAGGAACGACGCTTGCCGGTGGATCATCTCAACCGCCTCTTCCGGGAAGGCGAACTGGCTGCCATGCGCTACCAGCTCGCGCGCGAGGGCATTGCCGCGGAACCGCCTGCCGGCTGGCGGCCCGACAACCCGGAATGGCGCGCCCTCCTGGGCGATTCCCCCGCGGCCCGCTGACGCAGCGTCTTGACGCCCTCAGGCCGCTGGACGGACGATCCATTGATCGTCCCTCGGGCACCGACATCGGGACGATATCTCTCGCCGGCGCCCACTCGTGCGCCGTCACTACAACAAAGGGAATTGCCATGCGACTGAACACGCTACTGCTCTGCGCTTTCGTGATGCTCCATGTCCCGCTGGCGTTGGCGCAATCGAAGCCCGATCCGCTGTTCGGGGACGACCCGCACGCCAAGGCGGTGCTGGATTGTCACGCAGACTACGCACGACGCTTCGCCAAGACGCTGACGCCGGTGAAGGGAACGCCGACCGAGGTGGCAACGGCTGCCTACGCGGGGTGTGCTGGGGAGTTCGAGGCCTTCTCGAGGGCGACGCGGGTGAGTGCCGAAACCAGTAAGGATCCGAAGGCCTTCATGGACCCGGACGGTTTCCAGAGGGAGCAGGTGGCGAAGCTGCGCGAATACGCATTCGCTTACACGCTCGATCTGTATCTGCGGAATACGACGACGTTCTGACTCGCTGCGCGGCTATGGCCGCATCAATCCGCCGGTACCGTCCGCTCCCGCGCCCACTCGCGCAGCGCCTGTACCTGTTCGGCCATGAGCACGGACAGCGGCCGGGTGCTGCGGATCTCGTGCATGACCAGGTCGGTGTCGAGCGATTTCTGTTCGGCGTGCGCGGCGTATAGCGCCGAGACGATGGCCTGTTCCAGTTCCGCGCCGGAGAACCCATTCGCCGCCGCGGCGAGAGCGGGCAGGTTGAAGCCTTCCGGGTCGAGTTGCCGGCGCGAGAGGTGCACGCGCAGCACTTCCACGCGCGCGTCGGGCGAGGGCAGGTCGACGAAGAAGATTTCGTCGAAGCGGCCCTTGCGCAGCAGTTCCGGCGGCAGGTCCTGTACTTGGTTGGCGGTGGCGACGAGAAAGACCTGGCCACTGCCGGCGCCGGCCTTGCGCTCGGCCATCCAGGTGAGCAGGTAGCCGAGCACGCGGCGCGAGACGCCGCCGTCCTCGTCGCCGCTGCTGGCCAAGCCCTTCTCGATTTCGTCTATCCACAGTACGCACGGCGCCAGCTGCTCGGCCGAGGCGAGCGCGGCGCGCAGGTTCTTCTCGGTCTCGCCGTGGTACTTGTCGTACAGCGTGCCGAAATCCAGCCTTAGCAGCGGTACACCGAAGCCGGCCGCGGTGGCCTTGGCCAGCATCGACTTGCCGCAGCCCTGCACGCCGAGCAGCAGTACGCCCTTGGGCAGGTCCAGCCCCGGCGGCGGATTGCCGGAGACGAACACCGCGCGGCGCTGTTCGATCCAGCGCTTCAGCCGCGATGCGCCGGCGACGTCGGCGAACTTCGCCGTGTCGTACTCGTAGTGCAGGTGGCCGCTACGGTTCAGCAGTTCGAACTTGAGCTTGTTCAACGCGGGCAGATCGCTGGCGCTGAGCGCGCCGTCGTTGAAAATCAGCTGGCGGGCGATCCGGCGCGCATCCACCAGGCTCAGGCCCTGCAGGTTGCGCACGATCTGCTTGACCGCCTCGCCATCGGCCTCGACCCGGCGGCCGCCGTGTTCGCGGGCGTAATGCTCGGCTTCCTCGCGGACCATCTTCAGCAGGGCGTGGCCGTCGGGCAGGCGCGGGCTGAAGCGCACCGCCAGGGCTTCCAGTTCGGCCGGCAGCTCGATCTTCGTCCCCACCAGCACCACCACGTGCGGCAGGCTGTGGCGGCGCTGCAGGATGTCGCGCAGCTGGCGCTGGCTGCTGGCGTAGCCCAGGTAGGGGTGGAAGTCGAACAACAGGTAGATGCCGCGCTGCTCGGCCTGCTTGATGGCCTGCAAGGCGGCGCTGGCGTCCGGTGGGCCGACCGCATCGTCCTCACGGTCCATGTCCAGCCGGCGCAGGCCCTCGGTGATGCTCCAGCGGAACAACGCCCGCCACACCTGCCCCAAGGCCTGTCGGAACAGCTCCACCACGCGGGTCTCGTCCTGCGTCTCGATGACGATCAGCGGGGTGTTGGCGCGGATCAGCGCGGTCAGGTCCTGCAGCTCGTTCATGGGGCATCCGGTCCGTGGGGACCGCACGATAACAGCAGGAACGAGTGGGGAGGAACGAGGAACGAGGGCGCTCGCGTCCCGCCTTGCTCGTTTCTCGTTCCTCCCCACTCGTTCCTGCCTTTCTGCTTCACCGCCCCCGGTGTACCCTGCGGGCTCCCCGGGCAACGAGGTGCGCGCATGAAGACGATTCTGGTCGCCAGCTCCAAGGGCGGCGCGGGCAAGACCACCCTGGCGACCAATCTGGCCGCGTACTTCGCACTGGATGGCAAACGCACGGTGCTGGTGGATGTGGATCCGCAGCACTCTTCCACCCGCTGGGCCGAACGTCGCGCCGAACTGGAGAGCGCCGTCCTGCCGATCGACGCCAGCGGCAAGCGCGCGTGGCGCGCCTGGTTGCCGGACGACGCCGAGCGCGTGGTGGTCGATGCGCCCGCCGGCGCGATGGCCGACGACCTGGACAGCTTCCTGGAGCACGCCGATGCGGTGGTGGTGCCGGTGCTGCCGTCGGCGCTGGACATCGAGGCCACGGTCGGCTTCCTCAATACCTTGGCCAAGGTGCCGCGCGTGCACAAGCGCAAGCTGCCGGTGGGCCTGGTGGTGAATCGCACCAAGCCCTGGACCAATGCGTCCCAGCAGGCGGTGGAGATGCTGAAGACCTGGCCTTACCCGGTCGTCACCCAGCTGCGCGATACCCAGGCCTACGTGGTGCTGGCGGGCCTGGGGCGCAGCCTGTTCGATTACCGTTCGGCCCAGGTGCGCGACCATCAGGCCGACTGGGAACCGTTGTTGAAGTGGATCAAGAAGGCCTGAGGCCCAAGGAGCAAGCGTCCCATGCGTGAACTGATCCTGCTGCGCCACGCGCATGCCGAACCGGCCACCCCTGGCCAGTCCGACCTGGACCGTCCCCTGTCGCCGCAGGGCCTGGCCGAAGCCGAGGCGGTCGCGGCCTGGCTGAAGGACAAGGGCCTGGTGCCCGACCGGGTGCTGTGCTCGCCGGCGCGCCGGGCGCGCGAGACCCTGGAGGCCGTGCTGGGTGCGATCGGCTATGTCGAGCAGCGGCTGGAAGAGCGCATCTACGAGGCCACGCCGGGCACGCTGGCCGATCTCGCCGACCAGCATCGCGAAGCCGAGCGCCTGCTGATGGTGGGCCACAACCCCGGCTTCGAACAGCTGGCCGCCCTGATGTATTCCGGCGTGACCAGCGAGTACCGCGGCATGCCGCCGGCCGGCGTGGTGGTGCTGACGCTGCCGGTGGACGCGAGCATCGAACCGGGCGTGGCGCAGCTCTCCGCCTTCTGGTGGCCATGACGCCGATCTTCGCCGTCGGCCTGCGCTTGGCCGCGCTGGCGGTCACCGCGCTGCTCGCCGCGCCGGTGCTCGCGCAGGGGCGCAACGACTTCGACCCGGTCAATACCCGGCTGGGGTTCGAGTTGCGCACGCGCTGGGGCCAGGTCCTGGACGGCGTGTTCCGCCATTACGAAGGCTCGGTGGAGCACTTGCCCGACGGACGCCAGCAGGTTCGCCTGCGCATGTACACGCGCGACGTGGAAATCATCGACCATCCGCGCTATAGCGATTGGGCGCGCAGCGAGAAGTTCTTCGATGCCGATCGCTACCCGGTGGTCACGTTCACCTCCAAGCCCTACGACCCGATGCTGCTTTACGACGGCGGCAAGCTCGAGGGCGACCTGAGCATCAAGGGCATCAGCCGGCCGCGCAGCCTGGACGTCGCCCCGACGACCTGCCAGCACCCCGCGGTGGGCTGCGACGTGGTGGCGACCGGCGCGGTGCGCCGCAGCGACTACGACATGGATGACTGGATGCTCGCGGTCAGCGACCGCGTGGTGTTCGTCCTGCGCGCGCGGATCCGGAGCGGGAAGACGCCGTGAACCGCCGCAGTGCCGCCGTGATCGCCGCGCGCTGCGCGGTCCTGTGGCTCGCGCTGCTGTGCAGCGCCTGCGCCAGCCTGTCCGACCGCCAGCGCGACCGCGCCGCTGCCATCGCCGCTGCCGCGCGCTCGCAGGTGGTCGACTGCACGCAGGCCGACGCCTGTGCACTGCGATCGCCGCTGTACGACCTGGGCGACCGGGCGCGGGCGGATTCCACGCCCGAGGCGCCGCGGCATTACGCGGTGATCCTGGACCAGGGCTCGGACGCGCTGCTGGCGCGGCTGAACCTGATCCGCAGCGCACGCGAACGCATCGACCTGCAGACCTACATCTTCGACAAGGACGACAGCGCCCGCCTGGTGCTGGACGAACTGCTGGCCGCGGCGCGGCGCGGCGTGCAGGTGCGCTTGCTGATCGACCAGCTGTCGGCGATCGCCGACCTGGAGATCCTGGCCGCGTTGTCCGGCGCGCACGAAAACTTCGCCATCCGGATCTACAACCCGAGCTTCGGCAAGGCCAAACTCAACTATCTCGATTACGCGGGCAGCGTGCTGTGCTGCTTCCGCCGCTTCAACCAGCGCATGCACACCAAGCTGCTGCTGGTGGATGACCGCGTCGGCATCAGTGGCGGCCGCAACTACCAGGACGACTATTACGACTGGGACGCGGAATACAACTTCCGCGACCGCGACGTGCTGGTGGCTGGGCCTGAAGCCGAGGCGATGGCGCGCAACTTCCAGCTGTTCTGGGACGCGCGGCGCAGCGTGCCGGCGGAGCGGCTCAACGACGTGGGTCGCACGCTGCTCAATGAGGGCGTGCCAGCGATGCCGGCGCCGCGCTACCTGCGGCCGGAACGCGTGCAGGCCGCCAGCGAGGAGGCCAGCGATGCTGCCGTGATCCGCGAGCGCTTCGTCGACACGGCTTACCCCGTCGGCGCGGTGCGCTACATCGCCGACCGCCCGCAGAAGCATCGCCGCGAGCGACGCGACGACGACGCACCCGCTGCGCCGGAGCTGGAGGCGCTGATCCGCGGGGCGCGCTCCGAGGTCCTGCTGCAAACGCCTTATCTGGTGATGTCCAAGCAGGCGCAGGCGATGTTCCGCGAGATGCGGCTGCGCCAGCCGCCGCCGCAGGTGGTGGTGTCGACCAACAGCCTGGCCGCGACCGACAACCCGGTCGTCTATTCGATGTCGTTCAAGTACAAGCGTCGCTACCTGCGCGAGTTCGGTTTCCAGATCCACGAATTCAAGCCGTTTCCGGAGGATGCGCCGGTGGATTACGCCGCTCTGATGCCGGAGGGGCCACCGCTGGCGGTGGGTGAGACCGGCGGCGCGGGCAGCGGTGGCGTGCGCGGCCCGTCGGGATCGATCGGGCCGTCGTCCGGCTCGCAGGGCGAGACCACGCGTCGCCTGCAGCGCACCGAGTCGCGGCCCTCGTTCCTCAGCAGCGGCGCGGGTGCCGAGCCGCTGCCGCTGAAGCGCGCCGGCGTGCGCATGGGCCTGCACGCGAAGTCGATGGTGATCGACGGCCAGACCGCGGTGATCGGCACGCACAACTTCGATCCACGTTCGGAGAATTACAACACCGAGGCGGCGGTGGTGATCGACGACACCGCCTTCGCCCAGGCACTGGCTGATAGCATCCGTCGCGACATGTCGCCGAAGAACGCGTGGGTGATCGCACCGCGCGCCAAACCGGTGGTGTTTTCCGGCCTGGATTACAGCCTGGGCAAGGTCTCCGAGGCTCTGCCGGTCTTCGACCTCTGGCCATGGCGCTATGCGACCAGCTACGAATTCCGTCCCGGCCCCGACTGCCCGTTGCCGGTGACGCCGAAGGATCCGGCGTTCCACCGCTGCTATGTCTCGGTGGGCGATTTCCCCGAGGTCAACGTAGGCCCGAAATGGCTCTACACGCGCATCCTGACCGCGTTCGGTGCGGGGTTGGTGCCGATTCTGTAGGGCAGGAGTGAGCGGAGAGGAGTGAGGAGTGAGCGAAAGCGGCACTCCCGCTTGCTCCTCACTCCTCACTCCTCACTCCTCTCCACTCACTTCTCGCTTCCCAGGACTCGCTATGGCTTTCCGCGCCCCCGTCGACCTCGCCGCCCTCAACGCCTTCGCCGCGAACACGCTGGTCTCTCACCTGGGCATCGTCATGACCGCGGCCGGCGACGACTGGTTGCGCGGCACCATGCCGGTGGACGCGCGCACCGTGCAGCCCTTCGGCATCCTGCATGGCGGGGCTTCGGTGGCGTTGGCTGAGACGTTGGGCAGCATGGCCGGCAACCTGTGCGTGGACACGACGAAGGAGACGGTCGTGGGCCTGGAGATCAACGCCAACCACGTGCGCGCGATGCGCGGCGGCGTGGTCACCGGCACGGCGCGCGCGCTGCATGTGGGTCGCAGCACGCAGCTGTGGGAGATCCGCATCGAAAACGACGAGAGCAAGCTGGTCTGCGTGTCCCGCCTGACGTTGGCGGTCGTACCGAGAAGCTAGTGGGGAGCGCGGAGGAGTGAGGAGTGAGCGAGGCCGGCGCTTGTGCCTTCGCTCACTCCTCACTCCTCACTCCTCTGCGCTCACTCCTGCCCCTCCCCCCCTCACTCCTGCTATCTTGCACGCATGACGCCGCCCCCTGTTCATGTTGCCGGCGGCAGCGGCGTGGCGCGGGCGTTCCGCTACCTCTACCGCGTGCCGCTGTTGCTGGTCCACCTGCTGGTCTTCCTGCCGATCACCCTGCTGTGCCTGTCGCCGCTGCTGGTCTGGATCCGCGTGGGCGAGGAGAACGTGGGCGACGTCGCGGTGCGCCGGTGGTCGAGCGGCCTGATGCGGATCTTCGGCTTCCGGCTGCGCCGGGTCGGCACGCCGCTGACGGGTCCGACGATGTTCGTGGCCAACCACGTGAGCTGGATCGACATCGAGGCGCTGCACAGCCAGCGCATGATGGGGTTCGTCGCCAAGCACGAGATCCGCGGCTGGCCCGTGGTGGGCTGGCTGGCGGCGCAGGGCCAGACCATCTTCCACCAGCGCGGCAGCCAGGAATCGCTGGGTGGCGTGCTGCAGGCGATGATGCAGCGGTTGCGCGAGGGGCGTTCGGTCGGCGTGTTCCCCGAGGGGCGTACGCGCGACGGCCGCGAGGTCGGCCCGTTCCATGCCCGCATCTTCCTCGCTGCGGTTGAAGCCGGCGTGCCGGTGCAGCCGGTCGCGTTGCGGTACGGCGCCCACGGCAGCGCGCAGCCGGTGGTGGCGTTCGGGCCTAAGGAAAGCTTCTTCGCCAATTTCCTGCGCCTGCTCGGCGAGCCGGCGCGGACCGCGGACATCTGCTTCCTCGAACCGATCCGCATCGCGGACGTGGACGGGCGCCGGCGCATCGCCGACCTGTCGCGCGAGCGGATCGTGCAGGCCATGGCGGCCGCCTGACCCATGCCATGGGCCGGTTTCCGACGGAATCGAAGGAATACTCGGTCCTGCGGTGCCATGCTCGGTCCGACGCTGCCGCGATGACCCCATGATCACTGCCGCCGACTACCGCCCGCCGCGCTGGCTCCGCAATCCGCACCTGCAATCGGTGCTGGGCTCCAGCGCCCTGCGCCGCCGCCGCGGCCTGCGTGCGCTGGCCATCAGTGGCGCGGTGACCGCCGAGCACATCGTGGACGGCGGCGATGGCGTCAGGCTCCAAGGCTTCCTCAGCCAGATGCCCGGCCGCGAGCCCCGTGGCCTGGTGCTGCTGCTGCATGGTTGGGAAGGCAGTGCCGATTCCAGCTACATGCGCCTCACGGCCGCGCAGTTGCTGAAGCGTGGGTTCGACGTGTTCCGGCTGAATTTCCGCGACCACGGTGACACCCACCACCTCAACGAAGACCTGTTCCACTCCAACCGCCTCGATGAAGTGGTGCATGCGGCCGTGGATGTGTCGCGGCGGTTCGCTGGCGGCGTGCCGATGCGGGTGGCCGGCTATTCGCTGGGCGGCAACTTCGCGCTGCGCCTGGCCTTGCGTGCGCCACAGGCCGGGCTGGCGCTGGCGCACGTGGCGGCGGTCTGCCCGTTGCTGGATCCGGCGACCACGATGGACCGTATCGAGAACGGGCTGCCCCTCTACGACTGGTACTTCGCGCGCAAGTGGCGGCGTTCGCTGGAGCGCAAGCGCCATCTGTTCCCGCAGCGCCACGATTTCGACGACACGGTGCTGGCGCTCGACATCCGCGCGCTGACCGACTGGCTGGTCCAGCGGCATACCGCGTTCGGCACGCTGGACGCCTATTTCGATGGCTACGCGATCGGCGGCGATCGCCTGGCCGGGCTGTCCGTGCCCGCGCATATCCTGATGGCCGAGGACGACCCGGTCATCCCGTTCGACACCTTCCGCGGCTGGGCGTTGCCGGCCCAGGCGACGCTGGAGATCGCGCCCTGGGGCGGGCACTGCGCCTTCATCGAGAACGTCGCGGGCGATGGCTACGCCGAGCGGTGGGTGGCCGAGCGGCTGGCCGGCAGCACCGCCTAGGGCGGTAACCCCCGCTACAATCGGCGTTTGCCCGAACGCTGGTAGTCCCATGTACGACCCGATCCTCGAAGCCTTGCGCCGCGGCGCCGTGGCCGATGCCCTGACCGCTGCCGAAGCCCTGGTGGCCGAGCGTCCGGACGACCCTCAGGCGCTGCGCTGGCTGTCTGCCGCCCAACTTCAGAACGGTCAGGTCGATGAGGCGCTGGCGAGTATCGATCAGGCCATCGCCCTCTCGCCCGAGAACGCCGAGCTTCACCTGGCTCGCGCCGGCGTGCTGGTGGGCAGCCGCCGAACGGACGAGGCGCAAGCGTCGCTGGCGACGGCAAGCGGGCTGGACCCCAACCAGTTCGGCGCCTATCTATCGCAGGCCCAGCTGGCGTTGACGCGCGGCGACCTCGACGAGGCCGAGCGGTTGAACCGCCTGGCCGAGCGCGTGGTGCCCAATCATCCGCAGCTTGCGGTCGTGGAAGGCATGGTCGCACTGCAGCGGGGCCAGGCGGACACTGCGCTCAAACGTGTATCGCAGGCCATCGAGGCGGCACCCGAGGATGCGCAGTTGCGCTACGTGTTGGGCTTCATCTACATGGCCAAAGGCCATCTGGCTTTCGCAGAACAGGCGTTCCGCGCCATCGTCGAAAAGAATCCCGCTGCCTCCAGCCTGTGGGGCTTGATTGCGGATCTGCTCGGTCGTCAGGGCCGCTTCGATGAAGCCGCTGATGCCTTGGGCGCGCTGTTCACCGACGCAACGCGCGCTACGCCGGGCCTGAAGCGTTTGGCTGGCCACCTGCGCCTGCGGGCAGGGCAGCTCGAGCAAGCGCAGCCGTTGCTGGAAGACGCCGTGGGCAACGGCGCCCACGACCGCGCCACACTGTCCGCCCTGCTGCAACTGTGGCATGCGCAGGACCAACAGGAGCGGGGGCGTGCGCTGCTCGAAGCATGCCTTGCCCTGCATCCGCGAACGGCCGACCTCTGGCTGGCGCGCTTGGCGCTGGAAGACTTGGGCGGCGATGCCGCACTCGCGCTGGCGGCACGTTGGGTGCACGTGGCGCCGGAATCGGTGCAGGCTCTTGAGGCACATATGGCCGCGCTGGCCCATGCCGGGCGCACCGAGGAGGCCGACGCGGTCGCGGACCGCATCCTGGACTTTGTGCCGGGTCATAGCGACGCACAGGCACGCAGGGTTAACGCGCTGGTCGCGCGTGACCCCGCAGCGGCCGTGGCGCATGTCCAGGACCTGCTGCAGCAGGCGCAGCAGGACGAAATTCGGCAGACACTGCTGGGATGGCTGGCGCTGGCGCAGGATCGCGCGGGGTTGCGCGCTGAAGCCGTGAGCAACTGGGTGACGCGCGCGCAAGGCTATTTGGCGATCAACCTGCCGCCGCATACCCCGAGCGCTGCACAGCAGGCATGGCCGGCGCGCGGCGCCATTACTCCTGAAACACCGTCGAGGCCGCTGCTCCTGTGGGGCGCGCCGGGGTCCGGGGTGGAACGCGTCGCATCCGTGTTCTTCGCCAGTGGTGCCCCGCTGCGTGGTGATCGTCTGTCTCAGCGTGCGCCGCGCGACGGCTTGCAACGCTACGCCACCGTGCAGGAGTTGGCTGGCGGTACGCAGCCGGGCAACGGCCTGGTCGCGGGTTGGCGCGCCAGCCTGGCGGCGCGCGGGATTCCGGATGGCAATGTGATCGACTGGCTGGTCTGGTGGGACAACGCGCTACTGCATGACCTGCGCCCGCATCTGCCGGAAGGACGCCTGCTGGTGGTGTTGCGGGATCCTCGCGACATGCTGCTGGAGTGGTTGGCGTTCGGATCGCCGGCGATGTATGCGATCACGTCGGTGGATGCGGCGGCGGCGTGGCTGGCCGCCGTGCTGGACCATGTCGCGACGATCCTGGAGCAGGACCTGTACCCGGCGACGGTCGTTCGCCTCGACGGCATCGAGCGGTCGCCGACCGAGATTGCCGATGTGCTGGGACGGGCGCTCGGTGGCCTGCGCTTGGCCCCTCCGCAGGAACCCGGCAGTGAAGGTTTCGAAGCGGGCCACTGGCGCAAGTACGCCGATGCGCTTGCCGGGCCGTTCGCCATGCTCACCCCGGTCGCGGTGCGCCTGGGATATCCCGAAGCCTGATCCACCCCTCCCACAGGAGCCGCGCATGCGTATCTGGAGCGACAGTTTCGAAAACACCCGTCCGATTCCGGCCGAGTTCGCGATGGGTCAGCCCGACGGCTTCGCGCCCAACCGCAATCCGCACCTGGCGTGGGACTGCGTGCCGGAGGGCACCGCGTCCTTCGCCCTGCTCTGCATCGATCCGGATGTGCCGACCGTGCCCGAGACGGTCGGTCGCGACGACCTGCAGATCCCGGTCGAACAACCGCGCGCGCATTTCATCCACTGGGCGATGGTCGACATCGCACCCGATGTGCGCGAGATCGCGGCAGGCAGCTGCAGCGACGGCGTCACTGCGCGCGGCAAGGCGCAACCGGCGGGCCCCGCTGGCGCGCGACAGGGCCTGAACGACTACACCGGCTGGTTCGCCGGCGACGGGCAGATGGGCGGGGATTACCTAGGCTACGACGGTCCGTATCCGCCGTTCAACGATCTGCGCGTTCACCGCTACTTCTTCCGGCTGTTCGCGCTGGATGTGGCTTCGCTCGACGTGCCGGCGCGTTTCACGGCGTCCGATGTCGAACGCGCGATGCAGGGCCATGTGCTGGCTGAGGCCGCAGTGCATGGCACATACACGTTGAACTCGTCGCTGCGCGGTTGAATCAAGAGAAGGTCGAAGCCGCTTGCGCGTTCGCGTGATCCCGCGTCAGGGGGCTTCACGCCAGCGCGCGCGGCCCTGGTCATCGATGATGAGGCAGGTTCCCATGGAAGGGCATTCGCGTGCGACGCTGATGTCCTGCACCGGAATGCCGAGGCGCCACGCCAGTCCCCACCCACCGATGGCGTAGAACCGCTGTTCGTCCGTCACGCTGACGTGCAGGGGCATGGCCGGCACCGGCTGCTTCTCCAGCGTCTGCAGCGTCGCCTCCGCCCAGCGGGCCCGTCCGATCAGTCCGGGGTGATCGAGGCGGCGGGTGCCTTCCACGGCGATCCATGAAGACAGCGCGATCAGCGCGACGACCACGAGCGCGATGCCATCGGCGGCGATGCTCCGCGCGAGCGCGATGACCGGCAGGATCACCGCGATCGCGGCGTAGTACTCGTAGCTGTTCCAGGCGAAAAGGAAGTAGGGGCCATAGGCCAGCACGGCGAAGACGGGCACGCAGCTCCATTGCAGCGGTGTGAGCAGCGCGCGCCCGCGCCAAGCGGCGATGCTCCACGCCGCGAGCATGGGCAGCGAGGTGGCCGCGACCCAGACCAGCCCCGGCATCCGCTCACCGAACACGGCCATACGCAGCGCTTCGCGCGGCACATTCAGCAGCCACGCGAGGAGCGAAGCCGCATTGCGGATCACGTTGCTGCCGAGGGTCAGGTCGTAGGCCTTGTCGGTGTTGGCGGTGAACCGTGCGCGCAGCACCAACCACACTGCCACGACGATGACGCATGCGCACCATGCCGCGATCTGGTCGCGGTTCGGCCGGCGCGTGCCGCAGAATGCGGCCATGACCACCATCAGCGCCGGTGTCAGGGCCGCAGATTCCTTGCTGAGCAAGGCCAGCGCCAGCAACAGCGGCATCAACGAGAGCAGGAAGGTGCGGAGGCCGCGGGCTCTCCCTGGTGCACTCACCCACGCAGCCAACAGCAACGTGGTGAACAAGGTCAACATGGCGTTGTTGGCGGCCGAGGCCCAATGGACCGGCAGCAGGTGCAGCCCCAAGGCTGCATATACAGAACCTGCGAGTGCGGCGATGCGTCCCGCGTGCGGCCAGCCGCATGCGCGCGCGACGCAGGATCCGAGCAGCGCCACGCCCAGGCTGGCCAATCCATGCAGCACCAGGCTCACCACATGCGCGGCATGGGCATTGCCGCCGAGCGCGACATCGACCCAGCGCCAGTAGCCTTCTTGCGAGAGGGGTCGCCAGAACCGCGGCGGCGAAGCCGGCCAGAAGTCGGACCACCATGCCGCCCCAGTGGCGTTCGTGGCATGCGCTGCGTGCAGGAACCCGTAATCGTCTCCCCAGAATGGGGTGTCCAGTGCAGGCCACCACATCAGCAAGGAGGAGGCCGCCAGCAGCATGGCGGCGATCCAGGGATGGGACGGCGCGTTCCGTGCGAAAGATTTCATCAACGATGCGAAAGCGGCGGTGGCGCGCCACTATACCGGCGACGCGCCACGACCGAAGCGCTCACTCCTTCTCGTTGGCCGATTCCACGACCATGTCGAGCACGTAGGCGCGGTTGGACGCATCGGCCGGCGGGTCCTTCACCGTGTAGCGGTCCACGCGCAGCACGTTGCGGACGCCCGGTTCGTGGGTGTACCCCTCGATGCGGTCGTAGAAGTTCTGGAACTCGCCGGGCGTGCCGACCTTCAGGCCCTTGCCGTCGTACTGGATCTCGCGGACCTGCAGGCACTGTTTGTCCGGAATCAGCGGGTGGCTGCACGGCTTCGTTTCCGACGCCACTTCCAGGAACACGCGTTCGCCCGGGCCGCCGTAGCGGGTTTCCGCGGTGGGTTCGCCGGAGAAGGTGAGCGTGTCGCCGGCGGCGGTGGTGAGTGTCAGCGTGGGCGCATCGCCGGCTGCCGTCGCCAGTGTCAGCGTGCCTTCCAGCCGCTTGCCCACCTCGTCGTCCAGGGCCATCAGTGCAGGCTCGACGCAGGCCCGCTTCGTCGACATGAGGGGTCCGGCGGTCAGCGAGCTACCCGCCAGCGTGTAACTGCCGCCCATGCGGTTGCAGGTGTTGGAAACGCCCAGCCGACCGTCGCGGAAATCCAGGGTAACGGGCTTGTCGGGCTGCACCAGCAGCGCATCGAGGCGCTGGCCTTGGGCATCGGTCGCGGCGGTGAGGCGCCAGTGGTACTTCGGCAGCAGCGCAGTGTCTGCGACAGGGGCCGTGGTCGTGGGGGCGGCAACCGGCGCCGCAGTGGGTGCCGCGGCGTCATCGGCAGGCTTGGGGCAGCCGGCCAGGGCGAGGGGCAGGGCGAGCAGCAGCAGTCGTTTCATGGCGTCATCTCCAGGGGTGGCCTATGCAAACGCGCGGTCGGTTGGAACGGGGTGAAGGGCGCTCAGCTCCCGGCCGGCATCAGCAGGAGCAGCAACGCGCCCAGCACGATGCGATAGATCGCGAAGCCGGTGAACCGGTGCGCCTTGATGAAGCCCAGCAGCCACTTCACCACCACGAAGCCGGTGGCCGTCGCCGCCGCGAAGGCCACGGCGACCTCGCCCCAGTTCTCGCTGCCCAGGGCGTTGTCCTTCACCAGTTCGAGGAAGGCATAACCGCTGGCCGCGAACATGGTGGGGATGCCCACGAGGAACACGAACTCCGCCGCCGACGAGCGTCGGCTGGTGCCGGCGAGCATCGCCATGAAGATCGCCGCGGCCGAGCGCGAGGTGCCGGGGAAGACGCCGGCCACGACCTGGGCCAGACCGACCAGCACCGCCACCTTCCAGGTGATGGCCGCCACGTCGCCGCGCTTCTCGGCGAAATGCTCGGCCACCAGCATCCACACGCCGCCCAGGATCAGAGCCCAGGCGATCGGGGTGACGGTCTCCGGCAGCTCCCAGCCCGCCAGGCGTACCGGCAGTCCGACGAGCGCGGTGACCAGGAAGGCCGCGGCCAGTTTCAGCGCGTAGTCGCGGGTTTCGGCGTTGCGCCAGCCGGTGGCCAGTTCCCAGATCCGGCGCCGGAACACCAGTGTGGTGGCCAGGATCGCGCCCGCCTGGATAACGATATTGAAGAAATCCGAGCGGTGGCCCAGCCACTGCTGGGCGATCAGCAGATGGCCCGTGCTGGAGATGGGAAGAAATTCGGTGAGGCCTTCGAGGATGCCGAGCAGCAGCGCGGCGAGCAGGTCGGTCATGGGCGCAGAGCACGGCGGAAAGCGGAGAGGATAGTGGAAAGGCTATTGCACCGTTTTAGTGCATGAGCTGGAAATTGGGCACCAAAGCGGGGCTTTGGCGTGAAAAGAGCGTCGATCTAGTCCTTTGAAATCAATGGCTTGAGACGGTTTCCGGGTTGGCATGGGGATTGCTGTACATCGGCACATCCTTATCCAACCCGAGGTTCCGAGATGTCTGTGGAGAATGTTGAAAAGCTGATCAAGGACAACAAGGTCGAGTTCGTCGACCTGCGCTTTGTCGACATGCGCGGTGTTGAACAGCACGTCACCTTCCCGGTCAGCATCGTCGACGCTTCGCTGTTCGAGGACGGCAAGATGTTCGACGGCTCGTCGATCTCGGGCTGGAAGGGCATCAACGAGTCCGACATGGTCCTGCTGCCCGACCCGAGCAGCGCCTATCTGGATCCGTTCTACGCCGATCCGACCCTGGTGCTGATCTGCGACATCCTGGACCCGGCCACCATGCAGGGTTATTCGCGCGACCCGCGCGGCATCGCCAAGCGCGCCGAAGCGCACCTTAAGGCCAGCGGCATCGCCGACGTCGCCTTCTTCGGCCCGGAACCCGAATTCTTCATCTTCGACTCGGTGCAGTTCGCCAACGAGATGGGCCACGCGTTCTTCAAGATCAACTCCGAAGAAGGCGCCTGGAACAGCGGCAAGAGCTACGACGGCGCCAACAGCGGCTACCGTCCGGGCATCAAGGGCGGCTACTTCCCGGTGCCGCCGACCGATTCGCTGCACGACCTGCGTGCCGAGATCTGCAAGACGCTGGAGCAGGTCGGCATCGAAGTCGAAGTGCACCACCACGAAGTCGCCACCGCCGGCCAGTGCGAGATCGGCGCCAAGTTCAACACGCTGGTGCAGAAGGCCGACGAACTGCAGCGCATGAAGTACGTGGTCCGCAACGTGGCCCACCGCAACGGCAAGACCGCCACCTTCATGCCCAAGCCCATCGTCGGCGACAACGGCAGCGGCATGCACGTGCACCAGTCGCTGGCCAAGGGCGGCACCAACCTGTTCACCGGTGACGGCTACGGCGGCCTGTCGCAGCTGGCGCTGTGGTACATCGGCGGCATCTTCAAGCACGCCAAGGCGATCAACGCGTTCTCCAACTCCGGCACCAACAGCTACAAGCGCCTGGTGCCGGGCTTCGAAGCGCCGGTGATGCTGGCGTACTCGGCGCGCAACCGGTCGGCCTCGTGCCGCATCCCGTGGGTGGCCAACCCGAAGGCGCGCCGCATCGAGATCCGCTTCCCCGATCCGCTGCAGTCCGGCTACCTGACCTTCACCGCGCTGATGATGGCCGGCCTGGACGGCATCAAGAACCAGATCGACCCGGGCGCGCCGAGCGACAAAGACCTGTACGACCTGCCGCCGGAAGAAGAGAAGAACATCCCGCAGGTCTGCTCCAGCCTGGACCAGGCGCTGGAAGCGCTGGACAAGGACCGCGACTTCCTGAAGGCCGGCGGCGTGATGTCGGACGACTTCATCGATGCCTACATCGCGCTGAAGATGCAGGAAGTGACCAAGTTCCGCGCGGCCACGCACCCGCTGGAATACCAGCTGTATTACGCCAACTGATGCACGCGCATGCCGTCATCGCCCAGTTCGCCGGGGACCGTGCATCGGTCCTCGGCGGCGCGGCGGGCGGGCACTGAGTTATCGCGGCGATGGCGACGGATCTCCCCTCCCACCCGTCGCCATCGCCGCACCTTACCGGACGCAACGCGCCGCGCTGCGTCCGCCCGGTTGGGGAACCGGGGCAACACCCGTCTTCGATTCCTGGAGATCGCACCAACGCTGTACTTGGGGAAACACAGGAGAGGTCCATGAACCGCAGCTCCCTCCCACGTCATCCGTTTCCGTCGCATGTGATCGCGGCGGGCACGGGTGCGGTTCATGCATCACTCCGCACCGACGACGTGCACGCCGCCAGGGGGTCGCGCGCACGGGTGCTTTGAAACCGCCGGCCGGCTCCGGTCGGCCGGTTCCATCCACCATCGGGGTATGCGCATGAAACTGATCACCGCCATCATCCGGCCGTTCAAGCTCGACGAGGTCCGAGAGTCCTTGTCGCAAGCGGGCGTGTCCGGCATCACCGTGACCGAAGTCAAGGGCTTCGGCCGGCAGAAGGGCCACACCGAGCTGTACCGCGGCGCCGAGTACGTCGTCGATTTCCTGCCGAAGATCAAGATCGAAACCGTCGTCACCGACGAGCGACTGGATGCCGTCATCGAGGCGATCCAGCAGGCCGCCGGCACCGGCAAGATCGGCGACGGCAAGATCTTCGTCACCACCATCGACCAGGTCATCCGCATCCGCACCGGCGAAGTCGGCGCGGACGCGCTCTAACACTCGGAGCCCTTATGAAGACTCGACTGTTCTCCGGGTGGAAGACCCGTGCCCAGATGTTGTGCCTGGCCGCGCTGTGCGGCCTGATGACGGTTGGCGTGGCCTCGACGGCCTTTGCCGCGCAGGACACCGCCGTCCCCGCAACCGAAGCCCCCGCTGCCGATGCCGCCGCTGCGGCCGACGCCGCGCCTGCACCGGTCGAAGCGGCCGCGCCTGCGGAGGCCGCTGCGGCTCCGCCTGAAGCGCCCGCCGAAGAAGCCGCCGCCGAGGAAGCGCCTGCCCCGACCATCAGCAAGCCCGACACCGTGTGGGTGCTGGTGTCTGCGGCACTGGTGATCTTCATGACGCTGCCTGGCCTGGCGCTGTTCTACGGCGGCCTGGTGCGTTCGAAGAACGTGCTGTCCATCCTGATCCAGAACCTGGCCGTGTTCTCGCTGGTCGCGGTGCTGTGGGCGCTGTACGGCTACAGCTTCGCCTTCACCGAGGGCAATGCCTTCATCGGCGGCACCGATCGGTTGTTCGCCGCGGGCCTGGATGCGTCCTCGATCGGTGCGACGTTCACCAAGGGCGTCTACATCCCGGAACTGGCGTTCTTCGTGTTCCAGGGTGCGTTCGCGTGCATCACCTGTGCGCTGATCGTCGGTGCGTTCGCCGAGCGCGTGAAGTTCGCCGGCGTGATGCTGTTCACCGTGCTGTGGTTCACCTTCGCGTACCTGCCGATGGCGCACATGGTGTGGTTCTTCCCCGGCCCCGATGCGTTCACCAGCACCGATGCGGTGGACGGCGTGCTGGCCAAGTCCGGCTACCTGTGGGCCAAGGGCGCGCTGGATTTCGCCGGCGGCACCGTCGTGCACATCAACGCCGCCATCGCAGGCCTGGTGGGCGCCTACGTGATCGGCAAGCGCACCGGCTATGGCCGCGAGGCGATCAAGCCGCACAACCTCACGCTGACGATGGTCGGCGCGTCGATCCTGTGGGTGGGCTGGTTCGGCTTCAACGCCGGTTCGGCGCTGGAAGCCGGCGGCGTCGCCGCGATCGCCTTCGTCAACACCTTCCTGGCCACGGCCGCGGCGGTGGTGGCCTGGTTGCTGGTGGAGTGGATCACCAAGGGCAAGCCCTCGCTGCTGGGTGCGGCGTCGGGTGCGGTGGCCGGCCTGGTCGCCATCACCCCGGCTGCTGGCCTGGTGGGCCTGAACGGCGCACTGGCCATCGGTGCGATCGCGGGCGTGCTGTGCCTGTGGGGCGTCAGCGGCCTGAAGAAGCTGCTGGGCGCGGACGACAGCCTGGATGTGTTCGGCGTGCACGGCGTGGGCGGCATAACCGGCGCGCTGCTGACCGGCGTGTTCGCGGCGCCTTCGCTGGGCGGCGCGGGCATCTGGGACTACGTCACCGAGACCGCCGTGGCCGAGTATTCGATCGGCTCCCAGGTCTGGATCCAGGCGCAGGGCGTGCTGATCACCGTCGTGCTGTCCGGCGTGGTGGCACTGCTGTCCTACCTGATCGTGAAGTTCACGGTGGGCCTGCGGGTGCCGGAAGAGGCCGAGCGTGAGGGCCTGGACATCACGTCCCACGGCGAATCGGCCTACGAGGCCTGACCGTTGCCGGGGATGGCTTTGCACTAAACTGGTGCAATGCCGTCCCCGGATGTTTTCCGCATGCGATTCGAACCCACCACCGACGCCCTCAGTACGCCGGTGGCCTGGGCGGATGCCGACGGCCGGATCCGCGGCGTGAACCCTGCCTTCGCCCGCTGGCTGGGCGTCAGCACCCGCCGCCTGTTGGGACAACCCCTGGCGGCTCTGGAGATCGAAGGCGACGCCATGGCGCGCTTCCTGGACAACACCGACCGTGACGTCCTGCGCCTGCACCGGCTGGCGCTGGGCATGCCGGGCGAGTCGCCCCGCTTCGCCGAAGGCTGGCTGTCCCGGCTGGATGGCGGCGGCTGGCTGCTGGAGGCCCATCCGGTGGACGAATTCCCGGCCATGGACCCGACCCAGGCGCTGCCGAATGCCCTCAGTGCCGCGCTGAAGGGCCTGGCCCATGAGCTGCGCAACCCGCTGGCGGGCCTGAAGGGCGCCGCCCAGCTGCTGGCACGTCGCGCCGTGCAGCGCGAGGACAACGACGACGAGCGCGAGCTGATCAGCCTGATCGAATCCGAGATCAACCGCCTCAACAGCCTGCTCGAACAGCTGCTCTCGCCGGTGCCCCAGCGACCGCACGCGCCGCTCAACATCCACGCCGTGCTGGAACGCGTGCTGCGGCTGGCCGAGAACGAGGGCGGCTGGTCGGTGCGCCTGCAACGCGACTATGACCCCAGCCTGCCCGAGCTCGACGGCGACGCCGACCGACTGACCCAGGCGGTCTGGAACCTGGTCCGCAACGCCCTCCAGGCGGGCGCGGCCAACATCATCCTGCGCACCCGTGTCGAACACGGTTCGCGCATCCACGATCACCTGCACGCGATGGCGCTGCGGGTGGAGATCGTCGACGACGGCCGCGGCGTGCCGGAGGAACTGGCCGAACACCTGTTCCTCCCGCTGGTGAGCGGCCGTGCCGAAGGCAGCGGACTGGGCCTGGCCCTGTCCCAGCAGGTCGCCCGTGAACATCGCGCCACGCTGACCTACCGCTCCCGCCCCGGTCATACGGTCTTCACCCTGATGCTGCCGCAATCGCTGCACGACACCGACGAGGAACGTCATGTCCACTGACCGACTGGCGGCCGCCGCCACTGCCGATGCGCGCCGCATCTGGGTGGTGGACGACGACCGCTCCGTGCGCTTCGTACTGGCCACCGCGCTGCGCGATGCAGGTTATTCCGTGGACGGCTTCGACAGCGCCGCCGCCGCGCTGCATGCGCTGGGCGCACGCGGCGCGCCGGACCTGCTGTTCACCGACGTGCGCATGCCCGGCGACGACGGGCTGGTGCTGCTCGACAAGCTGAAGGCCACGCACCCGCAGCTGCCGGTGATCGTGATGTCGGCGTATACCGACGTGGCGAGCACGGCCGGTGCGTTTCGCGGCGGCGCGCATGAGTTCCTGTCCAAGCCGTTCGATCTGGACGACGCGGTCGCCCTGGCCGCCCGCACCCTGCCGGACGTGGGCGAGGTTGCCGACGCCGATGCGCAGGAAGGCGAAGCGGTGTCGGCCACGCCGCAGCTGATCGGCGATACGCCGGCGATGCGCGCGCTGTTCCGCGCGATCGGGCGCCTGGCGCAGGCGCCGTTGTCGGTGCTGATCACCGGCGAGACCGGCACCGGCAAGGAACTGGTGGCGCATGCGCTTCACCACGAATCGCCGCGGTCGCGCAAACCCTTCGTCGCGCTCAACACCGCCGCGATTCCGGCGGAGTTGCTGGAAAGCGAATTGTTCGGCCATGAAGCCGGGGCCTTCACCGGCGCGCAGAAGCGCCACATCGGTCGCTTCGAGCAGGCCGATGGCGGCACGCTCTTCCTCGACGAGATCGGCGACATGCCTCTGCCGCTGCAGACGCGCCTGTTGCGCGTGCTGGCCGAAGGCGAGTTCTTCCGCGTCGGCGGTCGCGAGCTGATCCGCGTCGACGTGCGCGTGATCGCGGCGACCCACCAGGACCTCGACGGCCTGGTCGCGGAAGGCCGCTTTCGCGCCGACCTGCTGCATCGCCTCAACGTGGTCCGCCTGCAACTGCCGCCGCTGCGCGAGCGTCGCGCCGACGTGCCGCAGCTGGCCGAGAATTTCCTGGCGATGGCCACGCGCAAGCTCGATATCGCGCCCAAGCGCTTCGCCAACGCCGCACTCGACCTGCTACAGGCCCACGACTGGCCCGGCAACGTGCGAGAACTCGAGAACGTGTGCTGGCGCCTGGCCGCGCTGGCGCCGGCCGATGTCATCAACACCACCGACCTGCAGGGCGCGCTGACGCATGCGCCGGTCGTGGGCGGCGGGCGGGGCGAGTGGGACCACGCCCTCGCCGAGTGGGCGCGCCGTCGCCTGCTGGAAGGCGCGGAAGCGCTGCACGCCGAGGCGCGTGAACGCCTCGATCGCACGCTGCTGGAAGTCGCGCTGGAACTGACCCACGGCCGTCGTGCGGAAGCGGCGGTGAAGCTGGGCGTGGGTCGCAACACGGTGACGCGCAAACTGGGGCCGGGCCGCAAACGCGGATAGCGCCGGTCCGCTTTCATTGAACGTGAAGGAAGCGGCCGTTACGTTAGTCGGCCACGACCTTCACCGGAGATTCCCATGCGCATCGCCCTGCTGGCCGCCGCGTCGGCCCTCGCGCTCGCCGCGTGCAGCACCACGCCGTCCACGCCCACCGCCTCGGCGCCAAACATCCCCACCACCAGCACCGCCAAGCAGGCCATCGCCGTGTTGGCTTCCGCGTCCGCCAGCCGCGTCAGTGGCAGCGTCACCCTGGTACCGATGGGCAAGGGCCTGCACCTGACCGGCGAAGTCGGCGGCCTGCCGGCCAACAGCACGCACGCGTTCCACATCCACGAGAAGGGTGATTGCAGCGCCGCCGACGCGAGCAGCGCAGGTCCCCACTTCAATCCGTTCAACGCCGCGCACGGCAAGGCCGGCAGCGGCGCGCACCATGCCGGCGACATGAACAACCTCAGCGCCGATGCCGAAGGCGTAGCGAAGATCAACGTGCACCTGGAAGGCGTCACCCTGGGCGGCGGTGCGATCAACGACGTGGCCGGGCGCGCGCTGATCGTGCACGCGGCTGCGGACGACTACGCCAGCCAACCCGCCGGCAACGCGGGCGCGCGCGTGGCGTGCGGCATCATCAAGGTCACCCAGTAACACCCAAGACCGTAGCGTGCGCCACGCACCCGACCGAACGATGTGTGTTTCTCGTGGTCGTGCGCATGGCGCACGCTACGACTGCAGCGTTTGCCTGGCGTCGGCCTTGCCGGGGCAGTGCGCGAACGTGACCGGGATGCCATGGGCCTCGAGCACGGCGGCGATCTGCTGCTGCCGCGCCTGGAAGTGCTGGTAGGCGCGCTCGAGCCGCTCGTCGGTGGCGTCCTGCGGCGCATAGCGCGCCCGCCAGGCCATCGGTTCGAACAGGGCGATGTGCACCTCGCCCCGCGCGTACCGCAACAGCGGTTCCGGCGGCGCATCCAGCCACTGTTCGTCGGCCGGCGCCATCAGGGCGGTTTCGATCACCGGCCACAGCGCACCCAGGCCACCGTGCTCGTACTGCATGGCCGTCATCGCGGCGAGGTCGTGCAGCGTCATGTAGCGGGCGTGCTCGATCTGCGCACCGAACGCGCTCTGCGCGAGCAGCGCGGTATCGGCCTGGGCCATGCCGGTTTCGAGCAGCACGCTCTCCAACCGTTCGCCCACGGCCTCGACCGTATGGTCGTCGCCGCTGAGCAGGAACGGCACCACCCGCAACAGGCCGCCGCGCAGGCCGTCGTCCGCTTGCAACGGCATCGGGATGTCACCGGTATCGTCGGCGCCGAACGCGATGAGCCGGGCGCCCTCACTGAGTCCCGGCGCACGCTGGTGCAGCTCGTGCAGCCGCTGGTGCAGCGACCAGCCGGGCCGCAGTGCTTCCGCAGGATCGAAATGCGCCGCCGCCAGGACCAGGTCCAGTTTACGGACTTTGGGCGCAAGCGTGGCCAGGTCGCGGCCCAGCTTTTCCGCCAATGCGCTCGCGTCCGTGGCGGGCAGTGCCGCGCGCTGCGGCAGGCTGCCGGCCGCCAGTTCCAAGGCCATCACGCCCCTGACGACAGGGCTGGTTGGGGATCGAGTCATGTCAGCGGTTGGAGGCGATGGAGGGGCGCATTACACTCCCCCATTATGCCTGCCGTACGCAGGCGCATCTTCACCCTCCCGTCGTCGCCATCCGCAAAGAGGTCCCCATGCCCGCACCCCGCCCCGTCGCCATCCTCGGCGGCGTCCGCATTCCGTTCTGCCGCCAGAACACGGCCTACGCGGATGTGGGGAACCTGGGGATGTCGGTGCGCACACTGGGCGCGCTGGTCGAGCGCTTCGGCCTGCACGGCCAGCAGCTGGGCGAAGTGGCGATGGGCGCCGTGATCAAGCATTCGTCGGACTGGACCTCGGCCGCGAAGCGGCGCTGTCCTCCGGCCTGTCACCGCTGACGCCTGGCATCACCCTGCAGCGCGCCTGCGGCACCAGCCTGGACACGATCATCCACATCGGCAACAAGATCGCGCTGGGCCAGATCGACTCCGGCATCGGCGGCGGTTCGGACACCACCTCCGAAGTGCCGATCGTCTACGGCAAGAAGCTGCGCGCGCGCCTGCTGGCCGCCAACCGCGCCAAGACCACGCAGGACAAGCTGAAGGCGCTGGTCAGCGGCTTCAAGTTCAGCGAACTGAAGCCCGAGTTCCCCGGTGTGGCCGAGCCGCGCACCGGCAAGAGCATGGGCGACCACTGCGAGGACATGGCGAAGGAATGGAACATCTCGCGCGATTCGCAGGACGAACTCGCGGTCGCTTCGCACAAGAAACTGGCCGCCGCGTACGAGCGCGGTTTCTTCGATGATCTGATCGCGCCGTTCCGTGGCCTGGAGCGCGACAACATCCTGCGTCCCGATACCTCGCTGGAAAAACTGGCCACGCTGAAGCCCGCGTTCGATAAGACCTCCGGCCGCGGCACGCTGACCGCCGCCAACTCCACGCCGCTGACCGATGGCGCCGCGGCCGTGCTGCTATCCAGCGATGAATGGGCGAAGGCGCACGGCCACGAGCCGCTGGCCTATCTGAAGGACGCCCAGGTGGCGGCCGTGGATTTCGTGCACGGCGAAGGCCTGCTGATGGCGCCCACGGTGGCCGTGCCTGAGATGCTCAAGCGCCACGGCCTGACGTTGCAGGACTTCGACATCTACGAGATCCACGAAGCCTTCGCCGCGCAGGTGCTGTGCACGCTGCGCGCGTGGGAGAGCGAGGACTACTGCCGCAACCGTCTTGGCCTGGATGCGCCGCTCGGCAAGATCGATCCGGCGAAGATGAATCCGAACGGCTCCTCGCTGGCGACGGGCCATCCCTTCGCCGCCACCGGTGCGCGCATCGTTGCCACCGTGGCGAAGGAACTGAAGCAGCGCGGCGGTGGCCGCGCGCTGGTCTCGATCTGCACCGCCGGCGGCATGGGCGTGGTGGCGATCATCGAGCGTTGAGCTTGCGCGGGATCAGCGCGCGGGCGCCTGCACCTGCGCGCTGCCGATCCCATGGCGGTGCCCTTCACTGACGGCCGTCACCGTGCCATCCGGATGGAACACCAGCGCGTTCGCGGCGCCGATTTCCTCGGCCTGGTCGGACCAACGCTGCCCGAGGCGCACAAGCTCTTTGGCCTGCGCGCTGCCGGCGAAGCCGGGTTCGATATCGGTGACGGCGCCGTTGCGTTGCGATAGCCGCGGCGCGTCGATGGCCTGGTCCATCGGCAGGCCCAGGTCGATGTAGTTGACGAGGGTCTGCAGCACCGTGGTGATGATGGTGGAGCCGCCCGGGCTGCCGATCGAGAACGCGGGCTTGCCGTCCTTGAACCCCAGCGTCGGCGTCATGCTGCTGCGCGGGCGCTTGCCGCCTTCGGGCACGTTCGGGTGCGGGGCGGTGAAATCGAAATCGGTCAGCTCGTTGTTGAGCAGGAAGCCGTAACCCGGCACGACGATGCCGCTGCCGCCCCAGTCCTCGATGGTGAAGGTATAGGCGACGACGTTGCCGTCCTTGTCGGATACGGTCAGGTGCGTAGTGTGCGTGCTCTCCGGCTGCAGCACGCGCGGCGCGGGGCGCAAGGGATAGCTCGCATCCTGCTGGAAGGCGAACGGATCGCCCGCGGCGACCGGACCGGGCGCCGCACGGGCGGGATCGATCAGCGCGCGCCGCTGCACCGCGTAGGCCTCGCTGAGCAGGCCGGCCACGGGCGCATCCACGTACTCCGGATCGGCCAGGTAGGCATCGCGATCGGCGAAGGCGAGGCGGCTCGCTTCCAGATAGAGATGCTCCACCTGCACGCGCGGCAACGCCTTCAAGTCGTAGCCTTCCAGGATGTTGAGCGCTTCGAACACGGTCACGCCGCCACTGCTCGGCAGCGGCATGCCATAGAGGTCGTAGCCACGATAGCGAGAACGCAATGGCGCACGCACGCGAGCCTGGTAGTCGGCCAGGTCCGCCAGCGTCATGCGGCCCCCACGCACGGAGACGCCGCTCGCCGTTGGCGGACGGTTGACCGCATCGACGATCGCGTTCGCGAGCGGGCCCGCGTAAAACGCATTCACGCCTTCGCGCGCGAGCAGGCGATAGGTGCGTGCGAGATCGGGGTTGCGCAGGCGCGTACCGGCGGGCAACGCCTTGCCGTCGCGCAGGTACAGCGCCGCGGTGGCCGGGAAGCGGCGGAACTTGCCTTCGTTGCGCGCGATCAGGCCCGAGAAATTCGCGTCGACAATGAAACCCCGCTCCGCCACGGCGATGGCAGGGGCCAGCACCTGTTCGAAGGACATCGTGCCGTAGCGTCGCAACGCGTCGTCCCAGCCACGCACGGTGCCGGGCACGCCCACGGACAGGCCACTGGCGACCGCGGTATCGAAATCCATTTCCCGTCCGTTTTCGACGAACAGCGCCGGCGTCACGTCGGCCGGCGCGGTCTCGCGATGGTCGAGGGCGACCACGCGTTGCTCTTTCGCCAGGTACACCAGCATGAAACCGCCGCCGCCGATCCCGCAGCTGAAGGGATCCGTCACCCCGAGCGTGGCCGCCGCGGCGACGGCGGCATCGACCGCGTTGCCGCCCCGGTCCAGGATGTCGATGGCCGATTGCGTGGCCTGTTCGCTGATCGTCGCCGCGCCCCCGCCGGCGCCGGTCGCTACCGGCGTCTTGGCCTGCACGGCGGCGGTGGCCAGCAGGGCGAGGAGGAATGCGGCGCGCAGGAATCGGGTCATCGCGGATCACCGAAGGGCAGGCGATCCGATTGTCACACGGGTCTTGCGCGCGCTGCGCCACCCCTCGCGGGGACCGATCCGGCCATGGAATGATGCGGCCAACCCCGGTGGGCCATGCCAGGCGTTGGTAGTCGGGCCGGCACCGCCGGCCATCGCCACGCTGCCTTCGGAGTTTCCATGCGCCTGCACAGGATGTACCGCGTTGTTCCGCTGTTGGCTCTTGCTGTCCTCATCGCTTCCTGCAGCAAGCACGAGATGGCCGAACGGGAGGCCGCGGCCGCTGCCGAGTCGAGTGCTGACGCCGCGGGCGCTCCGTTGTTGGCCGAAGCTCCTTCCGACACCGCCACCGCCGCCGCTCGACAGCAGAACGCGGCCTCGCCGGCGCTGCAAGGGCCGGGAGTCGATCCGTCGCAGATGGCGTCGGACGTGACGAGCCAGATCGATCCGCAGCGCCGTTTCATCCGCACCGCGCAGGCGCAGTTCCAGGTGGTGGATGTCTACCGCACCGCGCTGGCGATCGAGGATGAAGTCGCTGCGCAAGGCGGATTCGTCGTCGACAACGAGATCTCGTCGCAAGTCCAGCGCGTGCTGAGCCGGCCGCTGGCGCCGGGCAAGCGTCTGGAACTGACCGAATACAGCCTGCAGGGCCAGCTGACCGTGCGCGTGCCCAGCGAGCGCACACAGGCGTTCCTGCGCGCGGTCGCCGCGCAGATGGAATTCCTTGATCGGCGCAGCTTCTCGGCCCGTGATGCGCAGTTCGACCTGCTGCGCCAGCAGCTGGCCAGCCAGCGCGCGCAGGACGAGCAGCGCGAGCTGGGCGACGCGGTGCAGGTGGGAGGCAAGCTTGCCGACAAGACCGACGCGATCCAGTCGCGTGGTGCGGCGCGCGCCAACCGCGACGAGGCGCTGATTGCGCAGAAGCAGTTCGAGGACCGCGTCGCCTTCAGCACGATCACCCTGTCGCTGCGTCAGGATGCGCAGGTGCGGCGTGCGGAACGGGTCGATGTCGATGCGGTGTTCCGCGACAACGGGCCGGGCTTCTTCTCCCGCCTCGGCGAGTCGCTGGCGGTCGGCTGGCGTGCCGCGCTGGATATCGTCATCGCCTTGGCCGCGCTGTGGCCGTTGTGGCTGGGGGTGGTCGCGGCGGTGGTGGGCTGGCGCCGCTGGCGCAAGACGCATCCGCGCCCCGCGGCGTCATAACGGGCGTCAGTCGCGCAGGCGGGGCAGTCCGTGCGCGTCGCGATCCTCGACGACGGCCTCGTCGTGGATCGTCTGCCGCAGGTCGCGCCCGGGCAGCACGACCGGCGCCTCCGCCCGCGCGGCCTTCAACGCATTGGCGTAGCACTGCTGCGCCTGCGCGGTATCGCCGGCGGCGTTGAAGCCTTCGCCCAGCTCTTCCCATGCCTCGGCGCCGGCTCCCTGCGCGATCGCGCGATGCAGGAACTCCTGCGCCTGCGGCCACTGGCCCTGGAGGCGAGCCAGTCGACCGAGCGTCAGCAACAGCGCCGGGCTGGCCGGATGCGCCTGCAGCCAGTGCTGCGCGCTGGCGCGCCGCGAATCCAGCTTGCCGATGGGCAGGCGGCCATAGAGCGCTGCCAGGCCTTCGTCCCAGCGCGCCTCGAGCGCCTGTTCGATGCTGCGCGTCGCCGCGTCTTCCCAGCGCAATGCGGCCGCGCGCTCGGCGTACGCCGCGACCACGGCGGGCTGTACGCGTAGCGCCTTCGTCAACGTCTCCCAGCGCTCGGCCAATGCGTTGGCATCGGCTGCTTCTTGCAACGACTGTGCGGCGAGTCGCTGCTCCAGCGCGTCGAACGCGGCCGGTGCGATCGCCTGTTGCTGCTTCAACGCGCCCAGCAGACCGTACGCCTCGTACGCACGCGCGGTGTCGGTGAGCGCCTGCGCGCGCAAGGCCAGGCCGCGCGGCGGCAGCGGCTGCACGGTCGGGGCATCCAGCAGGTCGAGCGCGTCGCGTGCGCGCCCGGCGGCGAGGGCGAGCTGCGCGGCGGCCAACGCGTGCGCAACCGCTGAACGTTCGCGCAGTGCATCGAGGTGGCGTTGCATGGTGGCGTCGTCGCCTTGCGCGGCGGCGGCCTGCACGGCGCCGACACGGGCGATGGTACCGACTTCATCGTCTTCGGCGGCGCGCTCTAGCAACTTGCCCGACTTCGACCAATGTCCGCCGTGCAAGGCGTCCAGGCCTTCGATCAGGCGTGCACGCGCCTGCTTGCGGCGATGGCGACTCCAGGCGCGGAACGGCAGCGAGAGCAGCCGCCACGCGAGCCATGCGAGTGCCGCCACCAGCACCAATGTGAGCGCAGCGCGCGGCACGTTGGTATGCACGTCGTAGCCGGCGAAGCGGACGAACACCTCGCCCAGGTCGCGGTCGGTGCCTGCCATCCACTGCGCGGCGAGCGCACCCAGCAGCACGAGCGCCAGCAGCAGGATCACGGTGCGGAACGATTTCATGGGGTCACCTCCGGAGCTTCCGGCGCCATCTCGGGCGCGGGGGGCAGGCGCAGGCGCACGCCGGCGTTGCGCAGCGCACGCAACTGTTGCAGCGTCGTGCCGAACACGGCGGGTTTGGCGGGTGCAGGCGCCTGCCGCAAGGCCTGCAGTTGCGCACTCGCCTGTTGCCGCGCGGGCGATGCCGGCCACAGCCGGGGCAGCCAGGTTCCGATGCGATCGAGTGCAGCCCGATAGGCGGCATCGTCCTCGCGCTCGAGGGCGGCACGCGCGAGGCTGATTTCGATCTGCAGCGCCGCGTCCGCCGCCGTGCGTTCCGCCGGTGCGATCAAGGTGGTGTCGCGGGTCGGGCGCACGTCGACCAACGGGGCGAGGAGGCGCTGCCAGGTCGGGCGATGGCGCATGTCGCCGCCCTGCGCCGCATGCGCATCACGCGGCAAGGCCGACAGGGTTTTCACGAACGCGTCCAGGCGCGCATTGCCTTCGGCCTGTGTGCCGGGACCCAGCGCATCCAGCGCGGCGCGTTCCTGCGCGAGCGCCTGTTTGAGGTTCAGCAGGCGATGGTCGTCGATGCCGTCCAGCGCGCCCGCAGCAAGCGCGTAGGCGCGCTTCGCGCCGTCAAGGTCGCGCGCGATCTCCAGCCGCTGCGAGCCCTGCGACAGCAGCAACTCCACTTCGTCCAGCCGCAGCGCCTGCGCGCCGTGGCGGTTCGGGTCGGTCAGCTTGGCCACGCTTTCTTCCAGCAAGGCACCGCGCTGGCCGAGACCCAAAACTTCGTCGCGCAGGACGCGGTTGGTCGCCGCCGCATCGAGCAGGCGCTGCGCCTGCGCACGCTGGTCGCGGCGCAATGCGTCGGCGCGCGATTCGAGCGCTTCCAGCCGCAGCGCCGTCTCCGAGGCCGCGGTGCGTTCCTGCGTCGAACGGGCCTGCCACCACGCCCAGCCGCGCCACGCGCCAATGCCGACCACGATCAGCACGAGCACCGCCACGATCAGGCGACGCGTCCTGGCGGCACGGGGTGGAGTGGGCGACACATCGTTCACGCAGGCGTCCTTCGGGCAGGCAGAACCGTGATGGCTGCCGCAAATGCTAACGGATGCGGGGGGCCATGACGGTCGACGCGCTCTTCATCAACTGCGCCGGACGCGGACCCTCCGCCTGCACCACCGTGCGGAAGCCCGCCGCGCGGGCGGCGTCGACCAGGCGCGCGCTGGCGGCCACCACGCCTGCGTCGCGGAAGCGCGTGGCGGCGGCGGGAGGCAGCTGCGCGAGCACCTGTTCCAGCGCGCCGGCGCTGCTCAGCAGCAGGCAGGCGGGTCGATCAAGCGCGGCGAGGGCGGCCAGCGCGCGCGGCGGAAGCGCGACCGGTTCGCGGCGGTAGACCTCGGCGCGATGCAAGCGGGCGCCGCGCGCCTGCAGTGTGGGCAGCAACAGGTTGCGGCCGTCCGGGGCGGTGACGAAGCCGATGTCCGCGCCTGCGACGTCCTGCAGCGCCGGCATCGCCAGCAAGCCTTCGCTGTCCATGCGGCGTGGCGCGGAAGCCGGAACACCTGCGCGCCGCAGGGCCGCCGCCGTGCCGGCACCGACCGCGAGCCAGCGCTGCTCCGGCAGCGCGTGCAGCGGTTGCAGCGCCTGCGCGGCCGCGACCGCCGCCGGACTGGTGAACAGCACGCGCGGGCAGGCCAGCGCGTCGCGCAGCGCTTGCCGCGTGGCCGGGTCGTCGCGGGTCTGGATGCGCCACGGCGACAACGCCAGCAGGCCTGCGCCGTGCCGTCGCGCTGCGCGGCGAAGCGCGGCGTGACCGCCCTGGGGCCGCAGCGAGATGACGTACCATGCCGGCGGCGTTGGATGTCCCATGCGCGGATTATGAGCGATGAGTCTGGAAGAAGCCCTGCAGGAATTGCGTGAGTACTGCCGTGGCATGCCGCCGGTGGCGGCCATGCAGGTGGACGTGGCGGGGATGGAAGGCGAGGCGTTGCGCCTGACCGCGCCGCTGTCGGCGAACGTCAACGATAAGGGCAACGCCTTCGGCGGCAGCCTGACCTCGTTGATGACCGTCGCCGGGTGGGGCTTGGTCACGCTGAAGCTGCGCCTGGCCGGCCTGAAGGCCGAGGTCTACGTGGCCGACAGCCAGATCCGCTACCTCGCTCCGTTGTACGGCGATCTCGTTGCCGAGGCGGCCTTCGCCGACGGGCAGTCGTGGGACACCTTCATCGACACGCTGGTCCAGCGCGGCCGCGCCCGGATCCAGGTGGAAGCCAAGGTGCTGCTGCCTGAAGGCGGACTGGCCACCACGCTCAGCGGGCGCTTCGTGGCCATCGCGAAGCGGTAGCATGCGGGCCAGGAACGGGAGGGGTGCCATGCGGATGATCGCGAGAATGCTGTGGGTCGCCGGGCTGCTGGCGGTGATGGCGTCGGCCAGCGCGCAGGGCCGCATGCAGCGCGGCAAGCTGCAGCAGGTGCAGGACGCGTACGCGGCCTCGATCCGCTGGGGAGACTTCGAGAACGCTTGGCAAGGCGTCGATCCCGCGTACCGCGAAGCGAACCCGATCAGCGACCTCGAGTTCGAGCGTTACAAGCAGGTGCAGATTTCGGGTTATCGCGACCTGTCCACCCGCAGCGGGCCGGACGGCACGGTCGAACGCGTCGTCGAACTGCGTGTCATCAACAAGCACACGATGGCGGAGCGGACCGAGCGCTACATCGAGCGCTGGCGCTGGGACCCCGACGCCAAGCGCTGGTGGCTGGTGGTGGGGTTACCGGATCTCTGGAAGGGCCAGTAGCGGCCCGGCGCCCGGCGGGGCGTCCTGTGCGACAATCGCCGCCCGCTCCACGGTCGCCAACCCTGTGAATTTCGAAGAAATCCTGGCCTTCGCCACCCGTTCGTCCTTCAACCAGATCCTGTCGCTGTCGTTGGTCGGCCTGACGGTCGCGATCGTGTACACCGAGATCTCGCGCCTGTTCCGCGGCTACAAGGCCCTGCGCCCGGCCGAGCTGACCCAGCTGGTCAACAGCGAGAATGCCCTGGTGGTGGACCTGTCGGCGAGCAACGATTTCGAGAAGGGCCACATCGCCGGCAGCCGCAACCTGGTGCCGAGCAGCTTCGACCCCGACAACAAGCTGCTGGCCGGCGCCAAGTCCCAGCCCGTGGTGCTGGTCTGCCGCAACGGTCAGGCCTCCGCCGGCGCGGCCAAGCGCCTGAAGAAGGCCGGCTTCGAGAAGGTCTACTGGCTCGATGGCGGCGTCGCCGCCTGGCAGCAGGCCGACCTGCCGCTGGTCAAGGGCCGCTGAGCCGCGTGGCCGGAACGGCCCCTTGAACCGGGCCGCTTCCGGCGCCATGCCATAATCTCCCATTCACCGCATCAATCCCGAAATTCCGGAGTTCGAAATGTCCGACGAGACCACCAACGGCGCGATCGCGTCCGCCGAAGCCGCTGGCCCTGCCTTCACTGTCGAGAAGATCTACGTCAAGGACGTTTCCTTCGAAGTGCCCGGCGCCCCGGCGATCTACACCGAGAACGTGCAGCCCGAGCTGCAGCTCAACCTCAACCAGCGCGTCCAGCGCCTGGGCGAGAACGCTTACGAAGTCGTCCTGGCCGTGACCCTGACCTGCAAGGCCGGCGACAAGACCGCCTATGTGGCGGAAGTGCAGCAGGCCGGCATCTTCGGTCTGGTGGGCCTGGACCCGCAGGCCGTCGACGTGCTGCTCGGCACGCAGTGCCCGAACATCCTGTTCCCGTACGTGCGCCAGCTGGTCAGCGACCTCGTGCAGGCCGGCGGCTTCCCGCCGTTCTTCCTGCAGCCGATCAACTTCGAGGCGCTGTACGCCGAATCGCTGCGCCAGCGCGCTGCGCAGGGTGGCGACGCGGCCCTCGCCAACTCGGAACCCGCAGGCAACGCCTGATCCGTGCGCCACAAGCCCGTCAGGGCGGCGACGCTTCGCGCAGGGGTGACAGATGACTGATCTGCAACCAGGCGCACCGCTGAAGATCGCGGTGCTCGGGGCCGGTTCCTGGGGTACGGCGCTCGCCGCGCTGATGGCGCGGCATGGCCACGCGGTCACCCTGTGGGGCCGCGACGCGGCCGTCGCCGAGGCGATCGACACGCAGCACGAAAACACCCGTTACCTGCCTGGCATTCCGCTGCCGCTCACGCTGCGCGCGACTACCGATCTCGAGACCTCGCTCGTAGGGGCCGACCAGGTGCTGGTCGTGGTGCCTTCGCACGCCTTCACCGAAACACTGCACAAGCTGGCGCCGCTGCGCCCGGCCGATGCCGGCGTGGCGTGGGCGACGAAGGGCTTCGAGACCGGGTCCGGCCGTTTCCTGCACGAAGTGGCCGAAGACATCCTCGGCCCGGACGTGCCGCTGGCCGTGGTCACCGGCCCGTCGTTCGCCAAGGAGGTCGCGCTGGGCCTGCCCACGGCGGTGACCGTGCACGGCGCCGACCCGGTGTTCGCACAGGCCGTGGCCGACGTGATGCATGGCCCGGCCTTCCGCGCCTATACCGGCGACGACATGGTGGGTGCCGAACTCGGCGGCGCGATGAAGAACGTGCTGGCCGTAGCTACCGGCGTGGCCGATGGCATGCAGCTCGGCCTCAACGCGCGCGCGGGGCTGATCACCCGCGGCCTCAACGAGATGCTGCGCCTGTCCGCCGCCATCGGCGCCAAGCCGGAAACGCTGATGGGCCTGGCTGGCCTGGGCGATCTGGTGCTGACGTGTACCGGCGATCTGTCGCGCAACCGCCGCCTGGGATTGGCGCTGGGGCGCGGCCAGTCGCTGCAGGACGCGGTGCGTGAGATCGGCCAGGTGGTCGAATCGGTGCAGACGGCGGACGAGGTCATGCGCCAGGCGGACCGCCACGGCATCGATCTGCCGATCTCCAGCGCCGTGCGCGCCGTACTGCACGGCGACCTCACGCCACGCGATGGCCTGCAGCACCTGTTGTCGCGCGAACAGAAGCCCGAGTATCCGGAAACCCTGTTCAAGTAATCCCACGCGACCCCACGAACAAGCCCGGCCTCACCCGCCGGGCTTTTTCATGCGCCCAATAAAAAGCCCGGCCACAAGGGCCGGGCTGGGTGCGACGCGGGGAGAGAGGGACGCGTCGCGGGGGAGCAGACCTGCGGATTACCAGGTGAAGCGCGGGCCCACGAACCACTGGGTGTCGTTGTCGGCGAACTTCACGTCGCCGCTCAGGCCCCAGTTCTGGTTGAACTTCACCTGCGCGCCCAGACGGCCGTAGTAGTCGCCGTCGAAGTCGCTGCCGTCTTCGTAACCGACGGTGGCATAGCCTTCGAACTTCGGCGCAATCGCGCCGCGGATGCCCACTTCGGCGCTGTAGCCGTTGAGGTGGTCGCCCGGCACCTTGTACCGCTCATAGGCGACGCGCGTCAGCAGGTCGATGCGCTGGCTGATCTCGTGGTTGTAGCCCACGCCGAACTTGTAGTTGTCGAGGTCGACGTTGGTGTTGTCGAACTCCTGCGTGGTGTATTCACCGAACAGGTGGAAGTTCGGAGCGATGGCGACCGAACCCTTCGCACCCCAGCCGTCGGCATCCGGCAGGCCGTCGCTCAGATTGGTCGCGGTGTAGCCACCTTCGACGTAGTTGTAGGACACGCCTTCGGCAGCCGAAGCAGCGAACGGAGCGGCAGCCAGCAGGGTCAGGGCAAGCAAGGACTTCTTCATGGGGAACGCCTTTCTGTTTTGTTGTTGTGTGTCCGTCGCGATGCATTGCGACGGTGGGCGCAGTATCCGCCGCACCTCACAACAAGCCCTGAATATCAAACTGACCAGTACATGAATTAACCGGTCGGCAGGGGAACTTTCGGCAGGTGCAGGCGTGATATCGGCGCACTGGCATGACGAAGTCGACTGACCGCGTGCGTGGGCGACGTCTTCCACCGCAAGCGCCTGAAGCGGATGCGCCGGTCTGGGCCGACGCATCGGGCCGGCTTACTTGGTGACGACCAGCTTGCCCTTCATCAGCGTGGCATGGCCGGGGAAGCTGCAGAAGAAGCTGTAATCGCCGCCGACGGTGAGCTTCTTGCCGGGGAAGGTGATCTTCGTCTTCTGTCCGCCGCCGACCAGCGAGGTATGCGCGACCACGCGCGCATCGCCGACCTGCACGTAGGCGCCTGCCGCGCCGGCCTTCATGCCGTCGCGCGCGATCGCGGCGATGTCCGCGGTCTTGGCGATCACCACGTTGTGTCCCATCGCGGTGATCGGCATCTTGCCGGTGTGCGTCAGCTCGACGGTGATGGTCGGGCAGCCGGCGGAGACTGTGGCTTCCTTGACGTCGAACTTCATCGCATCGTCGCCCTTGAGGCTGACGGTGCAGGGGCCGGCCGCCTGCGCCATGCCGGCGGCGCTGAGCAGGGCGATGGTGACGAAGGGGCGGGAAAGCGTCATCGGGAGGTCCTTGGGCAGATCGAACGGAAGCGTCGGTGTGCCCATGTCATCACGCGCCCGATGCCTGCGCCTTGATCCAGATCAGCCCGCGGCCCTTACCCGCTGCGACGCATTGTCGCACCGTGGACTCTGCGTTTCTCGATGCCTCACTGGGGGTCTACTCGCGCCTCCCGGGCGCTCATGCGGCAGGCATGGCACTTCACCGCCTTGGCATCGATGTGGCCTTTCGCCGTCTCGTAGTACCACTTCTGGTCGACGGCCCTCCAGATCTCCCGCTTGCCGCAAGTGCGGCACGTGAAAGGTCGATCCAGGAAATAGCGTGGCAGCGTGCCATACGTGTTGATGTGGGCCAGCGCGCGCGGGTCCGCCGCCACTGCGGACGGATGATCTGCCTGCTGCGTCTCGGTCAGCCCTAGGACCCGTTCCGCTTCCTGCAGCTCCGCTGTCGTCGGGTCGCGCCCAGTACTTCGGCGCTTCATGCAACTTCCTTCCCGTGCATGGCTAGTTCATGGGTTAGGGTGAGCTTGCAAACCCAAACAGCACAATCTTCGTTTGTCATAAGGCTTCTCGCCTCGTCGCCGACTTGGCGCACCTGTTGGGCTACGCGTTGCTCAGCCCAACCTCTTGTTCTACACATCACTGGCATTTCCCGGAAGCACATGTCGGCAGTAGCGCCAGTCCTCGACCGATTGATCGTCCAGATAGACGTCCGGCTTCGGGAGGAAGGCGACGAAGCAGTCGTCGATGTTCAGTTCTACCGCCGACGCCCGGGCGTAGTCGCCGCCTCCGGAGCTCCAGAGGTACAGGGAAGCCCCCTTTTCGTGAAGCTCCCTGACGCGCTGCACGACGGAGGGCAGCGGGATGCGCTTCGTCCCGACCGTCCGGACAAGGGTGTCGTCGACATCGATGAAAATGACCTGCTGCTTCATGGCGTGTCCTGTAGCTCGCGACGTGGACTCAACGAATGATCAGCGCCGCACATACAACCGCGCTTCCTTGCTCAGCAGGGGACGGAGAATCCGGTTGAGCTTCACTTGGTGGAGATGCTCGAGCACACAGGTATCAGCCGCGTTCTCCCGATCGCCTCCCGCTTCCACCGCCGCACTGAGGTGATCCGCCAACCGCTGCCATTGCTTCTGCGTCGGCTGGAGCCTCGTGAGGAAGGGCAGAGGGACTGGTAGACGCCGTGGAGACTGGCGCAAGGAAACGCCTCGTCTTCGTTGTCTTTTTCCCATTGATCATGGAACTCGGGAAACATCTTCACGAGTTCATCGATGAGGTCGGATTGTTGGTAGGTGTTCATGGCGTGGCGCAGATCGAACCGTCGTACGGTATGTCCTGAGCCGGTCCAGGGATGGGGAAGAGTTTTCTCGGCCCCTTCGGTGGATACCGGCCATGGTGCAGCGCGTGACGCATCAGAAAATCTTCCACCAAGGGCGCTTGGAGGCGCCGCTGCGCGGTGTACGTTCCTCGACAAGGTCCTGCACGACGGGATCGCCATCCGGTCCGTACTCCTCGCCCTCATCACCCACTACGCGCGCACCCAATGCCTGGGCGATCTCGAACATCTTCGCCAGGATTTCAGGGTCGGGATTCTTGGCCACGATGCCGCCGGCGCCCGGATACAGCCATGCCATGTTGCCGTCGATGCCGTGTGCGGAATACGCCGTCCAGACCGCGATGCCATCGAGCTCCATGCGGACAATATCCCCGTTCGAGGTAGCCGCCTCCGCATACCCATCCAGTCGCATCTCCGGGTCGGACGCGATGTAGTCCTTCCAGTCCTCCAGGGAGATCTCGGGGCCTTCTTCATCGGACCATTCGGCCTTACGGGTGATGTGGACTTCGTAGCCCATGACAACTCCTTTGATTGCGCCAAAGTCAGTTCAGAATATCCGGAAGCACCTTCAGGACCACGACCGCCAGGAGCACCGTCCCCAGGGCCTTGTAGAAGGGGCCTGACGCGAGCAGGCCGCGCTGTGGCGAGCTGGCCCGGTGGAAGAGCCAGTAGCCGGTCCTCCGATCCCATTTCAGGAGCGTGCCGGGAGGCGGGAACAGCAACGCGGCGCCCGCGAGGCCGAACATCAAGGCCACGGGAATCAGGATGAGAAGTCGAAACAGCTCCATGCTTGGCCAGCACTCTCCCGGCACCCCCTGCCGTCCCACCCGATATTAAAGGTGAAACACCCCACCCGTCCGGAGTAAATGTGAGGACATGGGACTCCAAGCCCCATCGATCGCGCTCCGAGCGCCATGCGCAAGGCGCCGAGTCCCAACGATGGGGCTCGGAATGTGAGGTGTCGGGCTCTGGAGGGCGATCGATGGCTCTCCGCGTGCCATCGATGGCACGCGGAGCTCGATGTGCAAGGCGTGGAGCTTCGCGGATGGGGCTCGGAAAGTGAGGTGCTGGCTTTCCCAATCCCATCGATGGCATTCGGCGTGTGATCTGCCGGGCTCAATGTGAGAAAGATCGGGCTCGGAAAGCCATCGATGGCATGGCAGTGCCTTGCGCATGACATTCCGAGCCCGATCGGCGAGGCCCGGAGCTCGGGCGATGGCGCTCCGCGGGCCGTACGCGGAGCGCCTGCAATTGGCAGCCGCGCGGGCCGGCACTAGGCTGGTGCCCGCCGCGGGACCCGCGGACCGGGAGGCGGGATTGATCGGGTATCACGACGCGGTGGCAAGACTGAAGGACGGGGCGGGCCGGCTGGGCACGGAGATCGTGGCCGCCGCCGGCGCCGTCGGCCGCGTGCTGGCCGACGACGTGGCCAGCGGGGTCGCGTTGCCACCCTTCGACAACGCCGCGTTGGACGGCGTCGCCCTGGCCGCAGTTGGCCGCACCGCGCCGGCCGACAGCGTCTGGCCCGTGGGGGCACGCATCGGCGCTGGGGATCCTGCACCGCAGGACGACGCCACGGCCTGGGAGATCATGACCGGCGCGCCACTGCCGGAACGCGCCGACGTGGTCGTGCCGGTGGAGAAGATCGCCGCCGAAGGCGCGCACGTCCGCCTGCTGGCCGACGTGCCTTCGGGCGCCAACATCCGCCGGCGCGGCGAAGACGTGGCGATCGGGCAGGTCGTTCTTCGCCAAGGCGCGCTGATCCAGCCGCCGCAGATGTTGCTGCTTGCCGGCCTGGGGATCGAGCGCATCCCTGTAGCGCGACGTCCGCGGGTGGCGTTGCTGGCGACCGGGCGCGAGATCGTCGCTGCGGGCGAACCGCTCCCGGCCGGCGGCATCCACGATGCGACGTCGCCCTACCTCGCGCAGGTGCTGATGGCGGCGGGAGCCGAGGTGGCGCACATCGTCCGCGTCGGCGACGACGTGGCGGTGTTCCAGGCCGCGCTCGATGCCGCGCTGGCCGACGGCGCGGACCTGGTACTCAGCACCGGCGCTGTATCGAAGGGGTGCTACGACTTCGTCCCGGCCGCGCTGCAGGCGCGCGGCGCCGATGTGCGCTTCCATGGCGTGGCGATGCGCCCGGGCAAGCCGGTATTGGCGGTGCGCCTGCGGGAAGGCCCGATGTTCGTCGGCCTGCCGGGCAATCCGCTGTCGACGGCGGTGGGGATGCGCTTCCTCGTCGAACCGCTGCTGCGTGCCTGGCTGGGCCTGCCGGACGAGACACCGCGTCTCCTGCCGCTGGCGGCCGACTGCGACAAACGCGCCGGCCTGATGGCGGCGTTCCACGGCACCGTGCGGTGCGATGCGGAAGGGCGCCTGCGTGCGCACGTCGGCGAGGCGCAGGCCTCGTTCCGCGTGCTGCCGTTCTCGCAGTCGTCGGTGTGGATCACCCTGCCGGCGGACGCCGCGCGCGTCGAGGCCGGCACGCGCGTGCACGTGCATGCCCACGGGCACCTGCAACCTTTGCCCTGGGACAGCGCGTGATGTCGCCGTCGACGTGGCGCGCCGTGGTGCTGGCCGGTGGTCGCTCGTCGCGGATGGGGCGCGACAAGGCGTTGTTGCCCTGGGGCGACGCCACCTTGCTGACCCACATGCATACCTTGTTGCGCGACGCGGGGGCGGACGAGGTCGTCGTCAGCGGAGATCGCCCCGACGTTGGCGGCGTGCGCGACGACATCCCCGATACCGGACCGATGGGCGCGCTGGCGCAGCTGATGCCGCGCCTGTGCGACGGCACGTGGATCGTGGTGCCGGTGGACATGCCGCTGCTGAGCGCCGACCTGCTGGCGGCGTTGCGCGCCGTCGAGGCCGGCTGCGTCCATGTGGAAGACCATCCGTTGCCGATGTGTCTGCGCGTGGATGGTCTCCTGCGCGCCATCGTTGACGAGATCGGGCAGCACCGCGGCCGCGCCTGTTCGCTGCGCGCATTGCAGGAACGCCTGCACGCGACACGGCTGCCGGCACAGCCCTGGCAGTCCGTGCTCCGCAACTGCAACACGCCGGAAGACTGGGCCGCGCTGCAGGCCGCCGCGCCCTCGCGATAGCGCCCGCTCGCCGACGGAAACGGCAATGACGCCTCGCGTCGACGATGTCCTCATTACTAGGCGGCGAACGACTTCATCTGTGCAGCGAAGGGAATTCGCACACGCAATGGAGGCGGCGATGGCAATGGACGACATGCACGTGCAGAAAGTGGCTGGGCGCGAGACGCCCGTGTTGGACGACGCGCGCTGGCAGCTGGTCGCCGACTGCCTGCCCCCGCTGGTACGCGCCCGCGCCCGCAACGGCGAACGCACGCGCGCCTTCCTCGAAGCGGTCCTGTGGCTGGCCACGCGCCGTGCACCGTGGGTTTCCCTGCCCCCGGCCTACGGTGCCTGGCATACCGTCTACGTGCGTTTCACCCGCTGGGTGCACGAAGGTATCTGGGACGGCGTGCTGAAAGCGCTGGCGCCGCACCCCGACCTGGCCGAACCGATCCGCTGGCTACTGGCGGGCTACCGTGCCACGCGCTATCCCGCACGCAGCCTGCGCGACATCGCCCCGGAGGCACACCACGACGCGTGACGCGTCAGCGACCCTTCGCGGGGTCAGGGCTCGCCCGGATGGCCTTCCACATCCGCATCGACCGCATCCGGTGACTGGCGCGCGACGATGCTGCTCGCGGTCAGGTCGCCGGTGACATTGCCGGTGGTGGCGAAGACGTCGGGGATGGTATCCACCGCCAGCAGCAGGCCCAGCGGTTCGATCGGCAGGCCCATCGACTGCGTCACCGGCATCACCGTGGCCATGAAGCTGACCTGGCCCGGCAGGCCGATCGATCCCAGGCTGATCACCACGGCCAGCGCCGCACCGGCGGCCAGCGTCACCGCGTTGAGGTCGATGCCGTAGGCCCACGCGACGAAGCACGCGGCCACCACATACTGGATGGGGCTGGTGATGCGGAACAGCGTCACCGCCATCGGCAGCACCAATGCCGCCACCGCACGCGGATGGCCGAGGCGGAACCGCGCGGTTTCGACCATCGCCGGCAGCGAGGCCAGCGACGATTGCGTGCTGGCCGCGACCACTTGTGCGGGCAGGATCGCCTTGGCGAACGCCAGCGGCGATTGCCGCGCGAACACCGCTACAAGCAGATAGCAGATCAGCGTGGCGCCGAGGTACATACCGCACTGCAGGGCGATATAGCCGGCCAGCGCACCGATCACGCCGATGCCGGCCTGTGCGCAGACCGCCAGCACCAGCGCGAACACGCCGATCGGCGCGGCCACCAGCATCCAGCGCACGATGACGATCATCGTGTCGGCGATGCCGTGGCAGAAAGTGATGATTTGCGCGCGCCGGTCCGCCTCCACGCGGGTCAGCGCGAAGCCGAAGAACAGCGCGAACACCACCACCGGCAGCATGGCGCCCTGCGCGGCCGCCATGATCGCGTTGCTTGGCACGATGGCGCCGATCCATTGCGCCAGGCCGGGCGTCTCGATCGCGCCCGCGGTGGGCAGCGTGCCGTGCAGCGTCGCCGTCAGCGCCGGGCTCGGCGGCACCGCCGACAGCACCAGCGGGGCGACGATGGCGGCGTACGCGGCGAACAGCGACAGCACGGCGATGAAGACCACCATCGCGCGCCGCGCCACGCGACCGGAGGCGGCGGCATCGCTCGCCGTGGCTACGCCGAGGATCACCAGCGACAGCACCAACGGCACGACGGTCATCTGCAAACCACTGAGCCACAGCTTGCCGATCGGCTGGGCGATCGCGACGGCGGTGCCGGCGGAGGCGGGCCACCAATGCGCCAGCGAGAGACCGGCGAGGGCGCCCGCGGCCAGGCCGATCAGGACGCGCGCGGTGGCGCCGGGCCACTTCATCGTGCGGTCTCCGGCAGCCGCCAGTCGCGCGCCAGGCGCGTGTACTCCGCGCGCGGCAACAGGACGAACACCGGCCGTTCCGCAGGTTTCAGCCAGGCGAACAGCGCGTCCATCGTCTCGGCCGCCATCGCGGTGCAGCCGGCGGTCGCTTCGCCGGGCGTGCGCCACAGGTGCGCGAAGATGCAGCTGCCGCCGCGCGGCGTGGCGGTGGCGTTGTGGCCGATCACCAGGCCTTCGCGGTACCGCGGGTCGCCATTGTTGTGCAGGTCCAGGCGCATCGGTTCGGTGGAGCCCTTCGCGGCGGCCTCACCGGTTTCGCGCGTGTCGATGATGCGGTTGTAGAGCGGCGAGTCCGGCACGTCGATGCAGTAGCTGGTGGCCTGCATGGCGCGATAGGGCAGCGCGGTCTCGCCCTTCGCCGCGTAGCCGAAGGCCTCGCCCAGGGTAAACACGCCGGCCGGTGCGCGGCCGTCGCCCTCCTGCTTTTGCGGCCCGTCGCCTTGCGCCGGATGCAGGCCCAGGCCCCAGGCGGCGCCGTTGCGGCCCACTGAAATCGGTGCGGCATCACCGGCGGCGCGCCACTGGTCATCCTTCCATTCGAAGCGTTGCAGCGTGCCCTGCGTCGCGTTCCAGTCGTCGGTCAGCACCAGCACCAGCTGGCGTGCGTCGCGCCACGGCAGCGGCGCTGGGGTGGCGCAGGCGCTGACGCAAGAAACCAGCAGGACGACGAGCAGAACGAGGCTGAACACGCGGGGCAGGACGGGCATCACGACTCCAGCAGGTGATGGATGCGTTCGAGGTTGATCGCTAGCTGGCGGTGCCGGCCGGGGTTCTGGCACAGCAGCACGAACAGGAAATCCAGCAACGACTGCAGGGACGAGCGGTACAGCAGCTGTTCGACGTGCGGCTCGGGGTCGTGCGCGGACACCACCAGCGCGGCGTCGGCATGCGCGCGCAGCGGGTTGGCGGTGTGCCGCGTGATCGACACGACCTTGCCTTCGCACGCCTGGAACTGGCGGCTGACCTGCGACAGCTCGGGCAGCTTGCCGAATTCGGAGAACACCAGCAGCACATCCCCCGGCCGTGCCGCCGACAGGTTGGCCATCATCAGGATGGGATCGGCATGCGGCACGGTCAGCAGGCCGAGCAGCGAGAGCCGCATGGCGAACTCGCGCGCGAACAGGCCATCGTCTCCCAGCCCGCAGACGAAGACCTTGCCGGCGCCGTCGAGCAGGCCGACGATCGCTTCCACCTGCGCGCGCGGGTTCAGCGCGCGGGTTTCCTCCTCCGCGGCCGCCTTGCTCAGGCGCAGCCGCTCCTGCAGCCGCAGGTAGGCGTCGCCGGCGTCGTCGATCGCCGCCACGGGCGCCACGGTCTGCCCGTTGCCGTTGCGGGCAATGGTCTCGCCGATGGAGTACTTGAGATCGGGGTATCCCTTGAAGCCGAACTTCTGCGCGAACTTCACCACGCTCGATTGGCTGATGCCCAGGGCGCTGGCCAGCTGCTGCGAGGAGTAGTCGCGCAGCAGGTGCGCGTTGTCGAGGATGAAGTCGGCGATGCGGCGCTCGATGGCCGACATCTGGTCGCGCTCGGAACGGATCTTCACCAGGGGCGTGGTCATGGCGGCAGTGTGAAGGCGGCGGGGTGGGCCTGACAACGGCGACCGGCGGCCACCGTCACCCGGGCAGCAGCTCGAGTCCGCGGATCTCGCGGATGCCCAGGCCCGGCGCGTCGGTGATGGTGATTTCCGACTCGTTGAAGATCACGCCGCCCTCGACCGGGTTGAACTGGCCGAGCGACGGGCCATCCAGGTCGATCTTGGTGATCACGTTGGCCTTCGCCGCCGCCACGTGCACGGCCGCGGCGACGCTGACGCCCGCCTCGATCATGCAGCCGATCATGCACTCCACGCCGTACAGCGAGGCGATGTCGGCGATCCGGATGGCGTTGGAGATGCCGCCGGTCTTCATCAGCTTGATGTTGATGATGTCGGCCGCGCGCATCTTGATCAGGTCGATCACCTCGGTGGGGCCGAACACGCTTTCGTCGGCCATCACCGGCGTGTGCACGCGGTCGGTGACGTACTTCAGGCCGTCCAGGTCGCGTGCCCTTACCGGCTGCTCCAGCAGCTCCAGCACGACGCCGGCGTCCTCGAGATTCTGCATGGCGAATACGGCCTGCTTGGCGGTCCAGCCCTGGTTGGCATCCAGGCGCAGCAGCGCGCGTCCTTCCACTGCCGAATAGATGGCCTTGACGCGCTCGATGTCCAGGCCGATGTCCTTGCCCACCTTGATCTTCAGCGACTCGAAGCCGCGTTCCACCGCGCTGATCGAATCGGCCACCATCTTGTCGATGTAGTCCACGCTGATGGTGATGTCGGTGGTGATCACCGGGTCGCCGCCGCCCAGCATCTTGTACAGCGGCGCGTCGTAGAGCTGCGCCCACAGGTCGTACACCGCGATCTCCACCGCGGCCTTGGCGCTGGTGTTGCGCTCCAGCGCGGTCTGGATGAGGTCGGTGATGCGGTTGAGGTTGGCGACGTCCTGGCCGATCAGGCGCGGCCGGATGAACTTGCCGATCGCCTCGATGATCGAGCCGTGGGTGTCGCCGGTGATGACGGCCGTGGCCGGCGCCTCGCCGTAGCCGACGTGGCCGGTGTCGGTGTGCACGATCACCACGATGTCCTCCACCGTGTCGACGGTGCGCAGCGCGGTCTTGAACGGCGTCTTCAACGGCACGCGCAGCATGCCGAACCGGATGTCGGTGATCTTCATGGAGCCCCTTGGGGACGGATTCTCTGGATGGCGGTGATGCGGTCCACCGTGGACTGTTCGCTGTTGAACATCAACGGCTCCAGCGGAGTGACAGCGACGGCATTGAGCCGGACGCGCACGGGCGTGCCGTCGGTGCCGCGGTAGGTGATGCCGGTGGTGTCATGGATCGTGTAGGTAGTGCCGTTGTCGTGGCCGATCACCATCATCACGTGGCCGGGGATATAGACCAAGTCCCCCACCTGCAGGGTGCGCAGCACGGCCAGCCGCTGTTCGTGGGTGGTCGAGGCGTCGAAGCCTACCCGTTCCAGCGCCGGGCTCACGGCCTGGGCGCTGGTGTTGCGCGGCAGGGTGATGCCCATGCTGCGATAGACCTCGGACACGAAGCCGCTGCAGTCGCGGCTGTTGTAGCTGTGGCCCCAGCCGTAGCGTTCGCCAAGGAACTTGAAGCCCTGGCGCAGCACGTTGGCCGGGGTCAGCGGCAGGTAATCGGGGGCCACATCGGCGGTGCGCGGCAGCAGCGCGGGGAGCAGGGCCAGGCTGCCGTTGTCGCGGCGCACCGGCAGCTGCACCACATAGGCGGTGTACGGATGCTGGCCATTCACCGGCGCGTTGGCAGGCCAGTCCGCAAGCACCGGTACGCGCACGCCCATGTCCAGCTGCAGTTCGGACAGGCCGGGCTCTTCCGGGTTGTAGACCGTGCGTGCGGTGGCGCCGGTCACCACCAGCGCCGGGCCGCCGCGGCCGTAGCCGAGCACGGTGTCGCGCGCGCCTTCGCCCACGAACCGCTTTTCGATCCATGCCGCATACAGCGGGCTGACCACGAAGTACCAGTCGCCGTCGGCGCTGGTGTGCGCGATGACGACCGGCGTGCCGGGGAACAGCGCGCTCTCCTGGAAGCGGTCGATATCGGTGTCGCCGCGGCTGCTGAAGACGCGCTCACGGGTGGGGAAGGTGCGCAGGTCGGCGCGGTGCACGACCAGGCCGTAACGGGCCTGCGCGGTGTCGGCGACCCGCGCGACGGCGGCGTTGTCGGCGAAGGACGCGAGCTGGGCTTTCGAGACCTCGCGGCCCTGCACGTCGTACAGCGTGCGAGTGGGCGGCGCCGACAGTGGCACCAGCCATGCGCGGACCTGATCGCCGGTGAGCGTGGTGGGCAGAGCATCGAGGTCGTCGACGTGACGGTCGGCCTCGACCATCTGCCGGTTCTGCGCGGCGACGCCGGCCGCGTCGAGGATCGCGTGCTGCGGCTGCACCAGCTTGTCGATCCAGTACGTCGCCTGCAGGTGGCGGTCTTCAACGCCGATGACGGCATGCGTCGGCCGCGGAAGATCGGCGGGGCGGGCGAAGGCGGGCCACGCGGCCAGCAACCAGGCGGCCAGCAGCAGGGACGCGCCGGACCGGGCGCGGACAGGGTCCCTTGGGCGGGCCGGCCGCCGGGCTGGCCTGTGCTGCATCACTTGGTTCATCCGCGCCCCTTTCCTCATGGCCCCTGTCCACCCGTGCACATCACGCCATGCCGGGGCCGGTTCTGCAAGAATATTTATTTCTTCCAAAATAAAAATCAAGAATAAATTATTGACCCTGATGTTCAGGCCGTGTTACATCACCGTGACCGGTCGGCTTGGGGGATTGTTCGACGTGGATGCCAGCGTTTGCCAGCACACGGTTGCAGTACGCAGCGGGCGCCGACAGCGTCGGCTGGCCGCATGGCTGTGCCCGGGCGGGTGGCCGATGGTACTCCTGGCACCGGGCCTGGCCGTGGCCGGCGATCCGCTGGCGGCCATCGTCGCCGACATCGACCAGGGCCGCTTCCTCGAGGCCGAGACCGCCATCCGGCGGGCCCTCGCCACGCGCGGTACCCGCGGCGCCGACCCGCAGGCCCTGCAGTTCCAGCGTGAACGCATGCGCCGGATCCGCCTAGACTTCAGTCTCGACGCGGCTGCAGCGCGTGAACGCGTCCGCGCCCAGGTGCCGGACCTGCGCGAGGACGAGTTCCAGCGTTGGGACGCCGCCGGTCTGATCGAGCGCCTGGATATCGATGGCGAGCGGCGCTACTTCAATCGGTCCGTCTCCAACCTGTTCCGCCTCAGCACAGAGGCCGCCGCGCGGCGCGCGCCGCCGGTGCGCCCCTTCACGCAAGGCCCGTACGAAACGCTTCACCGCCACCACCGCGACGTGGTGCAGGTGGCGAAGGCGACGTCCTCCACCAGCGCGCTGCCCCGCCGCGTGCGCATCACGCACCGCATCGCGGTGAAGCCCGATGCCGTGCCCGCCGGCGAAACGGTGCGCGCATGGATCCCGTATCCGCGCGCCATCGCCGGCCAGCAGGAAGCCATCGCGCTGGTCGAGAGCCAGCCGGCGCGCCCGCAGGTGGCGCCCGAGCGCGCGCTGCAGCGCACCGCCTACCTCGAGCAACCCGCGGTCGCGGGGCAGCCGACGACGTTCTCGCTGACCTATGAAGTCACCGTGCATGCGCGCCATGTCGCGATCGATCCCGATCGCGTGGTGCCGGCGACGATCACGCCGGAACTCGCGCCCTTCGTCGCCGAGCGCGCGCCGCACGTGGTCTTCAGCGACGACCTGCGCCGCTTCAGCGCGCAGGTGATCGGCGAGGAGACGAATCCCTATCGCATCGCGCAGAAGCTGTTCGCGGCGGTGGACCGCATCCCGTGGGCAGGTGCGCGCGAGTACTCCACGATCACCAACCTCAGCGACTACGCCTTCCGCGCCGGACACGCCGATTGCGGACAGCAGACGCTGCTGCTGATCACGCTGCTGCGGATGAACGGGATTCCCGCGCGCTGGCAGTCGGGTTGGGCGTACTCCGAAGACGTCGAAGGCCACGACACCATGCACGACTGGGGCGCGCTGTACCTGGCGCCCTACGGCTGGGTGCCGATGGACGTGACCACCGGCCAGCTGGCCTCGGACGATCCGGCGCTGCGCTGGTTCTACCTCGGCGGCCTGGACGCCTATCGCGTCGCCGTCAACGACGACTACGCGCGCGACTTCATCCCCGCCAAGCAGCACGAACGCTCCGAGACGGTGGACCTGCAGCGCGGCGAAGTGGAGTGGAGGGGCGGAAACCTCTACTTCGACCAATGGGATTACCGGTTCGAATGGACCGTGCTGCCCCGGGACGGGCGCGGCTGAGCACACACACCACCACACGATGCACCACCATCTTTAGCAGGAGAGAGCGGGGATGAAAGGCAAGGTTCTGAAGAAGGCGGCACTGGGCATGGCGCTCGGCGCCTGCCTGGCGTCGATGGCACCGATGGCGATGGCGCAGAGCGCGACCGGCGCGGTCGCGGGCCGCGCGAGCGCGGGCGACCAGATCACGATCACCAACACCGCCACGGGCGCGACGCGCTCGGTGACGGTCGGTGGCGACGGCGGCTACCGCCTGAGCCAGTTGCCGGTGGGCGACTATCAGTTGCAGGTCAAGCGCGCCGGCGAAGACGTGGGCCAGAGCGTGGCCGTCAACGTGGCGCTCGGCGGCACCACCACGGTGAACCTGGGCAGCGACGGCGGCGTGGTGAACCTCAATGCGGTGCAGGTGGTCGGCTCGCGCGTGATCAACCGGGTGGACGTGCGTTCGACGGAGTCGGCGACCAACATCAACCGGCAGGAGCTGGCGAGGTTGCCGGTCGATCAGAGCCTGAGTTCCGTCGCGCTATTGGCACCTGGCGTGATCAACTCGGGCGCTACGTTCGGAGGTCTTTCGTTTGGTGGTTCGTCCGTCGCGGAAAACGCGGTGTACATCAACGGTCTCAACGTCACCGATCCGTATCGTCGCCAGGGCTTTTCTTCGGTGCCGTTCGGCTTCTATGAGGAGTTCCAGGTCAAGACGGGCGGCTATTCGGCCGAATTCGGCCGCAGCACCGGTGGCGTCATCAATGCCGTGACCCGATCCGGCAGCAACGAGTTCCGCGCTGGCGCGGAAGTGACCCTGGAGCCATCGGCCTGGGAGGCATCGAAGGAAGATCACTTCCATCGCGACGGCACCCTGGACGAGCGCAACCGCACCAGCCGCGATACCAGCGCCTTTTACAAGGCGAACGTTTGGGCATCGGGCGCCATCGTGCAGGACAGGCTGTTCTTCTTCGCCATGTACGAGAAGCGCGATAGCCAGCCGCAGGACTACGACAGCAATGCTGCCTTCATCACGCAGGGCGACAACGACTTCTGGGGCGCCAAGCTCGACTGGCGGATCAACGACGACCATTCGCTCGAGTTGCTGGCCTTCTCCGACAAGAGCGAATCGACGACCGACATCTACCAGTACACGTGGAACACAGGTACGAAGGACAGGCTAAAGGGCGACAGCGTCTCGGGGTCCGGCGGCGATAACTGGTCGCTCACCTACACCGGCCATTTCGGCGACAACTTCACGGCCAAGGCGATGTACGGCGTGAACGAACGCAGCGCGTCCAACAGCAGCAACCAGGATCCGGACTGCAGCATCGTGACGCGATCGGGAAGCTACACCAGCCGGTTCGGCCAGGAAACGGTGTTCGAAGGTTGCCACCCCACCGACGTCGGCATCAGCGACCGCGAGGACAGGCGCGAGGCCGCGCGTCTCGACTTCGAATGGACGCTCGGCGATCACTTGTTGCGCTTCGGTGTGGACCAGGAAGTGATGGACTCCAACAGCGCGGTGCGCTACCCGAATGATGGCGTCAGCTATCAGGTACAGGCGCAGAACGGAGGGAGCACACTGAACGGCACGATAGTTCCCGCAGGCACTACTGCGATCGTCGACGCTCGCCGTTACATCACCGGCACGCCCGTCACGACAGAGGCGCAGGCGTTCTATATCGAAGATAATTGGAGCGTGACGCCGAACCTGTTGCTGAATCTCGGCCTGAGAGCCGACAAGTTCCACAATAAGTACGCCTCCGGCGTGACGTTCGCGAAAGCAGACTTCTCCGACATGATCGCGCCGCGCGTCGGGTTCAGCTGGGATATGAAGGGCGATGGCTCGACCAAGTTCTTCGGCAATGCCGGTCGCTACTACCTGCCTCTGACCAACAAGCTCGCGGACTACTTCGCCGGCAGCACCGATGAGCACACCTATTATGTGCTCGATGGCTGGACTCAGATGGAGCATCCGGTCGCCGGAACTTATCTGCTGCCCATCCTCGGCCAGCAAATCGGTCCGGTGAACACCTCCAACAACGTGCCCGCACCGGAAGACTTCCGGACCGCCGTCGCGAAAGACTTGAAAATGGTGTTCCAGGATGAGTTCATCCTCGGTTTCCAGCAGGCCATCAATCAAGCCTGGTCGTACGGTGTCAATGCCACGTATCGCCGGATGACGCGGGCGGTCGAGGACGCGCGCATCAATCATGTGGAAGGCTGCCCTTGGTACTCAGGCGACTGGCCCATCATCAATCCCGGTGAGACCACCACCTTGTGGTGCCCCACCACCAGCGACTGGGTGACGTTCGATTCCTCCCGGGATGGTTACATCGCGTCCGGTAGCGGCGCGATCATGGGCTACAAGAAGCCCAAGCGAACCTACAAGGCCGTCGAATTTCAGTTGGATCGTGCGTGGGACGACAAGTGGGCGTTTAACGCCAGCTATCTCTGGTCCAAGTCCGAAGGCAACATGGAAGGCCCGGTGAACTCTGACACCGGCTACGCCGATACCAATCTGGTGCAGTACTACGATCATCCGGCCGTCAACGAACGCTATGGCGTGCTGTTCAACGATTCCCGGCATCAGATCAAGTTGCGGGGCAGCTACAAACTCAGCGAGCAATGGTCATTCGGCAGCACGTTCTCCGCCCGTTCGGGCGGTCCTATCACGGCTTACGGCGTGGTCTGGCCGAACGACAATCGCGCCGCAGGTGGTCCCGGCGAGTTCAGTGGTGGTGGGTCGGGGTGGCTCTGTGTGGCCAACTGCTCCAATTGGGCGACGCGTGAGCTGGTGTACTCAGAGCGCGGTGCATTCGGCCGCATGCCTTGGGTCTACGACCTGGGTGCCAACGTGACCTGGACGTTGCCGGTTGAGGGTATCGACCTCAAGGCGCGGCTCTCTGTATACAACCTGCTCAATCGACAGACGGTCATCAACGTGCACTCCCGCTACGAAAGCACGCCCGGAACCGCGATGCCGCACTTCGGCCAGGGGACCGTGTGGCAGTCGCCCCGCTACGCCCAACTCGTGGTGACGTGGAACTTCTGACCGCGCGGCGCATGCGGTCGGATGCGTGTCTCTCCCGTGGCCTGCCGTTCGCGGCAGGCCTTTCTTTGTCCGCGCCGTCGCCATGCGGCGTAGCGATCCGTGCTATTCCTATGGCCGCGTGCCGTCCGAGGTATCCCCCATGACGAAGCCCGTCCCGTCCGCATTCCGGCTACTCGCCTTCGCCGCGCTGGTCCTGCTGCTCGGCGCCTGCGCGCATTCCGCGCCGCGCAACCCTCTCGCTACCTGGGTGCCGTCGAAGAACTTCGACGAGCGTCGCCCCGTGGTCATCGTGTTGCATTACACGGAGCAGGAATCCGTCGAGCAGTCGCTGGATACATTGCGCAGTCGCAACAGTGGTGGACGCGTCAGCTCGCACTACTTGGTCGGCAAGGACGGCACGATCTACCAGTTGGTGAAGGATGGGCAGCGTGCCTGGCATGCGGGCGCCGGACGGTGGGGTGCGATCACCGACGTCAACAACGCCTCGATCGGCATCGAGATCGATAACAACGGTAAGACCCCGTATCCGGATGCGCAGATCGACAGCCTGATCGTGCTGCTGCGCGATCTGACCACGCGCCTGCGCATTCCGCCGACGCAGATCATCGGCCATTCGGATCTGGCGCCGACGCGCAAGATCGATCCCGGCCCGCTGTTTCCGTGGAAGCGCCTGCACGAGGCCGGCTTCGGTCTTTGGCCGGCGGCCGATGCGGGGGACCCCCCGCCCGGATTCGATCCCTGGCTGGCCCTGCAGGCGATCGGTTATGCCGTCGACAACCGCGGCGACACGGTGCGCGCGTTCCACCACCGCTTCCGTGGCATGGAGGGCACGGAACTGGACGCGGAAGACCTGCGCATCCTGTACGCGCTGACGCGCAGCACCGCACCGGACACGCCTCTGCCAGCAACGCCTTGAGTCGGAATATTCAAGTCGATTTCTTCTAACACAAGGAATAATTTATTGACTCGCCGCACATGGCGTGCTACATCGAAGTACAGGGGTTTTTTCCACCGGACGTGATGTTTGTTCCGGTGGCACCATCCGGCGGGGTGCCGGTGCAATAACCAGTTCGTCAGCGATGTTCCGCGTTGCGTGCCCGGGATGGGGCGCGTCGGTTGGCACGAATGGGGAATCCGGAAGCTCCCGCGGCGCACGTGCCCGAGGCGCGTCCGCGTCCGGGCGGCAGGGCCGCGAAGGAAGACCCGTCGAGCGACCCGCGCCGCGCGCGCAGCACATCGTCCTGGCCGCACATAGCAGCGTTCTTTTCATCCAGGAGATTCCGCATGCCCGCTCGATCCCTCCCGCTCACGCCGAGCCATCTCGCCGCCGCCATCGTGCTGGGCTTGGCCATTCCGGGCGTCAGCCTCGCGCAGGAATCCGCGCCCGCCAGCGGGAACAGCGCCCGTACGCTGGACACGGTCACCGTCACCGGCTCGCGCATCAAGCGCACCGAGGTGGAGGCGCAGCTGCCGGTCACGGTGCTGCAGAAGGAGCGCATCGACGAACTCGGCATCTCCTCGGCCGAACAACTGCTGATGTTCCTCAACATCGCGGGTAACGGCTCGGACAACCTCGCCAGCAACGGCGGCATCGTCAGCGAGGAGCAGCGCGGCAACAACGGCGTGTCCGGCGCCAACCTGCGTGGCCAGGGCGCGGATGCCACGCTGGTCCTGCTGAATGGACGCCGCGTCGCCACCCACGGTCTCAAGGGCCGCGCGGTGGACTTGAACTCGATTCCCTTCGCCGCACTGGACCGCGTGGAAGTGCTGCGCGACGGCGCATCCGCGGTGTATGGCACCGACGCCATCGGCGGCGTGATCAACTTCATCACCAAGAGCGACTACACCGGGCTGGAAGCCTCCACCTTCGTCGACGTCACCGAAGACGGCGGCGGCAACATCTTCCGCGCCAACCTGCTGGGCGGATGGGGCGACCTGGACACCGACCGCTGGAACGTCTTCGGTACCGTCACCTACAAGAAGAACGAGATCCTGCGCGGTACCGACCGCGATTTCTCCAACACCTTCCAGCCCGACCGTGGCCTGTCGCCGGACACGCGCGGCACGCCGTTCGCCACGGTCTTCAGCCTGGGCAGCACCGGCGTGGGCGCCACCAGCCTGCTGCGCAACGGCCAGCTCGACCCGGCGGATCCCGCCGTACGCCAGACCGCGATCAACATCCTCGACCTGCCCGGCGCGGCGGGCTGCGAGAGCGGTGGCGACATGATGGGGCCGTACGACCATCGCCTCTGGAGCAGCGCGGCCTCGCGCTACGCCTGCGCCTGGGACTATCCGGCTGCCGCGATCATCCAGCAGCCGCAGGAGAGCGTGGACTTCATCGGCCGTGCCACCTTCAAGATCAGCGACAACCACCAGGCTTACGTGGAACTGGTGGGTTCGCAGGTCGACGTGGAGAAGACGTTCGAGCCGAACCAGATCTCTTCCAGCACGTCGACGGCGACCACCGCCCTAGGCCCGAGCACGTGGTATCCGCTCAATGCGACCACGCAGGCCACGTACGACATGGTCTACAACGCGCTGGCGGCGTACTTCGGCGCGGGCAATCTCAACTACGGCGCACCGATCGCTTACCGCTGGCGCTGCATCGCGTGCGGTCCGCGCCAGATCGAGACCACCACCAAGTCCTACCGCTTCCTGGCCGCTTTCGAAGGTGCGCTGGGCAGCAAGTGGGACTACAACGTGGGCCTGTCGCGCGCCTCGAGCAAGTCCGAATCCACGCTGGGCAGCGGCTACCACTACACCGATGCGCTGCGCACCGCCCTGGGCAGCGGCCTGCTGAATCCGTTCCTGCTGCCGGGCCAGGAGCAGAGCGCGGCCGCGATGTCCGCGCTGGACGCGGCGTCGGCCGCCGGCGTCATGCTTTACGGCGGCGAGTCGATCCTGACCACGCTGGATGCCACGTTCTCCGGCAGCCTGGGCTTCTCGCTGCCGGGCGGCGAAGTGCTGGCGGCGACGGGCATCGACCTGCGCCGCGAGGAATTCAAGTTCGACGGCGATTCGCGCGTGGACAAGCGCCCGATCTTCAATGCGCCGTTCGATGAGTCGAACATCCTCAACGACGTCAGCCGCGACATCAAGGCGGTCTACGCGGAAGTGTACCTGCCGCTGCTCGACAACCTCGACATCACCCTGGCCGGCCGTTACGACGAATACGACGGCTTCGGCAGCACCACCAATCCGAAGGTCTCGTTCAAGTTCGAGCCTTTCGATGGTGTGGCGCTGCGCGGCGCGTACAGCACGGGGTTCAAGGTGCCGTCCTTCAACCAGCTGTTCAACGGCGTCACCGAAACCCAGTACACCGGCCTGGACCTGGCCGACCCGGCCACCTGCCCGAGCGGCATCGCCAATCCGTCGGTCACAGGCTGCGAATCGATCCGTCCGGTGGAGCTGTTCGGCGGCAAGGAAGACCTGAAACCGGAAGAGTCCACGCAGAAGAGCTTCGGCGTGGTACTGGCGCCGGTCGACTGGCTGAACGTGAGCGTGGACTGGTGGGAAATCGAGCGCGAGAACACCATCCGTTCCGCGCCGCGCGACATCCTGATCCAGTATTACGACGTGTTCGCGGAAAACTGGATCCGCGACGCCAGCGGTGAAGTGGTGGCCATCGACCGTCGCTACATCAACTCCGGCGGCAGCCTGATGCGCGGCATCGAGATCGACGGCAACGTCATGGGCGACCTGGCCGGGGGCACCTTCCGCCTGAACCTCAACGGCAGCTACATCAACACGTTCAAGACGAAGGCGCTGGAAACGCTGCCGTACACGGACAACCTGGTCGGCGACTACGTCCGCTACTACAACCTGCCGATCAAGTGGAAGCACACGCTGACCTTCACCTGGCAGAAGGGCGACTGGTCGCACAACATCAGCCAGATCTACCGCGACGGCTACAACGACGAGCTGCCGGTGAGCGTGCGTAACAACAGCTACATCCCGGAGAACTGGAACCCGCGCGTGTCCAACTACACCACCTACAACTACAGCCTGGTGTACTCCGGCATCGAGCGGATGAAGCTGACCTTCGGCGTCAAGAACCTGTTCAACGAAGATCCACCGTTCACCGCCCATCAGAACGACTTCGCCGCCGGCGCCGCGTGGGAAACCCGCATCGCCGATCCGCGGGGTCGCGCCTACAGCCTGCTGATGGAATACAAGTTCCGCTGAGCGGGAGAAGGTGTCATGGCGCGGGCGGCGATGCCGCCCGTGCGCGTCGTGGGGCATCGCATGCCCCGATGGCCAGAGGCAGGAAGGAACACGCGTGCGATGGTTTGAATCGATCCCCCAGGCGCGCCTCCGTGGACGGTGGCGCGTCGTGCTGGCGTGCGTGATGGCTGCCATCGCCGGCGTGGCGGGGGCGGCAGAGCCCGCCTCCCTGCGCGCGGAACGCGACGCCGCCTTCGACGCCACGTTCGAACGCTACAAGCTGCCGGGCCTGGCGGTGGGCGTGGTGCGCGACGGGCAGGTGGTCTACCTGCGCACCGCCGGCGAACGCGTTGCCGGCAGCGGCGAGAAAATCGATGCCGACACGCTGTTCAAGATCGCCTCCAACAGCAAGGCGATGACGGCAGGCGTGCTGGCGCGCCTGGTCGATGCCGGGAAACTGGCGTGGGACGACCCGGTGACGAAGCACCTGCCGGAGTTCCGCATGCACGACCCGTGGGTCACGCAGCAGATGCAGGTGCGGGATTTGCTGATCCACAACAGCGGCCTCGGCCTAGGCGCGGGCGACCTGATGCTGTGGCCGGAGCCGAATGCGTTCACCCGCGCCGACATCATCGCGGGGCTGCAACACCTGAAGCCGACGCACAGCTTTCGCGCCAACTACGCCTACGACAATCTGCTGTACGTGGTGGCAGGCGAAGTCGCCGCGGCGGCCGGCGGCGCGCCGTACGAAACGCTGGTCAAGCGCGAGCTGTTCGCGCCGCTGGGCATGGATCGCTGCCAGGTCGGCGAATGGAACCGCGTGCGGGTCGGCAACGTGGCGCAGCCGCACATGGGCACGACGGAAGGCAACCGCGTGATCCGCGAAGACGGCGAGGTGGTGCCGGACATCACCTCGATGGCGGCCGGCGGCATCCGCTGCAGCCTGAAGGACATGCTGACATGGGTGGGCATGTGGCTGTCGCCCGACATGAAGCCCGCCTGGCTGTCGCCGGCCCAGCGCAAGGCAGTCTGGACCGCGCACATGCCCATGCCGGTGAGCGCGCGCATGCGGGCATGGGACAACAGCCACGTCTCGGCCTATGGGTATGGTTGGCGGCTGTCGGACGTGGACGGGGTGTGGAAGGTCGCGCATACCGGCACGCTGGCGGGCATGTACTCCTCGGTGATCCTGCTGCCGGATCAGCGCACGGGCATCGTGATCCTGATCAACGGCGAAGGCGAAGCGGCCCGCACGGCATTGGGCACAGTCCTGACCAAGCAGATCACGCTGCCAAACCAGACGCACACCGTGGCGCATTACGCAGCATTGCTGGACGAAGAACGCGCGGGCGAGCGCGCGGCCAAACCCAAGCCCGACACCCGTCATCGCGTGGTGGCTCCGATAAGCGCATTGGCGCCATGGACGGGACGCTATCGCGATGCGTGGTTCGGCGAGGTGACCCTCTGTACGCAAGGTGATCGCGTGCGCTTCGCCTCCGCGCGCTCGCCGATGCTCACCGGCACGGTGATGCGGGTAGATACGCGCTGGCTGGTCGACTGGGACGACGACAGCGTCGATGCCGAACCCTGGTTGCATTTCGCCACCGACGGCGGTGCGACCACGCTGACGCTATCGCACGTCGACCCCGATGCGGATTTCAGCTACGACTATCAGGATCTCGCTTTCAGCCGCGTGGCGGCCTGCGATGCCGCGCCTGCGGCGAAGGTCACCGTGTCGCCAGCGAAGGACGCGGCCGCTGCTGGCCTGGTGGATGTCGCTCCGCTGGCGCCCGGCTTGCAGCGCGAGATGCGCTATGCCGGCTCCCAGAATTTCACCGGGGCACCCGTGCCGGGTTACGGCGCGAACACCTGCCTGCTGCTGTCGCCGGTCGCGCAGGCATTGGCCCGCGTGCAGGCCGACGTGCAGCGCGAGGGCCTGTCGCTGAAGCTGTTCGATTGCTACCGACCCGTGCGATCGGTGAAGCATTTCGTCGCCTGGGCGCGCGACATCGGCGAACAGCGGACCAAGGCGGCGTACTACCCCAACCTCGAGAAGGCGACGCTGCTCGATGGCTACATCGCCGAGACCTCCGGCCACAGCCGTGGCGCCACGCTCGACCTGACCCTCACGCGCTGCGAAGGTGGGGTTTGCGTCGACCTGGACATGGGCACGCCGTTCGACTTCTTCGACCCGCGCGCGAACACGGCGCACGCCGAGCTGCTGCCTGAGCAGAAGGCCAACCGCGCGCGCCTGGTCGCCGCGATGGCGCGGCACGGCTTCCATAATTACCCGATGGAATGGTGGCACTTCACCTTCCGGCCCGAGCCCTCCCCCCAGACCGCGTACGACGTCCCGATCCAATGACTTCTTCTCCCTCCTCCCGGCCACCGCGGACCACCGATGTCGCGGTGATCGGCAGCGGCATCGTCGGCTTGTCGACGGCCCACCATCTGATCGACCGCGGCTTGTCCTGCATGCTGATCGATCCGAAGGGGCCGGCCGGCGAGACGTCGTTCGGCAACGCGGGTTCGATCTCGGTCGGCAACGTGATGCCGCAGTCGACGCCGGACATCGTGGTCAAGGCGCTGCGCATGTTGGCCAATCCGCTGGCACCGCTGAAGCTCGACTGGGGCGTCAGTCCGTCCTATGCGCGCTGGCTTCTGCAGTTCCTCGCCCAGGGCCGGATGCAGCACGTGCTGCCGATCATCGATGCGCTGAGTGCGATCAACCGCGCCTCGCGCGCGGCCTGGCTCGACCTGGGCGAGCGCATCCAGGCGCAGGACCTGATCGCGCACACTGGTTATCTGCACGTGTACTCCCAGCTGGAGACGTTCACGAAGGGCGAATGGGAACGCGGGTTGATGCGCGACCGCGGTGTGGCGTTCGACGTGCTCGATGCCGCGCAGTTGCGCGAGCTGGAGCCGGGCATCGGAGACGGGTTCCAGCGCGCGGTCTTCCAGCGCGACTCGCTGGCGATGCGCGATCCGGGCGATTTCTGCCGACGGCTCTTCAACTACCTCAGCGCCCGCGGCGCGGTGCCGCTGACCGCCAGCGTGTCGGCGATCGCGCGTCGTGATGGCGGCTACCAGGTCGACACCGACCACGGTCCGGTGCATGCCGGCCGCGTGGTGGTGGCGGCCGGCGCGTGGAGCAACGCGTTGCTGCAGCCGTTCGGCCTGAAGGTCCCGGTGATCCCGGCACGCGGTTATCACCTGATGTATCCGCAGGCCGAGGCGGTCGTGCGCCGGCCGACATTGTGGGCCGAGCGCTACATGGTGGTGTCGCCGATGCAGGCCGGCATCCGCATGACCAGCATCAAGGAGCTGACAGCGCTCGGCCGTGACCCGCACTACGCCCTGATCCGTCGCCTCGATCCGGAGGCACGCAAGCTGTTCCCCGCCATCACCGGCAAGCCGGTGTCGGAGTGGGCCGGCAACCGGCCCTGCACGCCGGATTCGCTGCCGATCATCGACCGCGTGCCGGGCGAAGAGATCTTCGTCGCGACCGGCCACGGCCACCTGGGCTTGACCCAGGGACCGGTGACCGGTCGCTTGCTCGACCAGCTGATGGCCGGCACGGCGACGGACATCCCGCTGGCGCCGTACGCGCTCGCGCGCTTCGGCTGAGGAGCGCGACGCGGCTCAGGCCGCGGCGTCGTTCGCTTCGCGCAGTTTCTCGGCGCATTCCTCGCAGCAGACTTCGACGGTGCGACCGCCGAGGGTGACCTTGATCGCATTGCCGTCCAGCGGGTAATCGCAGGCGGCGCAGGTGTGTTCGGACATGACAGGTTCCAGTAGGCAGCCCGGGCTTGGGCAGCGACAGGAAACCACTCCCTGTCGCACGGCGCTGTCGGAATCTTTAGCGGTTTGCGCGCGTGCTTACGAGGCGCGGAACGCGCTCGGTGGACGGCCGTAGGCCTGTCGGAACGCGGATGCGAAATGGCTGTGGCTGGAGAAGCCCAGGTCGTGCGCCACCGTGGAGACATCGTCGGCCGTGGCGAGCAGGTCCAGTGCGCGCGCCAGCCGCAACTGCAGCTGGTAGCGGTACAGCGGAAGACCTTCGACCTGGCGGAACACCTGGGTGAGGTACACCGGCGAGCCGCCGACCTCGTGCGCGATCTCCGCCAGCGTCCAGCGCCGCGCGGGATTGCTCGCGAGCAGCAGCTTGATCCGGTCCACCAGCCGCTGCCGCCCCCGCGTCGCGCCTGGCACATGCGCGGTGCGCGCACCGAGGCTGCGCGAAGCCAGCGTCAGCGCCAAGCCCTCGGCTTCGAGCGGTTCGCACGTGCCGCGCCGCAACGCATGGCCCAGCAACGCGACCAGCGCCTGGGTGCGCGTATCGATGCGCAGCGCCTGGTGGCGGAAGGCGACGGTGGCGCTCTTACGTCGCAGCGGGGCCGGCGCGAGCTCATCGAGCAGCACGTCGGCCAGTTGCAGGACCAGGTTGGCGTCGCCGCCGTCGAACGGATGGCTGACCTGGTAGCCCTCGCCGGCGTTGAACAGCAGCACATGGTTGGCATCGGCCACCGCTTGGGCCTGGCCGACGTGGCGCAGATAGGTACCGCGATACGGAAACACCAGATGCGTGGTGCCGACGCATTCTTCTTCGCTGCGATGCCGGCATTCGCCGCGGCAACGCACGTCGCGCACCGACACGGTGGCCGTGTCGAGCAACCGCGCGACATCGAACTGCGAAGCGGAGGGCGGGCGCGCCGGGGAGGCCATGGCGCCAGCCTACGCGCAATCACGCGCCGCCGGGAAACCCCGCCTGGCGCCATGCCTCGAACACGACCACGGCCACGGTGTTGGAGAGATTCAGGCTGCGGTTGTCCGGCCGCATCGGCAGGCGCAGGCGCTGCTCCGGCGGCAGGCCGTCGAGCACATCCTGCGGCAGGCCGCGCGTTTCCGGACCAAACAGAAAAGCATCGCCCGGTCGGTGCTCGACCTGGTCGTAGCGCACGGTGCCGCGCGTGCTGAGCGCGAACAGGCGCGCAGGACGGATGCGCTGCAGGGCCGCATCGAGCGATGCGTGGACCTGCAGCGTGGCGTATTCGTGGTAATCCAGACCGGCGCGCTTGAGCTGCTTGTCTTCCAACGTGAACCCGAGGGGTTCGATCAGGTGCAGTCGCGCGCCGGTGTTCGCACAGAGGCGGATGGCATTGCCGGTATTCGGGGGAATTTCCGGCTGGTACAGCAGGACGTCGAGGTCCAGGGCGTCGGTCATGGCGCGCATTCTACGCGGCGCTGCATGGCCTCGCGGGCAGGGGGTGCGGTGGAACTCCGGCCGCAGCCGGCTTGCGTGTTACGCGGTTGGAACGTGTTGCCTGCGTATCAACGCGAAGCCAGCTGGCTGGCCAGCACACCCGCCTGCGCAGCGACCTGCTGCATGTCTTCCGCCGACGGACGCACGGTGACCACCGGCATGTCGACCACGCGCACCGCCTGGCTGGCGACGAAGTAGGCCAGGTCTTCGGCGGCCGGCGTCACGGTGACGGTGGCCAGGTCGACGATCTTGGCGTTCTTGTAGGTGTTGTAGTGGGCCAGGTCGGCGGCGTCCGGCGTCACGGTGACGGTCGGCAGGTCGACGATGGCGGCCGTCTGGGCGACGTTGTGGTTGTTGTCGGCGTGGGTGGCCGAGATGACCATGGAACCGGCGCACAGCGCGAAGACGACGGCGGCGGTCAGCGGGAGGAGGTTCTTGGCGTTCATTGTCATGCCTCTGTAGTGATGTTGTTGGGTGGTGTGGTAGTAAAGTAGTACACCTAGACAGAGCGGTCAAGCGAAACTTTCTGTTTCGGTGAGTTGATTCAGGGTTCAGTCAGGTTTGGTTCGGAACGGCGGGAGTCTTGTTATAGGTTTTGCAGGAACCGTGCCAACCACAAGTTATTGATCCAATTGAACTTAAGTGTGTTTCTTCGCTGTCCGGTGTCCGAGTTGGGTGTCCGTCCGGGTGTCCGTCCCGCATGAGCAAGACGCCAGGAGGTGCGTGGTGTGACTGCGAACACGCCGCTTCGGTCGGGGGCCGGTCAGGTGGGGGTGTGCTGGTTGTGATGCCGTTTAGGTAGGAACCGTTGCAGTTCCTCGGCGACGCCGGGCTCGGCGTTCAGGTTCACCAGGGCAAAGGCTCGCCTTGCCAATCCAGGAAACGCCCGCTGTCCTCGGGCGTGAGCCTGTCGATCACATGCAGCAGGCCTGCAGCGGACTCCTCCACCGATAGCGCCGCATTCTGTCCGCCCATGTCGGTGCGGACCCAGCCGGGATGCAGTGCCACGACCGTGACACCCTGGGCGGCCAACGCTTGCGAGAGCAGTGAGGTGGCCATGTTCTGCGCCGCCTTGCCGATGGCATAGCTGGGCGTGCGGAACTCCTGCCGCAAGCCGATCGAGCCGACTTCCGATGAGATGTTGGCGACCACGCCACCCTCGGCCAGCCGCGGCGCCAGTGCCTGGGTCAGCAGGAACGGGCCGGCCGCGTTGGTGTGGAAGCTGGCATCCAGGTCGGCCGGCGCGATCTGTCCGAAGCGCTCGCCCCCGCGCAGGATTCCCGCGTTGTTGATCACCAGGTGTAGCGGTTCCTCGTCGGTGACCAGAAGCAGTTCGCGGACAAGTTCGGCGCGGCTGCGGGCGTCGGCGACATCCAGCGGCAGCACGTGCAGGCGGCCAGGATGGTCGCCTGCCAGGAGATTCAGCGCGGTCGCCTTGCCGGGCTGTCGGCAGGTGGCGATCACGTGGCAATGCCGACCCAGCAATTGACGGACGAGTTCCAGGCCCAACCCGCGGTTGGCGCCGGTGACGAGGCAGTGCTTGCGGTCCATGGCACCTCCGGGGGCGGATGGCAGCGCCGGCGGCAGGCGCCGCATAGGCCATCCGTCATGGCTTGTGGCCTAGTGTAATGAGCCGGGGCGACGGTTAGCATCGAATGTTCTGCTTGCCCATTCAGCATGACTAAGGAGTGTCCGATGCGCGTTTCCCGCCGGCCCCGCGCCGCCCTGCTTGCCATCGCCCTGTCCGCCGCGCTCGGGGGACTGGCCTATGCGCCCGTGCCCACGTACGCGAAACCGGCCGCCGGCGCCGACGTCGTCATCCCCTACGAAGAGTTCACCCTGCCCAACGGCTTGCGCGTGATCGTGCACACCGACCGCAAGGCGCCGATCGTGGCGGTGAACATCTGGTACCACGTGGGCAGCAAGAACGAGACGCCGGGCCGCACCGGTTTCGCCCACCTGTTCGAGCACCTGATGTTCCAGGGCAGCGAGAACCATGCCGGCGAGTTCTTCACTCCGTTCGAGCTGGTCGGCGCGACCGACCAGAACGGCACCACCAACCAGGACCGCACCAACTACTTCCAGAACGTGCCCACCACGGCGCTCGACATGGCGCTGTGGATGGAGTCCGACCGCATGGGCCACCTGCTCGGGGCGATCGACCAGAAGGCGCTGGACGAACAGCGCGGCGTGGTCCAGAACGAGAAGCGCCAAGGCGAGAACCAGCCCTACGGCCGCCGCATCATGGCGCGCATGTTCGAGGCCCTGTATCCCGCCGGCCACCCCTACAGCTGGCAAACCATCGGTTCGATGGCCGACCTGGACGCCGCCACCCTGGACGACGTGAAGACCTGGTTCCGCAGCTGGTACGGCCCGAACAACGCCGTGCTGGTGCTCGCCGGCGACATCGATGTGGCCACGGCGAAGGAGAAGGTGACCCGGTACTTCGGCGACATCCCCGCCAGCGCCACGCTGGCCGACATGAAGGCGAACATCCCCACCCACGCCAAGGACACGCGCGAGACCATCCCTGACCGCGTGCCGCAGGTGCGCCTGTACCGCGGCTGGCCGGTGGCCGAGATGGGCTCGAAGGACGCGGCGCTGCTGGACCTGTTCGCCCAGGTGCTCGGCGGCAGCGCGGCCTCCCGCTTCGACACGCGCCTGGTGCATGGCGAGAAGATCGCGGACCAGGCCAGCGCTTACCAGTGGAGCAGCGAGATCAGCGGGACCTTCTTCCTCGTCTCGACGGTGAAGGAAGGCGTGGATCCGGCGAAGGTCGAGAAGGCGCTGGACGAAGAACTCAAGCGCCTGATCGCCGACGGCCCGACCGCCGACGAGCTCGAGCGGGCCAAGGTGGCCGGCCGCGCTTCGTTCGTGCGGGGCATCGAGCGCATCGGCGGGTTCGGCGGCAAGTCCGACGTGCTCGCGTCGTGCGCCGTCTACCAGGGCACGCCCGACTGCTACAAGGAAGAGCTCGACATCCTCGCCAACGCCACCGCGGCCGAGGTGCAGGCGGCGGCGAAGAAGTGGCTGGCGGGCGCGTCGCACACCATTCTCGTGCAGCCCAGCGAGACCCCGGCGTCCGCGCTGCCGGAAACCGTGTTCGCCGCACCGGCGACCACGCCGGCCGCCACACCCAAGGTCGATCCGAAGTTCAAGACGGTGAAGACCGACGTCGACCGCAGCACCGGCGTGCCGAAGACCACGACCTTCCCCGACCTGAAGTTCCCCGCCGTTCAGCGCGCCACGCTGTCCAACGGCATGCAGGTCGCCCTGGCCGAGCGCCACGAGACGCCGGTGGTGCAGATCAATGTCGAGTTCCCCGGCGGCTACGCGGCCGACGTGGGCAAGAAGCTGGGCACCGCGAGCTTCGCGCTGCAGATGATGGACGAAGGCGCGGGCGACTACAGCGCACTGGCCTTCGCCGCGCGCAAGGAAGCCCTGGGCGCCGAACTGAGCACCGGTGGCGGGCTGGATTCGGCCTCGGTCGGGCTCTCCGCGCTGACCGAGAAGCTGGCGCCGTCGCTGGACCTGCTGGCCGACGTGCTGCGTCGTCCGACCTTCGACGCCGGTGAGATCGAACGCGTGCGCGCCACCTGGATCGCAGGCATCAAGCAGGAGAAGGCGCGCCCGCAGACCGCCGCGCTGCGCACGCTGCCGCCGCTGCTGTACGGCGCCGGCCATCCGTATGCGATTCCGTTCACCGGCTCGGGCACGGAAGCGTCGATCGCGTCGCTGACCCGCGAGGATCTGGTCGCCTTCCACCGCGACTGGCTGCAGCCCGACCAGGCCCGCATCACCATCGTCGGCGACACCACGCTGGCGCAGATCGTGCCGCTGCTGGAAGCCCGCCTGGGCGACTGGAAGGCCGCACCCAACGCGCCGAAGCTGGCCGCCGTGCCGACGGTCGCCAATCCGAAGAAGCCGCGCGTGTTCCTGATCGACCAGCCCGGCGCGATCCAGTCCAACGTGTATGCCGCGCAGCTTGTGCCGCCCACCGGCGACGCCGGCACGATCGACTTCGATTTCGCCAACGGCGTGCTCGGCGGCCAGTTCAGCTCGCGCCTCAACATGAACCTGCGTGAGGACAAGCACTGGGCGTACGGCTCGTACAGCGGCGCGCGCAACACGCTGGGCCAGCGCCCGTGGTGGGCCAGTGCGGCGGTGCAGAGCGACCGCACGGCGGACTCGATGAAGGAATTGCAGAAGGAGATCAGCCAGTTCGCCACCGGCCAGGCCCCGGCCAAGCCGGACGAGATCGCCAAGATCCGTGCCGCGAACACCCTGGAACTGCCGGGCGCCTACGAGACCGCGTCCGCCGTGCTCAGCCAGATCGCGTCCAACCAGCGCTACGGTCGCCCGGACGACTACATCGTCCAGTACAAGGCCCGCAACGAAGCCATCGGCGCGGCCGATGTGGCCAAGGCTGCGGCGACGCTGTCGCCGTCCGCGCTGACCTGGGTGGTCGTGGGCGACCTGTCCAAGGTCGGCGCCTCGGTGCGCGCGCTGCAGCTGGGCGAAGCGGTCGAGCTGGACGCGGACGGTAAGCCGAAGAAGTAAGACGGACCCGGCCGCCGCTCCTCCTCCGAGGGGCGGCGGTCGGCCCGGATCGATTCATCCGGCATCGGCCAGAATGGCCACGACTCACATTCCAAGGTGACCCCGATGCGTCTTGCCCTGCTTGCCGCCGCTTCCACCGTGCTGTTGTCCGCCTGCACCTGGGTGCACCTTGCCCCATCGGCGAAGAACGTCCGGGTCATCCCCGGCGGCGCGGCGCCCGCCGGCTGCGAGAAGCGTGGCGAAGTGTCGGTGTCGGTCAAGGACAGCGTGGCCTTCTACGAGCGCAACAGTCTTCGGGTCAGGGACGAACTGGAAACGCTCGCCCGCAACGAGGGCCCCGGCCTGCAGGCCGATACCTTGCAGCCGCTGGGCGACCCGTCCAACGGCGAGCAGCGGTTCGCGGCCTTCCACTGCGGGCGATAAAGTGTGATGAAAGTCTCATTTAAGGCCGGGCCACCGACCGTGGCCGGACCGGGAAAACGCGTAAAGGTGCGGTGAAGACGGGAAGTCGTTACCCTTGTCGCCCCCTTCCGCCTGAGCCTTGGCGCTAACCTCGATGCTCTTCAAGAATGTCTCCATCGCGGGACTGGCGCATATCGATGCGCCCCACACGCTGACGTCCGACGAGATCAACGCCCGCCTTCAGCCCACGCTCGACCGCCTGGGCATCAAGACGGACGTCCTCAACGACATCGCCGGCGTGCATGCCCGTCGCCTGTGGGACGCCGACACCCAGGCCTCCGACGCCGCCACGATGGCCGCGCGCAAGGCGCTGGCCGACGCCGGCATCACCGCCGACAAGGTCGGCCTGGTGGTGAACACCTCCGTCAGCCGCGACTACCTGGAGCCGTCCACCGCCAGCATCGTCTGCGGCAACCTGGGCGTGGCCGAGCATTGCCAGACCTTCGACGTCGCCAACGCCTGCCTGGCCTTCATCAACGGCATGGACATCGCCGCCCGGATGCTCGAGCGCGACGAGATCGACTACGCGCTGGTCGTCGATGGCGAGACCGCCAACCTGGTCTATGAAAAGACCATCGAGCGCCTCAACGGGCCCGACATCACCGAACAGCAGTTCCGCGACGAACTGGCCGCGCTCACCCTGGGCTGCGGCGCGGTCGCCATGGTCATGGCGCGCAGCGCGCTGGTCCCGGACGCCCCCCGCTACAAGGGCGGCGTGACCCGCTCGGCCACCGAGTGGAACAAGCTGTGCCGCGGCAACCTCGACCGCATGGTCACCGACACCCGCATGCTGCTGATCGAGGGCATGAAGCTGGCCAACAAGACCTTCGCCGCCGCCAAGATCGCGCTGGGCTGGGCGGTGGACGAGCTGGACCAGTTCGTCATCCACCAGGTCAGCCGCCCGCACACGCAGGCCTTCATCAAGTCCTTCGGCATCGATCCGCAGAAGGTCATGACCATCTTCACCGAACACGGCAACATCGGCCCGGCGTCGGTGCCGATCGTGCTGAGCAAGCTGAAGGAGCTGGGCAAGCTGAAGAAGGGCGACCGCATCGCCCTGCTCGGCATCGGCTCGGGCCTGAATTGCACGATGGCCGAAGTGGTCTGGTGATTCCGGCCACGTTTCGTATCCAGGGGGCCGGTTCGCCGGCCCTTTTCTTTGACGGCGGCGACGCACGATGAACCTTCCCGGCTATCCCTCCCATCCGCAGCGCTTCGAGGTCCGCCCGGGCCTGTCGATGAACTACCTCGACGAAGGCCCGCGCGACGGCGAGGTGGTGGTGATGCTGCACGGCAATCCGTCGTGGAGCTATTACTGGCGCACGCTGGTGGCGGGGCTGTCGGACCCCGCTGCTGACAAGCGTTACCGGTGCATCGTGCCGGACCACATCGGCATGGGCCTGTCCGACAAGCCCGACGACAGCCGCTACGACTACACGCTGCAGTCGCGCGTGGACGACGTCGCCGCGCTGCTTGAGCACCTCGGCATCACCGGCCCGGTGACGTTGGCCGTGCACGACTGGGGCGGCATGATCGGCTTCGGCTGGGCGCTCTCGCACGCCGCGCAGGTCAAGCGTCTGGTGGTCACCAACACCGCCGCGTTCCCGATGCCCGCCGCGAAGACGATGCCCTGGCAGATCGCCCTCGGCCGCGACTGGACGATCGGCGAGTGGATCATCCGCGGCTTCAACGCGTTCTCGGCCGGTGCCTCGTGGATCGGCGTGGAGCGCCGCATGCCCGCCGACGTGCGCCGTGCCTACGTGGCCCCGTACGACACCTGGGCCAACCGCATCTCCACCATCCGCTTCATGCAGGACATCCCGCTGGGTCCGAAGGACAAGGCATGGCCGCTGCTCGAAGCCGCCGGCAAGGCGCTGCCGTCGTTCGCCGACCGGCCCGCGTTTCTGGGTTGGGGCTTGAAGGACTTCGTGTTCGACAAGCACTTCCTCGACGGCTTCCGCGCCGCGCTGCCGAACGCGGAAGTGCACGCATACGAAGACGCCGGCCACTACGTGCTGGAAGACAAGCACGAGGTCCTGGTGCCGCTGATCCGCGACTTCCTGGATCGTCATCCTCTGGATTGATCCTTCGGAGCGAGGCTGGACACGTTCTTGCTGTAGAGCGGAGCTTGCTCCGCTGCTCTTCGCGCAACCCTGCAAGAAGCAGCCGAGCAAGCTCGGCTCTACGCCGGCCATCAAAGCTCCGGCAACGGATTCTTCTCGGCGTCCACCACGCCCACCCAATCCGCCTCAACAAGCAATGGCAACCCATGCGCCAGCCGCGCCTTGTCGCACTGCGCGCTGCGTTCGCCGAATTCCAGCGACGCCGGCACCAGCGCGCAGACCGACGGCCGCCGGTCGTGGATCGTGCAGCGGCTGTAGCGGCCGATGTCGGCATCCAGGGCCACGCAGCGCGGGTCCTTCTGCGAAGTGCCGCGCATCACCCGCTCGTGCACGCGCAACGGCTCGGTCAGGTCGACCGGCACCACGCCGCCCTGCTCGGGGTCCGCTTCACTCCAGTGGAAGCTGACGCGGAAGTGGGCGCAGCAGGCGCCGCAGGTCAGGCAGGGATGCATGGGCGGGTACGGGGTGAAGAGGAGCGAGTGGAGAGGAACGAGGAACGAGTGGAGGGAAGCGAGAAGCGCATGGTAGCGGGACGGCTATCCTCTGGCTCGTTCCTCGTTCCTCGTTCCTCGTTCCTCGTTCCTCGCCCCTTTCCCTCGTTCCTCGCGCCGGCCTTGGGCGATAATCGCGGCATGTCCGAACCCTGCAACATCGCCGCCAGCCTGCCCAGGCTGGCCCGCGAGCAGCCCGACCGCGTGGCCATGCGCTGCCCTGATGGCGCCGGCCGCTACACCCGCGAGCTCACCTATGCGCAGCTCGACGCCCGCAGCGACGCCATCGCCGCCGGCCTGGCCGCCTACGGCATCGGCCGCGGCAGCCGCACGGTGGTGATGGTGCGACCCACGCCGGAGTTCTTCCTGCTGATGTTCGCGTTGTTCAAGGCCGGCGCCGTGCCGGTGCTGGTGGACCCCGGCATCGACCGGCGCGCGCTGAAGCAGTGCCTGGACGAAGCCGAGCCCGAGGCCTTCATCGGCATTCCGCTGGCGCAGGTCGCGCGCTGTGTGCTGGGCTGGGCGGCGTCGGCGAAGAAGATCGTCACCGTCGGCACGCGCTGGGCCTGGGGCGGCACCACGCTGGCGAAGATCGAAGCGCGCGGCCGCGGCGCGGGTCCGCAACTCGCGGCCACCGCGCCCGACGATGTCGCCGGCATCCTGTTCACCAGCGGCTCCACCGGCGTGCCGAAGGGCGTGGTGTACCGCCATCGTCACTTCGTCGCCCAGATCGACCTGCTGCGCAACGCGTTCGGCATGCAGCCCGGCGGTGTCGACCTGCCGACGTTCCCGCCCTTCGCGCTGTTCGACCCAGCCCTCGGGCTGACCTCGGTGATCCCCGACATGGATCCCACCCGGCCCGCGAGTGCCGATCCGAACAAGCTGCACGCGGCCATCGCGCGCTTCGGCGTTACCCAGCTGTTCGGCTCGCCGGCGCTGATGAAGGTGCTCGCCGACCACGGCGCGCCGCTGCCCACTGTGCAGCGCGTGACCTCGGCCGGCGCACCGGTGCCGCCGGACACGGTGGCGAAGATCCGCACGCTGCTGCCCGAGGGCGCCCAGTTCTGGACGCCGTACGGCGCCACCGAATGCCTGCCGGTCGCCGTCATCGAAGGCCGCGAGCTGGAATCCACACGTGTCGCCACCGAGGCCGGTGCCGGCACCTGCGTGGGCCGCGCGGTGCCGCCGAACGAGGTGCGCATCATCCGCATCGTCGATGCGCCGATCGACGACTGGAGCGACGTCGAGGTGGTGCCCAATGGCGAAGTCGGCGAGATCACCGTCGCCGGGCCGACCGCCACCGACACCTATTTCCGCCGCGATGCCGCCACCCGCATCGCGAAGATCCGCGAAGCGCTGCCCGGCGGCGGCGAACGCATCGTGCATCGCATGGGCGACGTGGGCTGGTTCGACGACGAAGGCCGGCTGTGGTTCTGCGGCCGCAAGACGCAGCGCGTCGAGACCGCCGACGGTCCGCTCTACACCGAGCAGGTCGAGCCCGTGTTCAACACGCATCCGCAGGTCCGCCGCACCGCGCTGGTCGGCGTTGGCGAAGCGGGCCGGCAGCGGCCGGTGCTCTGCTACGAAGTGATGCCCGGCGCGGTCGTCGACCGTGCGCGCATCGAAGAAGAGCTGCGCGCGATCGGCGCACGCCATCCCCACACCGCGCGCATCGGCACGTTCCTGCCGCACCCCGGCTTTCCCGTCGACATCCGCCACAACGCCAAGATCGGCCGCGAGACGCTGGCCGCGTGGGCCGCCACGGATAAGGAGCAGCACGCATGAAGATCCTCGTTACCGGCGGTGGTGGCTTCCTGGGACAGGCGCTGTGCCGCGGTCTGGTCGAGCGTGGGCACGAGGTCATCAGTCTCAACCGCCGCTACTACCCGGTGCTGCGCGAACTCGGCGTGGGCCAGGTGCAGGGCGATCTTGCCGATGCGCACGCCGTGCATCACGCCGCCGCTGGCGTGGATGCGATCTTCCACAACGCCGCCAAGGCCGGTGCGTGGGGCAGCTATCGCAGCTACCACGACGCCAACGTGGTCGGTACGCAGAACGTGCTCGATGCCTGTCGCGCGCACGGCATCGGCCGGCTGGTCTACACCTCCACGCCCAGCGTGACCCATCGCGCCACCCATCCGGTGGAAGGCGGCACCGCCGACAGTGTGCCGTACGGCGAAGGCTTCAAGGCGCCGTACGCGACCACCAAGACGATCGCCGAGAAAGCCGTGCTCGCCGCCAACGACGCCGCGCTCGCGACGGTGGCGCTGCGCCCGCGGTTGATCTGGGGCCCCGGCGACCACCAGATCCTGCCGCGGTTGGTGTCGCGCGCGCGCGCCGGGCGGCTGCGCATCGTCGGCAGTGGCGAGAACCACGTCGACACCACCTACATCGACAACGCCGCGCAGGCGCATTTCGATGCCTTCGACCACCTCGCGCCGGGCGCCGCCTGCGCGGGCAAGGCCTATTTCATTTCCAACGGCGAGCCGTGGCCGATGCGCAAACTGCTCAACGCGTTGCTGGAAACGGCGGGCGCGCCGCGGGTGGACAAGCACCTCTCGTTCAAGGCAGCCTACCGCGTGGGCGCGGTGTGCGAAACGCTGTGGACGGTGCTGCCGCTGAAGGGCGAGCCGCCGATGACGCGTTTCCTCGCCGAGCAGCTGAGTACGGCGCACTGGTACGACATGGCGCCGGCGCGCCGCGACTTCGGTTACGTGCCGCGTGTTTCGATGGACGAAGGGTTCGCGCGTCTGCAGGCGTGGTTGCGCGACCATCCGGTCTGACGAAGGTCGCTGAAGAGGCGCTCCTTCACGCGTGGATCACGACGCTTAAGCGTTGCCTGCTGCGCCCGCGTGATGCTCACGCGGCAATGACTTGCAGCATTCCAGCATGGCGCCACCCCCGGTCATTACGGCCGCACGCCAACAGGAGTTCCGCCATGCTGCACTACGCCGTCATCTTCTTCGTCGTCGCGATCATCGCGGCCGTCCTGGGTTTCAGCGGTATCGCCGGCGCCGCCACCAACATCGCGTGGGTGCTGTTCGTCGTGTTCCTCATTCTGGCCATCGTGTCGATGCTGCGCGGTCGACGCGTCTGACCCATCACCATCTCTCTCCGCCGGGGCGGCAGGAGGCCGCCGCGCCCGTCCAGTCCGGCAGGATGCCGGTGCATGGACGGGCAGGGCGCACGGGCTTTGCCGCTAGAATGACGGCATGGACCTGTCCCCGTTCGATGCCCTGAAGCCGCTGGCCGGCCGCGCGCTGGAAACCGCGCTCAATCACGCCCTCACGCTGGACCCGGACACCGAGGCGGCGCTCCTGCCGCTGGAAGGTCGTCGTATCCAGCTGCGCATCGATGCACCTGCGCTGGCAATGGACATCATCGTCGGCGGTGGCCGGTTGCAGGTAGGGCCCGCCAGCGAGGTGCTCGACGCCGACCTCGCCGTGCGCAGCACGCTGGGTGGCCTGCTCTCGCAACTGCCGTTCTTTCGCCGCGACGACGCCGCACCGGTCGGCAAGCTGCACGTTTCCGGCGACGCCGACCTCGCGCGCCGACTGCAGACGTTGGCCACGCGTTTCGATCCGGACTGGTCGCTGCCGTTCACACGCGTGTTCGGTGACGTCATCGGCGTGCAGGTGGCCAACACGGTGCGCGCCGGCCTGCAGCAGGCGCGCGTGATGGCCGGCAACTTCGCCGAAAGTGCCGCCGACTACGTCACCGAAGAATCGCGCGACGTGGTCGGCCGCGCCGAACTCAACGCCTTCCACGACGACGTCGATGCCGTGCGCGACGATGTCGAGCGCCTGGCTGTGCGGGTCGGCCGCCTGGCCGCCCGCGTGGAGCACCGCGCATGAAGTCGGTACTGCGGGCCAGCCGCATCGGTCGCGTGCTGCTGCGGTACCGCCTGGACGACCTGCTGGACGGCACGCCGGTGGAGCGCTGGCTGCGGCTCGCGCGTCCGTTCGTGCCGCGCGCCTCGGCGGCGATCGCGGCCCAGCCGCGCGGCGCGCGCCTGCGCCTGGCGCTGCAGGAACTCGGGCCGATCTTCGTCAAGTTCGGCCAGATCCTGTCCACGCGCCGCGACCTGATCCCGCCCGACATTGCCGAAGAACTGACGCTGCTGCAGGACCGCGTGGCGCCGTTCGACGGCGAGGTCGCGCGTGCGCGGGTCGAGCAGGAGCTCGCGCGCGATGTCCGCGACGCGTTCGAAACCTTCGACACCACGCCGCTGGCCTCGGCCAGCATCGCGCAGGTGCACGCCGCCACGCTGCCCGGCGGGCGCGAGGTGGTGGTCAAGGTGCTGCGCCCCGACATCGGCAAGCAGATCGCCGGCGATATCGCGCTGCTGGAGAGCATTGCCGCCGTCGTCGAGCGTACCCATCCGGCCGCCGACAAGATCCGTCCGCGCGAAATCGTCGCCGAGATCGAGAACACGCTGGCCGCCGAACTCGACCTGCAGCGCGAGGCCGGCAACGCCAGCGTGCTCCGGCGCAACTGGAACGGGTCGCCGGACCTGTACGTGCCGGAGGTGATCTGGTCGCACACCGCCCAGGGCGCGATGACGATGGAGCGCGTGCGCGGCATCCCGTCCGACGACATCGCCGCGCTGGACGCCGCCGGCATCGACCGCAAGGCGCTCGCGGCCAAGGGCGTGCGCGTGTTCTACCAGCAGGTGTTCCGCGACAACTTCTTCCACGCCGATGCGCACGCCGGCAACATCTGGGTCGATCCGGAGCGGAAGACCGATCCGCGCTTCATCGCGCTGGACTTCGGCATCATGGGCCAGCTCTCGCGCGACGATCAGTACTGGCTCGCCGAGAACTTCATGGCGATCTTCAACCGCGACTACCGTCGCATCGCCGAACTGCACGTGCAGGCCGGCTGGATGCCGTCGCACATCCGCATCGATGAACTCGAAGCCGCTGCACGCGCGGTGTGCGAGCCCTACTTCACGCGCCCGCTCAGCGAGATCTCGCTGGCCGAGGTGCTGGCCAAGCTGTTCCGCACCGCGCAGCGTTACGAACTGACCCTGCAGCCGCAGCTGATCCTGCTGCAGAAGACGCTGCTCAACATCGAGGGCGTGGGCCGGCAGCTGGATCCGCAGATCGACATCTGGGCCGTGGCCAAGCCGGTGCTGGAGCGGATCCTGCTGGAGCGCTACAGCCCGCAACGCGCCGCGCAGGAATTCCGCAAGCGCCTGCCGGAAATCATGACCCACGCGCCGGACATGCCACGCCTGGTGCACGCCTGGCTCAGCCAGCAGGTGGACGGCCGGCACGAGCTGTCGCTGCGCTCGAAGGACCTCACCGATCTCGCGCAGACGATGAAAGGCATGCAGCGCCGCGTCGTCGCCGCCATCCTCGGCGTGGGCCTGCTGATCGTGGCGGCCGTGCTGTACGGCCTGGAAGCCGGCGGCCCGAGCATCCTGTCGGTGCCCGCCTCGGCCTGGATCGCCGGCATCGGCGGGCTGTGGGCCCTGCTGGCGGCGTGGCCCAGGCGGTGAAGCGAGAAGTGAGTGAAGAGAAGTGAGGAGTGAGTAAAGGCGCTCGCGCTTTCGCTCATTCGTCACTCCTCACTCCTCACTCCTCCGCACTCGTTCCTCGCTTCACGACCAGCCACCAGCCCAGCCACACCTGCAGCGGCAGCGTCAGCAGGCAGGCGAGGGTGAACCAGCGCGGGAAGTCGTCCCACGCCACCACCGTCACGTACAGGTCCAGCGCCAGGTAGAGCACGAACAGCGCCCACGCATGCGCGGTCTTCGCCACCGCCGCCACGCCGACCATCAGCGCACTGCCCGCGACACCGGCCAGGCACACCCACAGCAGGTCGTAGGCCAGCCGCGCATCGCCTCCGGGCGGGAGCTGTAGCAGCGCCGAGAGTTCGCCGCCGGCCAGGTTCACCAGCGGCACGGCGACAATGGCCAGCGCGAGCGCCAGCAGGCTGCGCAGCACGACGCTCGGGCGAATCCCCATCGTCAGTCTTCCGATGATGAACAGGTATGCCATTGAAGCATGGCGTGCAGGCGCGTTGACACGCTCGCAACGATTCTTTCGCGCGTCGTGCGCATGGTGGGGGCTAGGGTGGGATCTCTTCTTCCCCCAGGAGTACGCCATGAGCCATCTGACCGGAAAACGCGTCGCCATCCTCGCCACGAACGGCTTCGAGCAATCCGAACTGACCGAACCGCTGCGCGCCCTGCGCGAGCACCAGGCCGAGGTCGACATCGTCTCGCTTGAAAGCGGCCGCATCCAGGGCTTCAAGCACTTCGACAAGGGCGACCAGATCGACGTCGATCACGTGCTGTCGGATGTCTCGCCGCAGGACTACGACGCGCTGGTCATTCCCGGCGGTCTGTTCAACCCGGATGCGCTGCGCGTCGATGAGCAGGCGCTAGCGTTCACGCGTGGCTTCTTCGAAGCCGGCAAGCCGGTCGGCGCGATCTGCCACGGCCCTTGGGTCCTCGCCAACGCCGACGTGCTCCAAGGTCGCACCGTCACGTCCGTGCCGAACATCCGCAAGGATCTGGAGAATGCCGGCGCGACCTGGAAGGATGACGAAGTCATCGTCGACAAAGGCCTCGTCACCAGCCGCACGCCCGACGACCTGCCCGCGTTCTGCGCCAAGCTGGTCGAGGAGATCGCGGAAGGCGAGCACGAGGGGCAGCGGCGTTCCGCCTGAACCGCGCGCGTCTTCAGTCGGGCCCGCGCGGCATGAACAGCGAGAACGCGAACAATGCGGCGCCAAAAAGAACGAGGACGGCGCCATAAAGCATGGAGCCTTCCTCGCTCACCCGCTCCATCAGTGGCCAGGCGCGCTTCATGCCGGGGTGCGAAACCCACATGGCCACCGGATGCAGGATGAGCAAGGTGCCCGCGACGATGCATGCGAGGCCGGTGCCGGCGCCCCAGAGACTTCTTGATCGACGTAGGGCTCGGCGGGCGTTGGATGCTGCGTGAGCTCGCTCTCCGCTGGCGTAGGCAGCGCGCTGTCGTTGGACGATGTCGGCCGCGGGCCCCGGTTCGGGCGGCGCGCCCTCACTGAAAGCCTTCACGTCGCTGTCGTTCTCGACGCCATCGTCCAGCAGGTCATCCACGGTGGTGTGGCGGCGCAGCCAGTGGCTCCCGCGTGTCTTCCGCATGGCTCCGCCCCGTGTCATGGCCCCGATTCATCCGCAGGATAGCGCCCGTGGCGTCGCCTGTGTTTCCGGCAGCCGTCGCAACCGACAGGCGCCCCATCGTCAGACACGATCCTGCGCGACAATGCGGGCCCCACCCGCGGAGATGCCCGTGATCCCTCGCTTGCTCATCCTCCTGCTGGCCTGCATGTTGCCATGGCAGGCACTCGCCGCCGACGCGCCGCTGCGCGTCATGAGTTTCAACATCCGCCTGCCGGCCGAGAGCGATGGCGCGGACTATTGGGAGACGCGCAAGCCGCTGGCGGTGCGCATGCTGCGCGAGCAGCAGCCCGACGTGATCGGCCTGCAGGAACTGGTGAAGTCGCAGGCCGATTACCTGGCGCGCGAATTGCCCGAGTACGCGTGGTTCGGCCGTGGGCGCAATGCCGATGGCGGGGGCGAGCACATGGGCGTGTTCTACCGGAAGGACCGGCTGAAGGTGGTCGAGTCGGGCGACTTCTGGCTGTCCGACACGCCCGACGTGCCGGGCAGCATCACCTGGAACCATCTCTACCCGCGCATGGTGACGTGGGCGTTGTTCGAGCAACGCAGCGACGGCAAGCGCTTCTACCTGTTCAACACCCACCTGCCCTACCGGGAGCAGGACGAAGCCGCACGCGTGAAGGGCGCACAGGCGATCGCGCGCCGTCTCGCCGCATTACCCGCTGGCGTGCCGGTGGTGCTGACCGGCGACTTCAACACGGCGCCGGACAGCCAGGTGCACGCCGTGCTTGCGCAAACGCTGCAGGATGCGTGGACCACCGCGCCGCGGGTGGAGGGCAGCGAAGCCACCTTCCACGCGTTCACCGGCACCGCGGACCGCCGCATCGACTGGATCTTCGTGCGCGGCGTGCAGCTGGAATCGATCACCTCGATCACCACGCGGTGGGGCGGACGCTATCCGTCCGATCACTTCCCGCTGCTGGCGACGCTGCGGCTGCCGTAGATCCGCGCTGGCGCTTGAAGCTCGCAGGCGAGGCTCGAGGTGAGCATGATGGAGTGCCAAACCTCATCGATGGCTTTCAGAGCCGTGCGGATGGAGCTCAGTGTGTGACAGATGGAGCTCCCGAGCTCCATCGATGGGCCTCCGAAGGCCATCGATCACGTTCCGAGCCCCATCGATGGCTTTCCGAGCCTTGCGGATGGAGCTCAATGTGAGACAGATGGAGCTCCCGAGCTCCATCGATGGGGCTCCGAAGGCCATCGATCACACTCCGGGCTCCATCGATGGCTTCTCGAGCCTTGCGGATGGAGCTCAATGTGAGACAGATGGAGCTCCCGAGCTCCATCGATGGTGCTCCGAAGGCCATCGATCACACTCCGGGCTCCATCGATGGCTTTCCGAGCCTTGCCGATGGCGCTCAATGTGAGACAGATGGGAGCTCGCAATGCGTTCCCTTCTCCCCGCGCGGCGGGGAGAGGGTGCCCGGAGCGCCTGCCCCGTACTTGATACGGGGGCGGATGAGCGGCGGGCGCGATGGTCGGTCACGCGGGATGTGTCGTCGCGGCCGCTTCTGGCAACAGGACGGGCGCGTTGTGCGCCGCCACTCCGTTCGCCCCTCACCCGCCTTCGGCACCCTCTCCCCGCACGCGGGGAGAGGGAACATCTGTGCGGGAAAGGATCTTTGCGAGCGCGAAAACGAAAACGGCCCCTTGCGGGGCCGTTCCGTGTCACGTCGTGGGGTTTACTTCGCGGGCGCCGCCGCCGGCGCACCGGCCTTCTTGGCGAAGTCGCCCGCCAGGAACACGCTCAGCGCGTCCGGCTTCAGGTGCTTGCGGATCGCGGCGTTCACCTGGTCCACCGTCAGCGCGGCGTACTTCGCGTCCAGGTCGGCGGTGAACTGCATGGTGCGGCCGTAGAACAGCTGGTCGGTCAGCATGCCGGCAACGGTGCCGTCCTCGGCGCGCGCCTGCTGGCGCTCGGTCAGCGTGCCGGCCACGGCGTCCTTCAGTTCCTCGGCGGTGATGCCGTCCTTGACCAGCTTGGCCAGCTCCTCGCGCACCAGCGCTTCCACCTTCGCCATGTTCTCAGGCGCGGCGATGGCCTGGATGCTGAAGCTGCCGGCGTCGTCCTTGCCGGTCAGGCTGTCGTCGGCGCGCACGCCGCTGGACACGCCGTAGCTCAGGCCTTCCTGCTGGCGGATGCGGTCGCCCAGGCGCGACTTCAGCGCGCCGCCGCCGAAGATGCGGTTGGCCACGACCAGCGCCGGATAATCCGCATCGGTGACCTTCAGCGGCAGGTTGTGGCGCGCCAGCAGCACGGCGTTGGGCTTGTCCGGCGTCTCGAAGCGCGCCTGCTTGGCCGCGACGTCGGTGTACTGCGTGGGGATCGAGGCATAGGGCTTGCCCGGGGTCCAGCCCACGAACAGCTGTTCCAGCTGCGTGCGCACGGCCGCGGGGTCGAAGTCGCCGACGATGGCGATCTCGCCGTTGGCGGTGCCGTAGAAGTCGCGATGGAACGCGCGCACGTCGGCCAGCGTCAGCGCCTTCAGCTCGGCCAGCGATTCGTCCAGCGTGCGGGCATGCAGCGGGTGGCCCACCGGCCACGGATCGAAGTACATCGCCAGCGCACGGCCTGCGATGGCGCCGGGCTCGAAGCGCGAGGCCTCCATACCGGTGACCGCCTGCGTGCGCAGCTGCTCGAACTCGCTCTCCGGGAACGCCGGGTGGCGCAGCACGTCGGCGGCCAGCGCCAGCGCGTCGGCCAGGTGCTCGCGCCGCGTCTGCAGGCCGATGCTCGCGCCCTGCAGGCTGCCGCCCACGCTGCCCTGGGTCTTGAGCTGTTCCAGGCGCTGGTCGATCTGTTCGCGCGTCATCGTCTTGCTGCCGCGCATCAGCATCGCGCCGGCAATGCCGGCCGCGCCTTCGCGGCCCTTCAGCGAAGCTTCGTCGGCAAAGCGGAAGTTCGCATCGACGATGACGGTGCCGCCGCGCGTCTTCTTCGGCAGCAGCGAGACCTTCAGGCCGTTGCCGAGGGTGAAGGTCTGGGTGCGCGCGTCGATGTTCTTCGGCGACGGATCAAACACTTCGCCCGCACTCAACGCGGCGCGGCCGGTGTAGCCGTCCACCAGGGTGGCCACGGCCGGCGCGGTGGGGATCTCCACGCGATCCGGCGTGGGCGTGGGCACGAAGCGGCCCAGCGTGCGGTTGCTGGATTTCAGATAGGCCGCGGCGACGCGGTTGACGTCGGCGGCGGTGACCTTCTCGACCGCGTCGCGGCTGGTGAACAGCAGGCGCCAGTCGCCGGCGGACTGGAATTCCGCCAGGCCCATGCCCACCGCGTTCACGTCGGTGAAGTACAGCTCATACGCGTTGCCGATGCGCTGCTTGGCTTCGTCCACTTCCTGCTGGGTGATCGGGCGCGCGGCGATCTGTTCGACCTGCTTCAGCAGTTCGGCCTCGGCCTTGGCGGCATCGCCGTCGTTGGGCACGACGGCAATCGCGGTGAGCAGGCCCGGGTCGCGCATGGATTCGCCGTTGGCCCCGGCCGCCGCGGCCAGCTTGGCCTCGACCAGGGTCTTGTGCAGGCGGCCGCCGGGCGTGTGGCCCAGCACGTTGGCCAGCACGCTGAGCGGCGCGCTGTCCGGGTGCGCGAGCGCCGGGGTGTGATAAGCGGCGGCGACCAGCTGCAGGTTGCCGACGCGGCGCACGGTCACTTCGCGCTCGCCGTCCTGCGCGGGTTCGGCGGTGTAGAAGCGCGGCAGCACGCGGGCGGGCTTCTTCAGCGGGCCGAAATGGCGCGCCACGCGGGCGAGCACGTCGGCGCTGTCGATGCGGCCGGCGACGATCAGCGTCGCGTTGTCCGGCTGGTACCACTGGCGATAGAACGCCTGCAGCTTGTCGATCGGCACGCCTTCCACGTCGCTGCGCGCGCCGATGGTGGTGTTGCCGTAGTTGTGCCACAGGAAGGCGGTGGAGCGGATGCGCTGGAACAGCACGCCACCGGGATTGTTCTCGCCGGCTTCCAGCTCGTTGCGGACCACGGTCATCTCGCTGTCGAGGTCCTTCTTGGCGACGTTCGAGTGGACCATGCGGTCGGCTTCCATCTTCAGCACCCACTCCAGCGTGTCGGTGTTGGCGGGGAAGGAAGCGAAGTAGTTGGTGCGGTCCAGGCCGGTGGTGGCGTTGAAGTCGATGCCGCGCTTCTTCATCTCGCCGCTGATGTCCGACTGCGTGGGCGTGCCCTTGAACAGCAGGTGCTCCAGCAGGTGGGCCATGCCGGTCTCGCCGTAGTTCTCGTGCACCGAGCCGACGCCATACACCAGGTTGACGGTGACGGTGGGCTTGGTGGCGTCGGGGAACAGCAGCACGCGCAGGCCGTTGGCCAGCGTGTACTCGCTGATGCCCTCGATGCTGGGGCCGGCGGCGACGCCCTTCGGCAGCGCGGCAGCGGCGCCGGCGCCGGCCGGCAGGCCCAGGGCGAGCGTGACGGCCAGGCCGAGTGCGACAATGAAACGGGGTGACTTCATCCTCAATCCTCCATCGGGGCCGCGTGCGTCCATCGCGTGCGGCGAAGGGCGAGTTTCGCAGATTTGGCAGGCACGAAGATTCATGGATTACGGTGAAATGACGGCGGACGACGGTGCACTACCGGTGCTGTACGTGGACGCGCAGATCGCGGTGGTCAACAAACCGGCGGGCGTGATGGCGCACGACAGCAAGCTGGCGCGCGGCGAGACGGACTTCGTTGCTGACCGCCTGCGCGTGCAGTTCGGCAAGCCGATCTTCCTGATCCACCGGCTCGACCGCGCCACCAGCGGCTGCCTGCTGGTGGCGTTCGACCGCGAAAGCGCCTCCACGCTGGGCAAGGTGCTGATGTCGCGCGAGGTGGAGAAGGACTACCTGGCCGTCTGCCGCGGCTGGCCGGAGCCGGATTTCATCGTCGACCACGCCATCGACGGCGGCCCGGGCAAGCCCGAGAAGAAGCCCGCGCTGACGCGCTTCGTGCGGCTGGCGACCGGCGAGCTGCCGTTGCCGTCGGGCGAGTTCGACACTTCACGCTACGCGCTGCTGCGGTGCCAGCCGGAGACCGGCCGCTTTCGCCAGATCCGCCGCCACCTGAAGCACGCCTTCCATCATTTGATCGGCGACACCAGCCACGGCGATGGCCGCCACAACCGCCACTTCCGCATGCAGGGCGTGCACCGCATGTTGCTGCACGCGGTGCGGTTGTCGTTCCCGCACCCGGTGACGGGCGAGCGCATCGAGGCGGTGGCGCCGCTCGATGCGGAGTTCCGCAAGGCGTTCGCGTTGTTCGGGTGGGAAGAAGATCTGCGCTAGCCATCGGTGGATGGGGGTGTTGGTGTGGGAGCGACGTAAGTCGCGATGGGTCACCGGTAAAGCTTCATCGCGACTTACGTCGCTCCCACACCCAGGTCCACACCGACACCAGGAACACCGGACTCAGGCGACCCGCATCGCCGCGAGCACGATTAGCGCGACCGCGCACAGCATGCCCAGCAGCCAGACGAAGCTGCGCAGGGAGTGCTTGTCGGCCAGGTAGAACACGCCGTGCAGGATGCGCGCGGCGACGAAACCCAGTGCCAGCGGGGTGATGGTGTCCGCCGGCACACCGGCCAGTTGCGCCATCAGCACGCCGGCGACGAACGCGGGAAACGCCTCGAAGCCGTTGAGGTGCGCGGCATTGGCGCGCTGCAGCTTGTAGTTGCCTTCCTGCTTGGCGACCCATGCGCGCGGGTTGCGGTTGTTGTAGCGCTCGCCCGAGCGCTTGGCGATGAAGACCCACAGGTACGGCAGCAGTGCGGTGACCAGGATGCACCAGTAAGCGATGGACATGACGTTTCCCTCCCGAGGATGCGGCAGGGTAGTGCGGGCGCCGGGTAGCCGTCCATGCTTCTGCCCCCTTTCCCCCGGCGCCGGGGAGAGGGCGGGGGTGAGGGGGCGATGGAAAGAGGGTGTGGGAGCGACGTGAGTCGCGATGGGTCATCGGTAAGGCCTCATCGCGACTTACTTCGCTCCCACAGGAGAGATGACGGGTCGCCTCATCGCGACTTACGTCGCTCCCACAGGAGAGATGGCCGGTCGATCGCAGGGCCACGCGCAAAAGAAAACGGCGCCTTTCGGCGCCGTCTTCGTTTGCAGCTGAGCGCGTGGCTTACTTCGCCGCGGGCGCTGCCGGACGCATCTTGTCGCGCGCCGCCTTGAACGGATTGCCCTCGTACCAGTTCGGCCATTTGTCCGCGACGGCCAGATCCTTGCCGACGCCGTACAGCGCCTGCAGGTCCTGCACCACGCCATCCAGCTTCCAGCCGGCGTGCATCTCGTCGGTGGCCTGGTGGTAGCGCTTGGCGTACTCCTCGCTCGCCGCCTTGCCGGCGTCGACGCCGCCGTCCAGCAGGTCGTTGCCGCCCTTGGCGTACAGCGCCGGCACGCCGGCCTTGGCGAAGTTGAAGTGGTCGCTGCGGAAGTAGTAGCCGCCGGCCGGGTTGCCTTCCTCGGTGAGCACGCGGCCCTGCTGGTCGGCGTAGACCTTCAGCATGTCCTCCAGCTCGGAGTTGCCCTTGCCGGTGACGACGAAGTCGCGCGACTTGCCGCCCACGCTCATCGCGTCGAGGTTGATCACGCCGGCGATCTTGTCCAGCGGGAAGGTCGGGTGGGCGACGTAGTACTTGGAGCCCAGCAGGCCGGATTCTTCCAGCGTCACCGCCACGAACACCACCGAACGCGCGGGCTTGGGATCCTGGTGCGCGAACGCCTCGGCGATCTCCAGGATGCCGGCCACGCCGGTCGCGTTGTCGACCGCGCCGTTGAAGATGTTGTCGCCCCCGCTCTTATCGGCATGATCGCCCTCGTGCTTGCCCAGGTGGTCCCAGTGCGCCATGTAGAGCACGGCTTCGTCGGGCTTGCTGGCACCCGGCAGCACGCCGATGACGTTGCGCGAGGTCTTCTCGGTGATGCGGCTCTTCAGCGACGCCGATACCTGCGCCTTCAGCGGCACCGGCTTGAAGCCGCGCTTGCCGGCATTGGCGTAGGCCGCGTCCAGATCCAGTCCGGCATCGGCGAACAGCTGCTTGGCGGCCTCGGCGCTCAGCCAGCCCTGCAGCGGGATGCGCTTCTCCGGGTCGTCCTTGGCCGGCAGGTCGTACTGCGGGCCGGCCCAGGAGTTCTTCACCACGTCCCAGCCGTAGCTCGCACCGGCGGTGTCGTGCACGATCAGCGCGGCGGCGGCGCCCTTGCGCGCGGCTTCCTCGAACTTGTACGTCCAGCGGCCGTAGTAGGTCATGCGGTTGCCGCCGAACAGCGTCTCGTCCTTGCTATGGAAGCCCGGGTCGTTGACGAACATCACCACGGTCTTGCCGGTCCAATCCTGGCCGGCGTAGTCGTTCCACTGCTGCTCCGGTGCATCCACGCCGTAGCCGACGAACACCAACTCGCTGGCGTCGAGCTTGACCTCGGTCTGGCCGGTGCGGGTGCCGATGACGTAGTCGGTGCCGAAGGTCAGGTCGCGCGCGCCCTTGGCCGTGGTCAGCTTCAGCGTGGTGGCGGATTCGTCCGCGGTGGTCTCCACCATCGGCACGTCCTGGAAGTAGCTGCCGTTGTTGCCCGGCTGCAGGCCGATGCGCTTCATCTGCGCTTCGAGGTAGGCGACGGTCTTCTCCTCGCCCACGGAGCCCGGGCCGCGGCCTTCGAATTCATCCGAGGACAGCGTCTTCACCAGATCGCCGAAGTCGCCTTCGGTGATGTCGGCGGTGAAGGTGTGCGCCGCGGCGGGCGGGGTGGCGGCCTCGGGCGCGGGCGCCGGAGCTTCGGATTCGCGCTTGCACGCGGCCAGTGCGGCCGTGGCGGCAAGCACCAGCATCAACTTGCGGGACATCGGGATTCCTCAACGAAAGGAATCCCGATTCTAGCGTCACGGCCGCGGGCCGGCCTGTGCCGTGTCCCGCGGTTCGCGCTTACTCGGCCGGCGCAGTGTCGGTGCTGAACGACTTGGCGGTGGCGCCGGTCACCGGGCCGATCTTGGCGCTGGTGTGCACATACAGCGTGACCGGGCGTTCGAACACCAGCGGGCCTTCGACGATGGCGTTGGGGCCGACGATGATGCGCGGGTCGCGCTTGACGTTCAGGCGGAAGCCCTGCGGCTTCTCCACCCTGATGCCGCCCTTCACGTGCGAGCGGATGCCGACGGTGACGTCGCCGTTGACGGTTTCGATGCCGCCGGCCAGCTGCGTTTCCACCAGGCCGATCGCGCCGTTGACGGTGTCGATGTTGCCGCCCACCACCGTGCCGCGGTCGGTGAAGATGCTGCCGTTGACGGTCTCGACGTCCTTGCGGACCTGTACATCCTTGCCGACGCGGATGGAACCGTTGACGGTTTCCAGCGACGCCACGCGCGCCTTGTCGCCCACATTGATGCTGCCGTTGACGGTGCTGGCGTCCTCGGCGGTGGCGCCGTCGGCCACGCGGATCGAGCCGTTGACGGTGTCGAGGTCGCCATAGGCCTGGCCGGCTTCGGCGGTGATGCTGCCGTTGACCTTGGAGATTTCCTGCTGGGCCAACGCGGGTGTGGCGGCCAGGGCCAGGGTCAGCAGCAGGGCGGTGCGGGGACGGATCATGGGGTTGCCTCTTGGGTGGTCTCGTATCGGTCTGATGCACCGGCGTGGCGGACGGTTTAAACGCCGCCGTGCCGGAGTGGATGGCACCATGCTTCGCTACAATCGTCACCTGCCTGAAGTCACTGGAATCCCGCCGTGTCCGCATCTGCCGCATCCGTGAAGCGTCCCAAGCCCGTCGTGCTGCTGATCCTGGATGGCTGGGGACACCGTGAAGATCCCACCGACAACGCGCTGGCGCAGGCCGACCTGCCGAATTGGCGCCGCCTGCTGGCCACCGCGCCGCATACGCTGATCCACACCGAAGGCCGCCATGTCGGCCTGCCGGACGGGCAGATGGGCAATTCGGAAGTGGGCCACATGAACCTGGGCGCGGGTCGCATCGTCTACCAGGACCTGACCCGCATCGACGCCGCCATCGAAGACGGCAGTTTCTTCGCCAACGCCGAACTGGTGGCCGCGTGCAACGCCGCCAAGGCCGACGGCAAGACCCTGCACGTGCTCGGCCTGCTGTCGCCGGGCGGCGTGCACAGCCATGAACTGCATATCTTCGCGATGCTCGACCTGGCCAAGCGCCAGGGCGTGCCGCGGGTGGCGGTGCATGCCTTCCTCGACGGTCGCGACACGCCGCCGAAGTCCGCCGAACCCAGCCTGCGTGCGCTGCAGGACCTCTGCGCCAAGCTCGGCAACGCGCACATCGCCTCAGTCAGCGGCCGCTACTACGCCATGGACCGCGACAAGCGCTGGGATCGCGTGCGGCTGGCGTGGGACGCGATGGTCGAAGCCAAGAGCGAGCACCATGCCTCCAGCGGCGTGGCCGCGCTGGAGGCGGCATACGCGCGCGGCGAGAACGACGAGTTCGTGCTGCCGACCGTGATCGACGGCGCGCAGCCGATGGCCGATGGCGATGCGGTGGTGTTCATGAACTTCCGCGCCGACCGCGCGCGCCAGCTGACGGCGGCGTTCGTGTCGCCGGCGTTCGACGGCTTCCAGGCACGCGTGCCGGCACTCGCGCGCTTCGTCTGCCTGACCGAATACGACGCCAAGCTGCCGGCGCCGGTGGCGTTCGCGCCGGACGACCTGCGCGAGACCTTCGGCGAACTGTTGGCCGAGCACGGCCTGACCCAGCTGCGCATCGCCGAAACCGAGAAGTACGCGCACGTGACGTTCTTCTTCAGCGGCGGCCGCGAGGACGTGTTCGACGGCGAGGAGCGCATCCTGGTGCCGAGCCCGAAGGTCGCCACCTACGACCTGCAGCCGGAAATGAGCTGTCCCGAACTCACCGAGAAGCTGGTGGCGGCGATCGGCTCGGGCCGGTTCGACGCGATCATCTGCAACATCGCCAACCCCGACATGGTCGGCCACAGTGGCGACCTGCAGGCGGCGATCCTGGCCGCGCAGGCGGTGGACAAGGCGATCGGCGAAGTCGATGCCGCCGTGCGTGCCGCGGGCGGCGCGCTGATCATCACCGCCGACCACGGCAACCTGGAGATGATGCGGGACCCCGCAACCGGCCAACCGCACACCGCGCACACCGTGGGTCCGGTCCCGCTGGTCTACGTGGGCGAACGCACCGCGACGCTGCGCAGCGGTGGCGCCTTGCGCGACGTCGCCCCGACGCTGCTCGACCTGCTCGGCCTGCCGCAACCGGCCGACATGAGCGGCCGCACGCTGATCGCCGGCTGATGGCGCCGCGCTGGCGCATCGCGCTGGCCACCGCTGTGCTGGCGGTGGTCGCGGCTGCCTCCGCGCCGGCGCAGACCTCGCGCGAGACCGAGCGTAAGCTCGAGCGCGTGCGCGGCGAACTGAAATCGATCGCACAGGAACGCCGCAAGCTGGAAGGCGAACGCGGCGCCGCCTCGCGCCGGCTGCGCGAGGCCGACGAGAAGGTCGGCCGCACCTCGCGTTCGCTGGCCGAAACGGAGGCGGCGATGCGTAAGGAGACCGCTGCCCTGGCCGAGCTGCAGCAGCGACGCGACATGCTGACGGCGCAACGTGCGCGACAGCGCGGACAGCTGACCGCGCTGGTCCGCGCGGCCTACCAGCAGGGCGAGGACGCGCCGCTGAAGGTGCTGCTGTCGCAGGACCGCGTGGCCGACGCCAACCGTTTGCTGGCGTACCACCGTTATGTGCAACGCGACCAGGCGCGCCGGATCGACACGTTGACCACGGACCTGGCGGCGCTGGATGACGTGGAACGCGAGATCGCCGCGCGACGCGCCGAACTCGACGCCGCGCGCCTGCGCCAGCGGAATGAAGTCGCGCAGCTGGAGAAGGACCGGAAGACGCGTGCCAGCCTGGTCGCCGACCTGGACGAGCGTTACCAGGACCGCGCCGCGAAGGAGAAGGCGCTGGGCCAGGACGCGCGTACGCTGGAGCGCCTGCTGGCCAACCTGCGTGCCGCCGCCGCGCGCGCCGAAGCCGAGCGCCGCGCCGCCGCACGCCGAGCCGCCGCTGAAGCCGCGGCCGCGAAGAAGCGCGAAGGCACCAGCGGCGGCAACCGCGCCCCGCGCGACGCCGCTCCGCGTCCGATCGTGGCCTCGGCGCCCGCGCTGAAGGTCGGGGGCCTGGGCTGGCCGGTGTCGGGCAGCCTGCTGGCCCGCTACGGCGGTCGCCTGCCGGATGGCCGCGCCAGCACCGGCGTGCTGATCGGCGCGCCGGCAGGCACGACGGTCACCGCGGTGGCGGACGGGACCGTGGTGTTTTCCGAATGGATGACCGGCTACGGGCTGATCCTCATCCTCGACCACGGCAACGGCTACATGAGCCTGTACGCGCACAACGACAGCCTGCTGAAGGACAGCGGCGACCGGGTGAAGCGCGGCGACGCGGTGGCTCGTGTGGGCACCTCGGGCGGGCAGGGACAGGCCGCGCTGTACTTCGAACTGCGTCGCAACGGCCAGCCGGTCGATCCGTCCTCGTGGCTGCAGCGGCGATGAACGACGCGGGCGGCCGTAACCGGGCTTGAACATCCGCCCTGCATGGCTTCACGCATAATCCGGGTGAACTTCGCGGTCGTTCGCGGAGTCCATCCAAGCCCCACCCGGAGCCTTTGCATGCTGCAGCGTCTTCCCTCGGCCCTCCTGACCGTCGCCCTGCTCGCGGCCCTGCCCGCGTTGGCGCAACAGCAGGCAACGACGCCGGACGGACCGCCAGTGGTCGCGCCCAGCGACGATCCGGATGCCGCCGAGAACGCGCCGTCGAAAGTGCCGCTGGACGAGATCCGCCGCTACGTCGCCGTGTTCAATGCGGTGAAGGAAGCCTACGTGGAGCCGGTGGAGGACAAGAAGCTGATGCAGTCCGCCATCCGTGGCCTGCTGCTGGACCTGGATCCGCACAGCACCTACTTCGACAAGCAGGATTCCGACGCATTCGACGAGCAGGCCAGCGGCGCCTATGAAGGCATCGGCGTGGAACTGCAGCAGCAGCCCGACCGCACCCTGCTGGTCGTGTCGCCGATCGACGACACGCCCGCAGCCAAGGCGGGCATCAAGTCCGGCGATCTCATCACCGCCATCGACGGCAAGCCGATCAGCGCCGACGACGGCATGGAACCGCTGCGCGGCGCACCCGGCAGCAAAATCACCCTGACCATCGTGCGCGAAGGCACCCCGAAGCCGTTCGACGTCACCCTGGTGCGCGACACGATCCGCGTGACCAGCGTGCGCGGCCGCGTGCTGGAGCCCGGCTATGGCTACGTGCGCATCAGCGCGTTCCAGACCGACACCGCCGCCGACTTCCAGAAGCAGCTCGACGCGCTGCAGGCCAAGGGCCCGCTGCGTGGCCTGGTACTCGACCTGCGCAGCAATCCGGGTGGCCTGCTGCTTGCGGCCGTGCAGGTGGCGGACGAATTGCTCGAGAAGGGGAACATCGTCAGCACGCGGGGGCGGCTGTCGATCAGCGATTCCAAGTTCGATGCCACGCCGGGCGACCGCCTGCGTGGCGCACCCGTCGTGGTGCTGGTGGACGCCGGTTCGGCAAGCGCGTCGGAAGTGCTTGCCGGCGCGCTGCGCGACAACGACCGCGCGCGTGTCGTCGGCAGCCGGACGTTCGGCAAGGGCTCGGTGCAGACTGTGCTGCCGCTGGACAACGGCGACTCGGTCAAGCTCACCACGGCGCGCTACTACACGCCCAGCGGCAAGTCGATCCAGGCCAGCGGTATCGTGCCCGACGTGGTGGTCAAGCCGGAAGGCGGTACGCCCGATGCCGTCGTAGGCCAGGATGGCCAGCTCTACATCACCGAAGCGACGCTGCCGGGCCACCTGCGCGGCGACGACGAAGGCCAGGCCGGCTATACGCCGGGCGACGTCCTCGACGGCGAAGCACCGATCAAGACGGCGCTGGCGGAACTGAAGAAGCTGGCCACCACCGCGCGCGCAAAACCCGCCGCCACCGCGCGCTGAGCGCGGATCAGGCCGGCGGTGCGCCGGTCGCCGTCATACCGGGTGCGTGGCGGTCGCGCATGATCCGGTTGAACAGTGGCGTGGCCATCAGCGTGGTCACGATCGCCATGATCACCAGAATGGTGAAGAGGCCGGGCTTGATGAGGCCCGCCTGCAGGCCGATGTTGATGATGATGAGTTCCATCAGGCCACGCGCGTTCATCAGCGCGCCGATCGCCTTCGCATCGCGCGGCGATTCGCCCGACAGCCGCGCCGCCGCCCAGCATGCGATCGCCTTGCCGCCGAACGAGGCGAGCAGGATCGCGATGGCGGGTACCAGGATGGCCGGGTCGAGCAGCACCGACAGCTGGGTCTTCAAACCGGAATAGGTGAAGAACAGCGGCAGCAGTACCAACACGACCATGCCTTGCAGGCGCTCGCGCAGGCGGTCGGTGAGCGCACCGCGCGGCAGGCAGATGCCGAGAATGAAACCGCCGAACACCGCGTGGATGCCGATGGCGTCCATCGCCCACGCGCACAGGAAGAACGCCGCCATCACCCACGCGAACACCGAGGTCGGCAACGGCCCGTCGGCGGGCACCTGCGCGCCCAGCGGCGCGAGCAGCCGGCGCCCGGCCAGCAACATGAAGGCCAGGTAGGCGATGCCGCCGCCGATCGCCAGCCACGCCTGGTTCCAGCTGCCGCCGAAGCTGGCCAGCACGATGGCCAGGATGCACCACGCCGCCGCGTCGTCCATCGCACCGGCGGTGAGCGCCAGCGTGCCCAGCGGCGTACCGGCCAGGCCGCGCTCCTGGATGATCCGCGCCAGCATCGGGAACGCGGTGATCGCGATCGCCGCTCCGAGGAAGAGCGCGACTTCGAGGAAGCGTGCGTTGTCGGCGAACAGCCCCGGTACATGCTGCAGCCACGGCGCCAAGGCGAAGGCGAGCACGAAGGGCACTGCGATGCCGGCCCACGACACCGCCATCGCACTGCGATAGCGCGAGCGGATGTGCGCCGCCTGGAATTCCGTGCCGACCAGGAACATGTACATGCCCACGCCCACCTGGCCGCCCACGTAGAGCATGTCGAGCGTGGCCTTCGGGAAGAGCGCCGCCTGCGCGTCGGGCAGCACGGCGCCGAACAGCGACGGCCCTAGCAGCACGCCGGCGATCATCTCGCCCACGACCTGCGGCTGTCCGATGCGCTGGGCGAGCTTCCCGACCAGACGGCACGCCAGGATGATCAGGCCCGCCTGCAGGAAGAAATAGACCGACAGCTGTGAGGTGGACATCCCGGTGCCCCGTGCGTGAAGCGCCATCATATAAGCGATCACGCGCGTACGAAGCGCGTGCGGAACGTGCCGGCGAAACGCGGCCTAGCGCGGCTTGGCCGGCATCGGGAACGGCGTCACCACCTTCTCGCCGGTGGCCGCGTCGCGGATCGCCGACTGGCCTTTCCGCTCCACTTCCTCTACCCGGATGATGCTCTGCATCGGCAGGTGCAATACGCGCGTGCCGCCGAACTCGTCGCGCAGGCGCTCTTCGGTGGGGTCGACCACCAGGCCCTCGTGGACGTCGAACACCAGATCCGAGACTTCGGTAAAGCCCCACAGGCCGCTGGCCGCGACCTTGCGCGCGTACAGCTCGTAGACCTTGGTGTGGTTGTGGAAGGTGATCTTGTAGAGCGTGCTTTTCATGCGGCGATTATAGGAGTGAGGGGAGAGGAGTGAGGAGTGAGCGAGAGCGGGCAGCCGTTCCTCACTCCTCACTCCTCCCCCCTCACTCCTGCCTTCAATATCCTTGGCGCTTGCGCATGCGCCGGGCGATGGCGGCGCGCACGAACAGCGCGAACACCACGCCGAACAGGAAGCCGGCGATATGCGCCGGCCATGCCACCGTGCCGAACGTCGGCCCGGTGTAGGCGAACACCACCTGCAGCAACGCCCAGACGCCGATCAGCACCGAGGCGGGCGCCTTGACCACTTCCCAGAACAACCCCAGCGGCACGACCACGCCCAGCTGGGCGGTCGGGAAGAGGGCGAGATAGGCGCCGATCACCGCGGAGACGGCCCCGCTGGCGCCGATCACTACCCGATCAGGCGCGTCGATGCTCAGGACCGCCGCCACGTTGGCGACGGCGCCGCCGATCAGGAACAGCAGCAGGAAGCGCCACGCCCCCATCGCGCGCTCGGCCGGCAGGCCGAAGATCAGCAGGAACACCAGGTTGCCCGCTAGATGGGCCCAGTCGGCATGCAGGAACAAGGCAGTGAAGAACCGCAGGACTGTGCCGCGCTGCAGCGACGCCAACCAGACCTCCGGCGCGACCATGCCCCCGGTCAGCGCACCCCACTCGGTCCGCAGGTGGCCTTGCGCGGCACCGCCCTGCAACCACGCCCAGACAAACGCGGCCAGCAACACGATGGCCAGCGTGGGTGTGGCCCAGCGGACCGACGGTTTCTGACGGGACGGAATGGAGACGAACATGCGCCGGCACTGTACCCGGTGCCCCTTCCGCTGCCCATGGTGCGACGCAACGAAACTGAATAGGGGCAAGGACTTACGGTGGATTGTTAGTGTTTGGTTAGCAGGTATACTGCATACGGCGTCGTATGTCGGGAGGGGCTTCCGGCAGGCCGAAAAGGTGGACCACACACCCCGGCCTTGGGCGACGCAGACGACTTTTACCCACGTCTCCGGAGAGAACACTGATGGAATTTGCTAAGAACTTCACCCGCGTGTCCGCGCTGGCCCTCGGCATCACCGCCGCGCTGGCCTATGGCGACGTGCACGCCGCCGCTTTCCAGCTGAAGGAAAACAGCGTCAAGGCCCAGGGCCGTGCGATGGCCGGTGCGGCCTCCGCCAAGGGCGACGCCTCGGTCGTGGCCAACAACCCGGCCGTCATGTCGACCTTCACCGAGCGCACCCTGCAGGCCGACGTCACTGCGATCGACCTGTCCTACACGTTCTCCGGTACCGGCACCGCCGCGACCGGCACGCCGTTCCAGCAGCCGCTGACCGGCGGCAACGGTGGCGACGCCGGTGACGTGGCCGCCGTGCCGGCCGCGTCTTTCATCCTGCCGTTGAGCGGCGACTTCGAGTACCTGACGCTGGGTGCCATGATCAGCGCGCCGTTCGGCCTGAAGACCGAATACGACAACGGCTGGAAGGGTCGTTACCACGCCCTGGAATCGGACGTGAAGATCATCGACCTGACCCTGGCGGCTTCGCTGGAACTGGGCGACCGCTTTTCGATCGGCGCCGGCCTGATCTACGAACACGCCGACGTGACCCTGTCGCAGGCCGTCGACTTCGGCACCATCATCTGCAGCCAGAACCCGACCGCCTGCCTCACGCCCGGCTCGCCCTACGGCCCGCAGCGCAACGACGGCCTGGCCCACGTCAATGGCACCGACAACGGCATCGGCTGGATCTTCGGCGTGAACTGGCGCCCGACGGACAAGCTGTCGCTGGGCTACTCGCACCGCTCCGAGATCGACCATGAACTGGAAGGCCAAGGCGACTTCACCGTGCCGGCCAACGTCCGCACCGCGTTCGATGCCAACCCGCTGACCCGTCCGCTGTTCCGGGACGGCGGCGCGCTGGCCAAGCTGACCACGCCCACCGTGGACACCTTCAGCGCGACCTACTACGCCACTGACCGTTTCACCGTCATGGCCGAAGCCAGCCGTACCGACTGGACCTCGCTGCAGGAAATCCGTATCGAGTTCGACAACGCCGGTCAGCCGGACTCTGCCGAGGAATACAACTGGGGCGAGAACTGGTTCTACTCGGTGGGCGGTGAGTACAAGTTCAGCGATGCGTTCACCTTCCGTGCTGGCGTGGCGCGTGATGACTCCCCGGTGAGCCGTCCTTACCGCACCCCGCGCCTGCCCGACCAGGATCGCATGTGGTACTCGCTGGGCCTGACCTGGGCGCTGTCCGAGCATTTCGAGATCAACGCCAGCTACGTCAAGATCGACATCGTCGATACGCCGGAAGTGGACCTGACCACCAGCACGCGCGCGCGCCTGGTCGGCGAGTTCGACGGAGGCGCCGACCTGTACGGCGTCTCGATGCAGTACAAGTTCTGATCGCCCCGCGCATCAGTCCCATGAAAAACCCCGCCTCGGCGGGGTTTTTCTTTGCCGGCGCCTCGATGCCCGTCAGTACGGCAACCCGGCGACGTCCAGATCGATCGACCACAGGCTGGCCGCGCCGGTGAGGAACAACGTGCGCCGATCGTCGCCTCCGAACGCGGCATTGGTGATGTTGGCGTCGACGCGGATCGTGGCGAGTACGGCGCCCGCCGGCGAAAACACGCGCACGCGGCGCTCGCCGTGTTCGGTGACATACACGTTGCCGAGGCAATCCACGGCCAGGCCATCGCCTCCGGAGATGCGGGCCAGGTCGCGGCCGGCCCCGACCCCATCGCCCGTCACCGGATACGCGCGCAGGACGTCGCCGTCGGCGGTGCCTCCCGCCACATAGAGGGTGCCGCCATCCGGCGACAGCGCGATGCCATTCGGATTGCGCAGCGTGTCGTCCACCACGGTGGTGACCGCGTTGCGGTGCCGATACACCCGAGTCAACGGTTGGCCTCCGGGCGCCGCCTTGCGCTGGTAGTCCGGATCGGTGAAGTACAGCGTGCCGTCGGCCGCCATCACCAGATCGTTGGGCGAATTGAACGGCGCGCCGTCGAAGGAGGACACCAGCGGTGTACGCGTCCCGTCGGTCAGGTCCACGCGCGCCACTTGTTTGCGGTCGTGGGTGGCGGCGATGAGCCGGCCTTCCGTATCCAGCGCCAGGCCGTTGCTGCCGCTGTCTTCGACCACGGTTTCCCAGCGGGTGGGCGGGGTGAATCGGCGGATGCGCGACGGGAACGTGCCGCTGTGGACGAAATCGGACAGGTAGAGCGCGCCGTCCTTCCACACGGCGCCTTCGTAGAGCCGCTCTTCGCCGTCATCCACCTTGGCGACGGCGATGCGCGTTGCGGTCAGTTCGCCCACGGGCGCCTCGCCCGGTTGGGCGGGGCACACGGAACGAAAGGCGGACGCGTGGGTGAGCGGTGCGGCGGCACAGAGAAGCAGGGCAACGGCGAGGCGATGGGCGCGCGGCATGGCGATCCTCAGGTCAGGCGGGGTGACAGCGTACCTCGATCCGGTTGCGACCCTTGTGCTTGGCGGCGTACAGCGCTTCGTCGGCCAGCCGCATCAATGTGTCGTAGGGCGCGTGGCGGTCGGCGGTGAAGGACATCCCCAGGCTGACGGTGACCCGGAAATCCGCGGCGATCGGCGAGAACTCCAGGGCCATCACCTGTTGCCGGATGCGTTCGGCCAGCGCATGCGCCGTGTCCGCATGGGTGTCGCGCAGCACCAGCATGAATTCCTCGCCACCCAGGCGCGCGAACAGGTCCTCATTGCGGATGCAGCCGCGCACCACGTCGGAGAAGCGCTGCAGCACCAGGTCGCCGGCCTCGTGCCCGTGATCGTCGTTGACCGCCTTGAAGTGGTCCAGGTCCAGCGCGATCACCGCCAGCCCGTGTGCGGCCGAGCGCCAGGCGCCGCGTGCTTCCAGTTCGTTGTCCAGGCCCCGGCGGTTGAGCGCGCCGGTCAGCGGGTCGAACAGCGCGCCGCGGCGCAACGGTTCGGCGGCGCGGAAACTGGCCAGCATCAGCATGCAGAAATTGAGCAGGTACCAGATCGACAGGTCGAGATTCACCCAGATCGGATTCGGGCCGTAGCGCCCGGTCAGCGCGGCCAGCAGGTCGCTGCCGTACAGCCACAGCAGGATCAGGCTGCCGGCGATCATCAGGCGCGCCGGCACATGGTCGGGCGCGCGGCGCAGCACCAGCAGGTGACGGATCATCACCGCCAGCACGATGACCTCGGTGGCGCTCATGGCTGCGCCCTGCGCATCCACCGTGCCGCGCAGTACCCAGCCCGCCAGTGAGAAGCCGATGCAGACCGGCAGCAGGGCGCGCTCCCACAGCGCCAGCGGCCGCTGCTGCACGAACTGGATGATCGACCATGCCAGCCCGACCAGGCCGGCGCAGGCGAGCAGTCCGCCGATGCCGGCGGTCCAGTGCGCGAGCATGTCGTTGCCTGCGAGCACGAGTTCCTGCGCCGTGCCGTCGAGCATCGCCGCACCCAACGAATAGAGGAAGTGGGCCACGCCCCAGGTCGTGATGCCGCGCACGCCGCGCGAGACACGGCCGACGTAGAGGAACAGCGCCAGCAGCACGGCCGCCAGCGCGCAGTCGGTCAGCAGCAGGTTGTAGAAATCGGTCGTCATGCGATGGGGCCGTGCTGGCCGTGAATCTCCTTGTCTTCGACTAAACGCAGGATCTGCCTTCAACCGGCAGCGCGCCGCCGCCGACGCCGTTCTGTTCGGGGTGAAGGTTCAGGGAAACCATCGGGCGCAGGCCCAGCTTGGACCCAAGCGTGCGCCGCATTCAGTGCGGTGGGTCATGACGCGCAAAAAAAAGCCCCGCCGGAGCGGGGCTTGTATCGACGACGGCGGACTGCTGAGCGGTCAGTCGCCCAGGGTCAGCAGCGAGGCGTTGCCGCCGGCCGCGGTTGTGTTGACGGTGACCGTCTTCTCGGTGGCGAAGCGCGGCAGGTAGTGCGGCCCGCCGGCCTTCGGGCCCGTGCCCGACAGGCCCTGGCCGCCGAACGGCTGCACGCCGACCACGGCGCCGATCTGGTTGCGGTTGACGTAGACGTTGCCGACTTTCACCCGCGCGGCGATACGGTCGATGGTCTCGTCGATGCGCGAGTGCACGCCCAGGGTCAGGCCGTAGCCGGTGGCGTTGATCTGGTCGATCACCGCGTCCAGTTGGTCAGCCTTCCAACGCACCACGTGCAGGGCTGGCCCGAAGATCTCCTTGTGCAGCTGATCGAGGGACTTCAGTTCCCACGCGCGTGGCGCGAAGAACGTACCGTGCGCGGTGTCCTCGCCCGCCTTTGCTTGCTTGATCAGGCGTGCCTCGTTGGCCATGCGGGCGGCGTGGTCCTCGAGGATCTTCAGCGCATCGGCATCGATCACCGGACCCACGTCGGTGGACAGCAGGCCGGGATCGCCGATCTTCAACTCATCCATCGCGCCGGCCAGCATCGTCATCACCTTGTCGGCGATGTCGTCCTGCACGAATAGCACGCGCGCAGCGGAGCAGCGCTGGCCGGCGGAGGTGAAGGCCGAGCCCATCGCGTCCTTGACCAGCTGTTCCGGCAACGCGGACGAGTCGGCGATGAAGGCATTCTGGCCGCCGGTTTCGGCAATCAGCGTCGCGATCGGACCGCTCTCGCGGCCGGCGAGCGCACGGTTGATCGCGCGCGCGGTCTCGGTGGAACCGGTGAAGGCCACGCCCGCCACGCGCGGATCCTTCGTCAGTGCGGCGCCGACGGTGGCGCCGTCGCCGGGCAGGAACTGCAGCACGGCCTCGGGGACGCCGGCTTCGTGCAGCAGCTTCACCGCCGCATGGCCAATCAGGTTGGTCTGCTCGGCGGGCTTGGCGATCACGCTGTTGCCGGCGGCGAGCGCGGCGCTGACCTGGCCCAGGAAGATCGCCAGCGGGAAGTTCCACGGGCTGATGCAGACGAACACGCCGCGGCCCTGCAGCTGCAGCTGGTTGGATTCGCCGGTCGGGCCGGGCAGCGGTTCCGGTGCGCCGAACTGCGCGCGCGCCTGGGCGGCGTAGTAGCGCAGGAAGTCCACCGCTTCGCGCACTTCGGCGACGCTGTCCGGGATGGTCTTGCCGGCTTCCTTCACGCACAGCGCGATGTAGTCGGGCAGGCGCTGTTCCAGCAGGTTCGCGGCGTGCTCGAGGATGGCGGCGCGGCTGGCGGCCGGCGTGCGGTCCCACGCGGGTTGCGCAGCGACGGCGTTTGCCAGCGCCTTCTCGACCGTGCCGCCGTCGGCGGGCTGCCATTCGCCGACGGTCTGGCGGCGGTCGGCCGGGTTGGTCACCGGCAGCGCGCCGGAGGACACGACCGCGCCCGGCACCAGCGGCGCGGCGCGCCACGGCTTGACCGCCGCGTTGATGCGCTCGGCCAGCGCGCGCAGGTCGTTGTCGTTGGCGAGGTTGGCGCCCATGGAGTTGGTCCTGTCAGAAGAGGCGATGGGAGCCGGCTGGCTCCGGAAAAGATCGACCGGCAGCGGGATGCGCGGATGCGGGATGGATTCGAACTCGGACACCGTCTGCACCGGATCGCGCACGAGATCCTCGATGGCCACGTTCTCGTCGGTGATGCGGTTGACGAAGCTGCTGTTGGCGCCGTTCTCGAGCAGGCGGCGCACCAGGTACGGCAGCAGGTCCTCGTGCGAGCCGACCGGCGCGTACACGCGGCACGGCGTGTCCAGGCGGTGCTTGGGCACCACTTCGGCATACAGGTCGTCGCCCATGCCATGCAGTTTCTGATGCTCGTACGGGCGGCCGGCGGCGATGAAGCGGATCGCGGCGATGGTCTGCGCGTTGTGGGTGGCGAACATCGGGTACAGCGCTTGGCCGTGGTCGAGCATGCGACGGGCATTGGCGAGGTACGAGACGTCGGTGTTGGGCTTGCGCGTGAAGACCGGGTAGCCCGGGTGGCCGTCGATCTGGGCGCGCTTGATCTCCGCATCCCAGTAGGCCCCCTTCACCAGGCGCACCGGCATGCGGCGGCCGACGCGGCGAGCCAGGTCGGCCAGGAAGTCGATCACGTACGGCGTGCGCTTCTGGTAAGCCTGCACGGCCAGGCCATAGCCTTCCCAGCCGTCCAGCGACGGGTCTGAAAACGTGGCCTCGATCAGGTCCAGCGACAGTTCCAGGCGGTCGGCCTCTTCGGCATCGATGGTGAAGCCGATGCCGTAGGACTTGGCCAGCTGGGCCAGCTCCAGGATGGCCGGGGCCAGTTCGCGCATCACGCGGGCGCGCTTGGCGTGCTCGTAGCGCGGGTGCAGGGCGGAGAGCTTGATCGAAATGCTGGGGGCGGCGAACACGTCGGCGAACGGTCCGGTCCGCCCGATCGCATGGATCGCCTGGCGGTAGGCTTCCAGGTAGCGGGCGGCGTCCTTCGTGGTCAGCGCGCCCTCGCCCAGCATGTCGAACGAATAGCGGTACTCGGCGTTGTCGCCCTTGCGGCTGCGGGACAGCGCCTCGTCGATGGTCCGGCCCATGACGAACTGGTGGCCCATGATCCGCATGGCCTGGCGCACGGCCAGACGGATGACGGGCTCGCCCACGCGGCCGACCAGGCGCTTGAAGGCGCCCGGCACGTCGGCGCGGGTCAGGTCGTTCAGGTTGACCAGCTTGCCGGTCAGCATCAGGCCCCAGGTGGAGGCATTCACCAGCACCGAGTCGCTCTGGCCCAAGTGCTTTTCCCAGTCCGCATCGCCCAGCTTGTCGCGGATCAGCTTGTCGGCGGTCTCCTGGTCCGGGATGCGCAGCAGCGCCTCGGCCACGCACATCAGCAGCACGCCTTCCTCGCTGCCCAGGTCGTACTGGCGCATGAAGGCCTCGATGGCGCCCTGGTCCTGGGCGCGGGCGCGGACCCGCTTCACCAGGTCCACGGCGAGCTTCTGCGCCTGGGCCTGCTCGGCGGGGGGCAGGCGGGCCTGCTCGAGCAGTTCGCGGACGTGTTCGGTCTCGTCGCGCAGCCAGGCGGCCGTGATGGCGGCCCGGAGGGCGGGCGGGGGCGCGGGGAGTTCCGGAGCGACGATGCCGCCGGCCGGGGCGGTAGCGGGCGACGGGAGCGGTGAAGGGGTCGACATGACGGCAGGGCAGTCCAAAGGCAGTCCACTAGTTTAGGGCCGCGCGCGCGGCCCGCCTACGTCCTGGCGTGCTCCGTCGCAGTGGGCGTGCGCCATGCGGTGACGCGGGTCGCGGAACGCCGCGGTGGATGCGCGGCGAGGCGTGCGCGAAGGGGTCGCACGCCTTGTCCTGGATCAATGAAACTTGCCGCAAAGTGTGGCGGGAGCTACCATTTAACGGTTTTCCGCAGCCTCAACCGTGTGGCGGACGACATGATCGAAGTGGTGCCGTCAGCGTGGGACGGACACGGCGCGTGGCTCAGGCTGCGGCCGCCGAGGGCGCTGTCGCGCCGCCAATTCGTGGTGTTGTTCGCGGCGCTGTCGGGTGCGATGTGGATCGTCGCCATGCTGGGCTGGTGGGGAGGCAATGCCTTCGCGCCAGCCTTTGCATTGCTCCATTCGGCCATCGTGGCCACGGCGCTGCGCGCGTTGTGGCGCAGCGGCGAACGGAGCGAGGAGATCCATATCGGGCCGGACGCCGTGGAGGTGAGCACCTCCCGGTCCGGGGCGGTGTTCCGGGCGCACCCGTACTGGGTACGCCTGCGCATCGAGCGGGAAGGCGAAAGGATTTCGCTGGCGTCCAGCGGCAGGCAGGTCCAAGTGGGCGACTTCCTTGGGCCGGCCGAACGCCGGGAGCTGGCGGACACGTTGCAGGATTTACTGGCGGCCGCGAGTGGCCGCAACCGATGACGCATTGGGGTCTAGGCAATGACGCAAGTGAATGGGATCTGGAAGCGGTTGGTGACGGCGTGCTCGCTGCTGGCAATGCCGGCGCTGGCCTGGGCGCAGTCGGCGGACCCGAAGCCGTGGCAGCTGAACATGGGCAAGGGCGTCACGACCTCGTCCCAGCACGCTTACGACGCGCACATGGTGGCGCTGTGGGTGTGCATCGTCATCGGCATCATCGTCTTCGGCGCGATGGGCTATGCGATGTTCAAGTTCCGCAAGTCCAAGGGTGCGGTGGCCGCGCAGTTCAGCCACAACACCACGGCCGAGATCATCTGGACCGTTATTCCGGTGCTGATCCTGGTGGTCATGGCCTGGCCGGCGACCGCCAAGCTGATCGCCATGTACGACACCCGCAATGCCGAGATGACGGTCAAGGTCACCGGTTACCAGTGGATGTGGAAGTACGAGTACCTCGGCGAGGACGTGTCGTTCACCAGCCGCCTGGACCGTGAGTCCGACCGCATCCGCCAGAGCGGCGAGAAGCCCGACCTGGCCAAGAATCCGCACTACCTGCTGGACGTCGACAACCAGCTGGTGTTGCCGACCGATACCAAGATCCGCTTCGTGATCACCGCCGACGACGTCATCCACGCGTGGTGGGTGCCGGCGCTGGGCTGGAAGCAGGACGCGATCCCCGGCATCGTCAACGAGGCCTGGACCGACATCAAGGAACCCGGCATCTACCGCGGCCAGTGCGCCGAACTGTGCGGCAAGGACCATGGCTTCATGCCGATCGTGGTGAGGGCCGTGCCGAAGGCCGAGTTCGAGCAGTGGCTGGCTTCGAAGAAGCCGGCGCCGGCCGCCGAACCTGCCCCGGTCGCCGCGCCTGTGGAGGCCACGCCGGTCGACGCCGCGCCGGCGACCGAGCCTGCCGCCGCGCCCGCCCCCGCCGCCGAGACCCCCGCGCCGTCGGCGCAGGGCTGATCGACCGTCCGCATTAGCTTCAAGAGAGTAAGCACATGGCCAACTCCGCCGTCGACCATCATGACGATCACCACGGTCACCAGCAGGGCTTCATCGAGCGGTGGTTCTTCTCCACGAACCACAAGGACATCGGTACTCTCTACCTGATCTTCAGCTTCATCATGTTCATCATCGGCGCAGGCATGTCGGTGGTGATCCGTGCCGAACTGATGGTGCCGGGCCTGCAGCTGGTCACGCCCGAATTCTTCAACCAGATGACCACCGTGCATGCGCTGGTCATGATCTTCGGCGGCGTGATGCCGGCCTTCGTCGGCCTGGCGAACTGGATGATCCCGCTGCAGGTCGGCGCGCCGGACATGGCGCTGCCGCGCATGAACAACTGGTCCTTCTGGATCATGCCGTTCGCCTTCACCCTGCTGCTGGGCACGCTGTTCCTGCCGGGCGGCGCCCCCGCCGGCGGCTGGACGCTGTATCCGCCGCTGTCGCTGCAGGGCGGCGCCAACGTGGCCTTCACGATCTTCGCCATCCACATGATGGGCGTCAGCTCGATCATGGGCGCGATCAACATCATCGCCACGGTGCTGAACATGCGCGCCCCGGGCCTGGACCTGCTGAAGATGCCGATCTTCTGCTGGACCTGGCTGATCACCGCGTTCCTGCTGATCGCCGTGATGCCGGTCCTGGCCGGCGCGGTGACGATGCTGCTGACCGACAAGTTCTTCGGCACCAGCTTCTTCAATGCGGCCGGTGGCGGCGATCCGGTGATGTACCAGCACATCTTCTGGTTCTTCGGTCACCCCGAGGTCTACATCATGATCCTGCCGGCGTTCGGCGTGGTGTCGGAAATCATTCCGACCTTCAGCCGCAAGCCGCTGTTCGGCTATCAGGCCATGGTGTATGCGACCGCCTCGATCGCGTTCCTGTCGTTCATCGTGTGGGCGCACCACATGTTCACGGTGGGCATGCCGCTGGGTGGCGAGATCTACTTCATGTTCGCCACCATGCTGATCGCGATCCCGACCGGCGTGAAGGTGTTCAACTGGGTCAGCACGATGTGGCGGGGCTCGCTGTCCTTCGAAACGCCGATGCTGTGGGCCGTGGGCTTCGTCATCCTGTTCACCATCGGCGGTTTCTCGGGCCTGATGCTGGCCATCGTGCCGGCGGACTTCCAGTACCACGACACCTACTTCGTGGTGGCGCATTTCCACTACGTGCTGGTGACCGGCGCGCTGTTCTCCATCATCGCCGCGACGTACTACTGGTGGCCGAAGTGGACCGGCCGCATGTACAACGAGTTCTGGGGCAAGTTCCATTTCTGGTGGACGATCGTGTTCGTCAACCTGCTGTTCTTCCCGCAGCACTTCCTAGGCCTGGCCGGCATGCCGCGCCGCATCCCGGACTACAACCCGGTGTTCGCGGACTGGAACCTGATCAGCTCGATCGGCGCGTTCGGCATGTTCCTCACGCCGTTCATGATGGCCGCGATCCTGTGGGCCTCGCTGCGCAACGGCAAGAAGGCCGAGGCGCGCGCGTGGGAAAACGCCAAGGGCCTGGAGTGGACCGTGCCGTCGCCGGCGCCGCACCACACCTTCAGCGTCCCGCCGGTCATCAAGGATGGCGACCTGGCGCACGGCGACGTGACCCACTGAGACCGTCGAGTCGTACGGCATGAACGCCCCTGCGCTGACCCCTGAGGAACTCGCGCGCCGCCGCAAGGCGGTGCTGCGGACCGCGTGGGCGGTGGGTGGCATCGCGTTCGCGATCTTCGTGGCGTTCATCGCCCGCGCGGTGATCAGCGCATGAGCGCGGCGAAATCCAACTCGGCCGGGCTGTTCAAGCTGGTGGGCGTGGCGGTGGCGGTGTTCGTGCTGACATTCTCGCTGGTGCCGCTGTACCGCATCGCGTGCGAGAAGGTGTTCGGCATCCGTCTGGAGCAGGGCCCGGGCCAGGCCGCGGCGGTCGCCGCCGCCAAGGCCGAGCGCACGGTCACCGTGCAGTTCGACGGTGGCGTGAACTCCAAGCTGCCGTGGGCCTTCCATCCCGAGCAGCTGACCATGCAGGTCGTGCCCGGCGAGCTGTACGAGGCCAAGTATTTCGCCCGCAACGACAGCGAGCGCCCGATCGTGGGCAGCGCGGTGCCGTCGGTGGCGCCGGCGCGCGCGTCGGGCTACTTCACCAAGACCGAGTGCTTCTGCTTCACCGCCCAGACCCTGCAGGCCGGCGAAAGCCGCGACATGCCGGTCCGCTTCATCGTGGACCCGGACCTGCCGGCAGAAGTGAAGACGATCACCCTGTCGTATACCTTCTTCAAGAACGACGCACTGACCGCGCAGATCGGCACGGGCAATGCGTCGCCCTCGCCGCTCGCGGCACCCTGATCACGCTTAGCAACCGGAAGCCACGCCATGGGACAAGCCCATTCGCCAGACGCCAACATCTACTTCGTGCCGCACAGCTCCAGGTGGCCGTTCGTGGGCTCCATCGCCATGTTCGTCACCATGGTGGGCGTGGCCAACTGGCTCAATGATTCGGCTTGGGGCATGTGGGCGTTCTACGCCGGCGTCGTGATGCTGTGCGCCACGCTCTTCATGTGGTTCGGCGACGTGATCCGCGAGTCGGTCAGCGGCCACTACAACCGCCAGGTGGACGTGTCGTTCCGCATGGGCATGGTCTGGTTCATCTTCTCGGAAGTGATGTTCTTCGCCGCCTTCTTCGGCGCGCTGTTTTACGCCCGCACGCTGGCGTTGCCGTGGCTTGGCGGCGAAGGTGACGGCGTGATGACCAACAGCCTGCTGTGGGAAGGTTTCAGCGCCGCGTGGCCGAGTGCCGGTCCGGGCCAGGTCGGTGGCCAGTTCCAGACCATCCCGGCCTGGGGCCTGCCGCTAATTAACACGCTGATCCTGCTGACCTCCGGCGTCACCATCACCATCGCCCACCACGCGCTGAAGGCGGGCAACCGCACGCAGTTGCTGATCTGGCTGGGCGCCACCGTACTGCTGGGCTGCTTGTTCCTGTTCTTCCAGGCCGAGGAATACATCCACGCCTACAAGGAGCTGAACCTGACGCTGGGTTCCGGCATCTACGGGTCCACCTTCTTCATGCTGACCGGCTTCCACGGCCTGCACGTGACGCTGGGCACCATCATGCTGGCGATCATCTGGTTCCGCTGCGCCAAGGGCCACTTCAGCAAGGACAACCACTTCGGCTTCGAAGCCGTGGCGTGGTATTGGCACTTCGTGGACGTGGTGTGGCTGGGCCTGTTCCTGTTTGTCTACGTGCTGTAAGCGCGGGCGATCCACGCGAAGAAAGGGCCGGCAATGCCGGCCCTTTTCTTTTCTGCGGTTGGCGCGGCCGTCGGTGCGCGGGACAATGCGGCCTCAGCCGGGATTGATCCCGTGCGGCTGGATCCAACCCATCTTGATGGCCAGGATCACCAGCAGGATCAGCGCCACGGATAGCGCGATGCGGCGGGTGAGCGCGTTGACGGTGCGCTTGCTCTCGCCCTTGTCCACCAACATGTAGTACAGGCCTGCGCCGAGGTTCCACACGATGACGATGAGGAAGGCGATGATCAGCAGGGTTTTCAGCGAATCGTTCATGGCGTCCTCGAGGGGAACCGCGTTGGCGTGGCGCGCATTATCGCTCCGCCGGCGTGAGCCGGCGGTGGGTGCGACATTCGGACGCAGCCGATGAGCCGACGCATGCCGCTGCCGGTGGGCTGGAGCCTGGCCGTGCTGGCGATGTCGCTGTTCGGCAGCCTGGGGGCCTGGCAATGGGGGCGGGCCGACCAGAAGGAGGCCATGCTGGCCGACACCGCACGCGTGCTGTCCGAACGCCAGGCCCAGCCGCTGGCCATCGCCGCGGACGAGGCCCGTGCGGACCGCTACGACTGGACTGCGGGCGAGGGCCGCTTCGCCCCGGGGCCGGCGATCCTGCTCGACAACCAGACCCGCGACCGTCAGGCCGGCGTGCGCGCCTACCGGGTCTTTCTCCCGGCCGATGGCGGCACGCCGCTCCTGGTGGAACTGGGGTGGTTGCCGGTGCCGGGCGACCGCCGCATGCCGGCCGTGGCGATGCCGCAGGGCCCGCTGCATGTGGCGGGTCTGCTGGTGCCGCCGCCCTCGGAAGGTATCGCTCATGCCGAGCCCAGTCCCCAGCCCGACGGCAACCTGCTGGTGATCGCACTGCAGGCAGACACGCTGAAGGGCGCGCTCGCGCTGCCGGCGCTGGCGCCTCGCCTGCTCAAGCTGGATCCGGACCTGCCGCTGGGCTATGCCCGCGACCTCGACATCCTGCCCAATACCCTGCCGCCGGAGCGCCATGTCGGCTATGCCGTGCAGTGGTTCGGGCTGGCGGCGGCCGTGTTCGTCACCGCCCTGCTGCTTACCTGGAGATCCCGGCGGACAGCCGGGCAAAGGCATTGAGCGGCCTGGCGTGAGAAAATAGCGACATGGACCCCAATTCGTTCGATCCCGCCCAGCGGCGCCGTGGGCGCTGGATGCTGGTCGCCCTGTTTGCCCTGTTCTTCGGCACCGTGTTCGGTGCCGGCGTGCTGCGCTTCGCCGGCTGGCAGCCGGCCGCCCACAAGAACCACGGCCAGATGTTGCAGCCGCCAGCCGACGCGCGCGCCATCGTGCCCGTGCTGGCCGACGGCCGTCGCTACGACTGGAATCCGGCCGAACGCGGTTGGCGCATCGTGGTCGCGCCGCCGGCCAGCTGTGCGCAGGCATGCCTGGCGCTGGCCAAGGACCTGGACAAGGTCTGGCAGTTGTTCGGCCACAACGCCGACGAAGTGGACATCCTGTGGATTGGTGCCTACCCGGAAGGCGCGCCGCGGCACGCGGCGCTGCATCTGGTCCGCGCCGACGATCCGCTGCGTAGCGCGTTGCCGCGGGTGGACGATCCGGCCGGTGTGCCGGTCTACGTGATCGATCCGCACGGCTTCGTGATCCTGCGCTACGCGCCCGGCTTCGATCCCGGCCACCTGCGCACCGACGTTTCCAAGCTGCTCAAGCTGATCTGAGCCGCACGCACGCTTCCCGACCATGATGACTTCCTCCGACCGTCCCGAGATCGCGCGTCCCGTGATTTATCGACCCGCTGTCTACAAGCACTTCCACCGCATCGCCTGGCTGGCGGTGGCGCTGACGCTGTGCGTCGTGGTGTTCGGCGCCTTTGTCCGCCTGTCCGACGCCGGCCTGAGCTGCCCGGACTGGCCGACCTGCTATGGCCGTGCCGCATGGCCGAAGGCCGTGGACGAAGCAGCCTCGCACGTCGCCAGCGAGATCCGTCCGTTCGAGACGCACAAGGCATGGCGCGAACAGGTCCACCGCCACCTTGCCGCGTCGCTGGGCGTGCTGGTGCTGGTGCTGGCCTTGCTGGCGGCACGCCGCCGCCGCTGGGGCATCGCGCAGATCCTGGTTGCCGCGGCCTTGGTCGGCGCCGCGATTCCGCTTTACATGCACGGTGAGCACGGGGCCGCGTCCGCGCTGGCGATCCTGGGCGAAGCGATCCTGCTATTCGCCGCACTGCGCTGGTCGAACATCGATCTGGCGCGTGCTGCCGCCCTGACACTGGCGGTGATCATCTTCCAGGCCCTGCTCGGCATGTGGACGGTGACGTGGCTGTTGAAGCCCATCGTCGTGATGGGCCACCTGCTCGGTGGCTTGACCACGTTCTCGTTGCTGGTCTGGATGGCGTGGCGCGCCACCGATCGCCCGATCACGCTGGCCGACTCGGTCGTGCTGCGGCGCTGGCTGATCGGCGGGCTGCTGCTGCTCGGCATCCAGATCGCCTTGGGCGGCTGGGTGAGTGCGAACTACGCCGCGCTGGCCTGCGGGCTGGATTTCCCGAAGTGCGTGGGCCAATGGGCGCCGCCGGCCGATTTCCGCGAGGGTTTCGTGCTGTGGCGTGGGATCGGCGTCGATTACGAAGGCGGCGTGCTGGATGGCGCCTCGCGCATCGCCATCCAGCTGGCCCACCGCATCATGGCGGTGATCGTCGCGCTCTACGTGCTGGCATTGGCGTTGCGGCTGTTCCGCACGCCGGGCATGCGCAGCTGGTCGCTGACGCTGGCGGTGCTGGTCTGCGCGCAGGTCACGCTGGGCATCCTCAACGTCAAGCTCAACCTGCCGCTGCCGGTCGCCGTGGCGCACAACGCCGGCGCGGTGCTGCTGTTGTTCACCCTGGTGTCGCTGGTTGCCCGCCTGCGCAGGCCCGACTGATGGCATCCACGTTCCGCCAGTATTGGGACCTGACCAAGCCGCGCGTGGTGGCGCTGATCGTGTTCACCGCGCTCGTCGGCATGTTCCTCGCGATCGACGGTCTGCCCGACGGTGGGCAGGTCCTGCGCGGCGCGCTCGGCTTCCTGGGCATCTGGTTGGCGGCTTCGAGCGCGGCGGCGATCAACCAGCTGCTGGATGCGCGCATCGACGCGAAGATGGCGCGCACCTCGTGGCGCCCGCTGGTGCAGGGCCAGGTGAAGCCATGGCAGGCGCTGGCGTTCGCGCTGGTGCTGGCGGCGCTGTCGATGGCGATCCTGGTGATCTGGGTCAACACGATCACCGCGATCCTGACCTTCGCCTCGCTGATCGGCTACGCCGTGGTCTACACGGTCTTCCTGAAGCGCGCCACGCCGCAGAACATCGTCATCGGCGGCATCGCCGGCGCGGCGCCGCCGCTGCTGGGCTGGGCCACGATGACCGGCATGCGGGGCGAGTGGGACTGGCCGCATGCGTTGCTGCTGGTGATCATCATCTTCGTCTGGACGCCGCCGCACTTCTGGGCGCTGGCGATCTTCCGCCGCGAAGACTACGCGCGCGCGCTGGTGCCGATGCTGCCGGTGACGCATGGCGTGACCTACACACGCTGGCAGATCCTGTTCTACACGGTGCTGCTGGTGGAAGTGACCGTGCTGCCGGTGGTGTTCGGCATGAGCGGCTTCTTCTACCTGGGCGGCGCGCTCGTGCTGGGTTCGGTATTCCTCTGGTACGCCTGGCGCCTGTTGAACCCACCGGACGAGTTCTTCGCCATGCGCGTGTTCAACTACTCCATCGTGTATCTGATGGCGTTGTTCGCGTTCCTGCTGGCCGACCACTGGGTGATGCCGCTGCTGCGGCCGGCAGCCTCTGCCGCCGGCATGGAGTTCGTGCCGGCAGGGTGACGCCACGTTGTAGGAGCGACGTCAGTCGCGACCGCACGCCACCGGCAAGCGCTGCGGCGGCGACGTGCATGGTTTCGCAATGTCCGTCGGTCGGGTTTTGGCTCCGCTTAGCTTGCTTTCGCGGTCGCGACTGACGTCGCTCCTACAACGGCTTGGTTGTGTCCAGCCTGCCGAGCTGTTCCACCACCACCGGCTCCAGCGATGTCAGTCCCGCTTTGCGGCCAAGTTCTAGCGCGTCCTCCCGCGGGACGTTCCGCGCCACCGCTTCGAGCGCCAGCAGGGCGCCCACGCGATTTCCCGAGGCACAGTGCAACAGCACGTTGCCCTGGTGTGCTCCGAGCAGGTCGCCCAGTGCCTTCGCATTCGCCGATGTGATGTCGTCCTTGTCGGAGATCGGCAACGCGATGTAGGCCAGGCCGAGGCGACGCGCTTCGGCGGCTTCGTCATACCCGCGGTCTTCCGTCGGCCCGCGGAGATCGATGACGGTGCGTACGCCTTCGTCCTTCAGGCGCTGCAGGTCCTCGGCCGTCGGCTGCCCGCCCGTGTGCAGGCCGGCCTTCGGTTGGGCGAAGTCGCCGGCGTATCCCGCTGCGCTGGCCAGGGCGAGGACGGCGAGGGCAAACAGGCGCGCAAAGGGTGTCATGACGGGTCTCCGTTCAATCCAGCAGGTGCTGTTGCCAGAACAGGATGCTCGCGGCGCCGAAGTAGTCCGCGTTGCTCTTCTTGCGGAAGCCGTGGCCCTCATCGTCGAACATCAGGAACCACACCGGCTCGCCGTTCGCGCGCACGGCCTTGGCGATCTGCTCGGCTTCGGTATACGGCACGCGCGGGTCGTTGCGGCCCTGGGCGACGAACAGCGGCGCCTTGATCCGCGCCGCGTTGCGCAGCGGGGAGATACGGTCGAACACCGCCTTCATCGCCGGATCGCGCTCGTCGCCGTATTCGGCGCGGCGCAGGTCGCGCCGGTAGCTTTCGGTGTTGGTCAGGAAGGTGGTGAAGTCGGAGATGCCGACGATGTCGATGCCGGCGCGGATGCGGTCGCTGTAGTGCGTCAGCGAAGCGAGCACCATGTAGCCGCCGTAGCTGCCACCCACCACGCCCACGCGCGACGCGTCCAGCTCCGGCTGTTGCGCGATCCAGTCCAGCAGCGCGCCGATGTCCTTGACCGAATCCTCGCGCTTGTCGGCATTGTCCAGCGAAAGGAAGGTCTTGCCGTAGCCGGTGGAACCGCGCACGTTCGGCACGAGTACCGCCACGCCGAGTTCGTTCACGAGGAACTGCGTGCCTGCACTGAACGAAGGCACGGATTGGCCTTCGGGCCCGCCGTGGATGCTGATGATGACGGGCAACCGCCGCCCGGCCGGCACCTTCGCCGGCGCGTAGTAGAACGCCGGGATGGCGCGCGGCTTGCCGTCGACCTGATCGAAGGTGGGGTAGCGGACCAGCGAGGGCGATACGAAGGCGGAGGTGTCCAGGCCGCCGACTTCGCTCTGCGTCCAGCGCACCAGCGAGCGGTCGGCCAGGCCAATGACGTAGACGTCGCTCGGCGAGGTGGAGGTGTTCAGCGTGATCGCCAGGCGCGTGCCGTCCGGCGAGAACTCGCCCCCGTCGACGACGCCGACCGGCAGGTCCGGCAAGGCGACGGGCCGATGGCTGGGCAACGCCAGCAGGTGCGCCTTGCCGATGCCGTCCTCGTTGGTGAAGTACACCAGGTGCTTGCCGTCGTGCGATAGCGCGAAGTCCTCGACATCCCACGGCACGTCGGCCGTCAGTACTTCGAGCTTGCCCGTGGCCGGATCGTGGAAGCGCAGACGACTGAATTCGCTCGGTTGCCCTGCGACGGGTTCGTCGGAAATGAAATAGACGCCGTTGCCGGATGGCGCATAGGCGAAGCGACCGAATGCGGCCTTGCCGCCGTCCACCGGGAAGGTCTCGAGCTTGCCCGTGGCCAGGTCCACCGCGCCGGGATACGACTCCGCGGCCGACACGTAGCGCGACACCAGCAGTTCCTTGCCGTCGGGCGAGAAATCCAGCGGCGTCCACGAACCGCCCACGGACAGCAGCAGCCGGCTCGTTCCCGCGCGGGTGTCGCGCAACCAGATGTCGCGATCAGTGCCATTGCGCGCGGTGCTGGCATAGGCGAGCAGCGAACCATCGCGGTTGATCACCGCGTTGTTGTTCTGGCTGCGCTTGCCATCGGTCAGCAGCGTGGTGGAGCGGGTGAGCGCGTCGAACCAGTAGAGCTGCGAGAACTCGTCGCCGCCCTTGTCCTTGGCGAACACGAAACCGTCGCGCCAGGCTGTCGGCGGCGCGGGCGTGAGGCCGGCGACCGGTTCGGGGTAGAACGTCAGCTGCTCGCGCATGCCGAGCGGTTGGCAGACGCGGTGTGCCTGGTTGGTCTCGGCGAAGCGCGTACCGATCAGCAGGCAGCCCTCCTTCGTCCATCCCGCCAACACCGCACCGCGCGTGTTCTGGTAGCGATTGAGGCGCTCCAGTAGATCGCCGGGGATGTCCGGCACGTTTTCGCTGACGCGGTTGCCCACGTGCTTGCGTTCGACGGTCGCGGCAGACGCCGCCGTCGTGGTGCCTGCGAGGACGAAAAGCGCGGTCAGGACGATCAGGCGCATGGGAACTCCGTGGCGAGTCGATGCCCGGAGTCTAGACCGCGGCGTCCGCCACGGAAACCGCCCGCACTCAGTGGCGCCCGATGCGGGCCTGCAGCAGGGTGCGCAACTCGTACTTGTCGGCCTCGTCGAGACCGATGTTGCGCTGCTTGGCCTGCAATTCGTCCAGGCGTTGCTGAAGCATCTGCTTCTCCAACTGCACGGCGGCGTCGAGGATCTCCTGCCGCCAACCGTCTTCCTCGCCAGGCAAGTCCTGCATCGCGAGCTTCTGCAGCGCGGCCACTTCGTCGCGCTCCGCGAAATGCTCCAGCAGCACGCCGGTGGTGATGTCGGGGCGGGCATGCACCAGCGCGATCAGCTCCAGCAGCAGCTCCATGCCGGCCAGGCGCAAGCCGGAGAAACCATGCGTGGATTCGATCGCCAGCGCGAGCGACGGCTTGTGCAGCAATCGCACGATGATGCTGCGCACCAGGCTGGGCTTCTGGCCCGGGCTCGAGGTGGGCGGACGTCGGGCCGGTGCGGGCGCGGCCGACGGCGCCGCACTGCTGCCGGCACCCACGCCGGTGACCACGGTCAGCTGCTGGCGCATCAGGTCGCCGAACGCGCCGTCCGGAATCTGTGCGAGCAGCGGGCGCGCGCGCTCTGCCAGCCGCGCCTTGCCGTCGAGCGTGGACAGCTTGATGTCCTTGCCCAGCTCCTGGAAGAAAAATTCCGACAGCGGCACCGCTTGTTGCAGGCGCGCATCGAAACCGGCAGCCCCTTCGTGCCGCACGATGGTGTCGGGGTCTTCGCCATCGGGCAGGAACAGGAAGAACGCCTGCCGACCGTCCTTCATGCGTGGCAGCACCGATTCCAGCGCGCGCCAGGCGGCGCGTTGGCCGGCGGCATCGCCGTCGAAGCAAAAGTAGACATCGGGCGCGTTGCGGAACAGCAGTTCAGCGTGTTCGGGTGTGGTGGCAGTGCCCAGCGTGGCCACGGCTTCCTTCACGCCGAACTGGAACAGCGAGACCACGTCCATGTAGCCCTCGACCACGACCAGCCGCGCGATCTTCTGGTTGGCCTGCTTCACCTGCCAAAGGCCGTACAGCTCGCGGCCCTTGTGGAACAGCGCCGTCTCCGGCGAGTTGAGGTACTTGGGGCCGTCGTCCTTCTGCAGCACGCGTCCGCCGAACGCGATGACGCGGCCGCGGCGGTCGTGGATGGGGAACATCACCCGGTCGCGGAACTTGTCGTAGACGTGGCCGCGGTCGTTCTTCGAGAACAGGCCGGCGCGATCGAGCAGCTTCATCCGGCGCTCGTCGGTACCCAGCGCGTCCTTCAGTGCCGAGTAGCCGTCCGGTGCATAGCCGATCATGAACTGCGTGCGGATCGCCGCATCCACGCCGCGGCCATCGAGGTAGGCCTTCGCCTTCTCGCTGCCCTCCAGGTTGCGCTGGAAGAATCGCGCCGCCGCTTCCAGTGCATTGAACAGGTCGCGGGTGTCGTTGTTCTCGTTGCGCTGCTGGGTTTCGCGCGGCACCTCCATGCCGTTGCGGCGGGCCAGCTCTTCCACCGCGTCGAGGAATTCGAGGCGGTCGTAGTTCATCAGGAACGACAGCGCCGTGCCGTGCGCGCCGCAGCCGAAGCAGTGGTAGAACTGCTTGGTCGGCGATACCGTGAATGAGGGCGAGCGTTCGTCGTGGAACGGGCAGCAGGCCGAATATTCCTTGCCCTGCCGTTTCAGCGGCACGCGCGCGCCCACCACCTCGACGATATCCGTCCGGGCGAGCAGTTCGTCGATGAAGGCGTCGGGGATGCGGGCCATGGATCGCATAGGATGCCACGCAGGCGCCGCCGGCCGCGCGTTACCATGCGGGCATGCCCCGCAACGCTTTGTCCGACAACGCCCTGCTGGCCCGGCTGCGCCAGGCGGCGGGCGCCGCGCAGGTGCTGACGGGCGCGCGCGCGACCCGCCGCTACCGCAAGGGGTACCGTTTCGGCGAGGGCCCGGTGCTGGCGGTGGTGCGGCCAGGCACGCTGCTGGAGCTGTGGCGCGTGCTCGAGGCCACGGTGCAGGCGGACGGGATCGTGCTGATGCAGGCGGCGAACACCGGCCTGACTGGCGGCTCCACGCCCGACGGTGACGGCTACGATCGCCGCATCGTGCTCGTCAGCACGCAGCGCCTGACGGGCGTGCAGGTGATCGAGGAAGGCCGGCAGGTGGTCTGCCTGCCGGGTGCCACCCTGGACGTGCTGGAGAAGACACTGGCGCCGCTGGGGCGCGAACCGCACTCGGTGATCGGCTCCTCGTGCATCGGTGCGTCGGTGCTCGGCGGCGTCTGCAACAACTCCGGTGGCGCGCTCGTGCGGCGCGGGCCGGCTTATACCGAGCTGGCGTTGTACGCACAGCGCGATGCGGACGGCACGCTGCGGCTGGTCAACCATCTGGGTATTGCCTTGGGCGACACGCCGGAAGAGATCCTCACGCGCCTGCAGGCCGGCGACTACACGGCCGTCGACATCGCCGGCGACAGCGGTGCCGCATCGGACACGCACTATGCGGCGCACGTACGGGATGTGGACGCCGCGACACCCGCCCGCTACAACGCCGATCCCGCGCGCCTGCACGAGGCGTCCGGCTGTGCGGGACGGCTGGCGGTATTCGCGGTGCGGCTGGACACGTTCGAGAAGGACGAGGCATCCGTCTTCTATATCGGTAGCAATGCGCCGGACGATCTCACCGACGTGCGTCGGCATCTGCTGACCGCATTCGAGCGACTGCCGATCTCGGGGGAATACATCCACCGCGATGCCTTCGATGTCGGCGACCGCTACGGCAAGGACACGTTCCTGCTGATCGACCGCTTCGGCACGGACAAGGTGCCGGCCGCGTTCGCGCTGAAGAGCCGCATCGATGGCTGGTGCGAACGGTGGGGCCTGCGTGGCCTGACCGACCGTGTGCTGCAACGGATCGCCGGATGGCTGCCCGATCACTTGCCGCCGCGGCTGCGCGATTTCCGCGCACGCTACGAGCATCACCTGTTGCTGAAGGTGTCCGCGCGCGATGCCGAGGCCACCCGCGTCTTCCTCGACACGTTCTTCACGGAGCGCGAGGGCGCGTTCTTCGCCTGCGACGCCGACGAAGGGCGCAAGGCCTTCCTGCACCGGTTCGCCGTCGCCGGGGCGGCCGTGCGATATCGCGAAGTGCATCGCGATACCGTGGCAGACATCGTCGCGCTCGATGTCGCCCTGCGCCGCGACGATCGCGCATGGGTGGAGAGCCTGCCGGCGACGCTGGCCGACACGATGGTCGCGCGGCTCTACTACGGGCACTTCTTCTGTCACGTCTTCCACCAGGACTACATCGTGTGGCGGGGAGCGGATCCGCTTGCGGTGGAGCACGCGCTCTGGAAGTTGCTGGATGCGCGCGGCGCCGAGTATCCGGCCGAACACAACGTCGGCCACCTCTATCGCGCCAAGCCGGCGCTGGCTGCGTTCTATCGCGTGCTGGACCCCACCAACACCTTCAACCCCGGCATCGGCCAGACCAGCAAGCGGGCTGATTGGAAGGAGTGAGTGGAGCGGGGTGAGGAGAGCGGCTTTTGCTCACTCCTCACTCCTCTCCACTCACTCCTCGAAATCCCCGCTCATCGATCACGGCCGTGATCAGCGCGCCGGCGAAGAACACCACGCTGGCGTAGTAGATCCAGACCAGCAGCAACACCAGCGCGCCCATCGAGCCGTAGGCGCTGCCCGGCGCGGCTTCGGCGAGGTAGAAGCCGATCAGGTAGCGTCCACCCGCGAAGAGCAGCGCCGTGATTGCACCGCCGAGGAACGCCCGCGACCACGCGACGCGGCGGTCCGGCAAGTAGTGGTAGAAGAAGGCGAAGGCGAGTGCGTACAGCACCAGCGTGCTGGTGTAGCCGAGCACCGGCAGCAGCGACGGCAAGCGTGCGAAGGCCACCTGCAAGGCCGTGGTGGCGATCATCGAGACGATCAGCAGGAAGCCGATCGCGAGCACCACGCCCAGCGAGAACACCCGTTTCTTCAGCCAAGCGACCAGGCCGTTCAGGCGCTGCGCGTCGGTGCGGAAGATCAGGTTCAATGCGCCCTGCAGCTGCGCGAACACCACGGTGGCGCCGACCAGTAGCAGCCCGGTACTCCACACGCCGGCCAGCGACCCGATGTCCGGGCGCGCGTCGGCGTTGCGGATCACCGTTTCGGCGACCGCCGCCGCATCCGGGCCCGCGAGTTGGACGATCTGGTCGAGCAGGGACTGCTGGGCAGGCGGGTACAGCGACGCGGTCAGCCACAGCAGCAGGACGAGCAGCGGCGCCAGCGACAGCAAGGCGTAGAAGGACAGCGATGCGGCCTGCGTCATCAGGTCGGTGTCGATGAAGCGTTGCAGCAGCGCGACGGGCAGGCTGCGTTGCGCGCGTTCGCCAAGATGCTGCAGGCGCGCGCGGATCGCGGGGAGGCGTGCGGGCGTGGGCATGGGCCGAGGGTGGCCCGCCGCGTGTCAGCGTTGCGTTACGGCTGCGTGGCGACGATGTTCAGGTGTCCCACGCCGCCAGCGCGTGCAGGGCTTCGCCGCTGACACGCTGCACGGTCCATTCCTCCAGGCCGATCGCGCCGAGGCGGCGATAGAAATCGATCGCGGGCGTGTTCCAGTCCAGGACCGACCATTCGAAGCGTCCGCAACCGCGTTCCACCGCCAGCCGCGCCAGATGCGCCATCAGCCGCTTGCCCAGGCCGAGGCCGCGGTGGGACGGCAGGACGAACAGGTCTTCCAGATACAGACCGGGCTGCCCCAGGAAGGTCGAGAAGCTGTGGAAGAACAGGGCGAAGCCCGCGGGCGCGCCATCGGCCTCGGCGATCACCACTTCCGCGGCGGGCCGATCGCCGAACAGGTGGCGCTCCAGCAGGGCCGGCGTGGCGATGGCTTCGTGGGCGAGCTTTTCGTACTCGGCCAGACCGCGGATGAAATCGAGGATCTGCGGGATGTCGGCACGGGTGGCCGGGCGCAGGGTGATCGACGGCGTCTCCATGGCGTCAGGATGCCATGGAGACGTTCCCGGACGGGTCTGGCTCAGCCCGCGAGCTTCTTCTTGATCAGCGCGGAGACCTGGCCCATGTCGGCCTGGCCGGCGAGGCGCGGCTTCAGCACGCCCATCAGCTTGCCCATGTCGGCCGGGCCCGTGGCGCCGGTTTCGGCAATGGCGGCCTCGATGGCGGTGAGGATCTCGGCCTCACCCAGCTTGGCCGGCAGGTAGGTATCGATCACGGCCAGCTCGGCGCGCTCGATGGCCGCCAGGTCCTCGCGGTTGGCGGCTTCGTACTGGCTGACCGAGTCCTTGCGCTGCTTGACCATCTTCTCCAGCACGGCGAGCACGGCGGCGTCGTCCAGTTCCACGCGCTCGTCGACTTCCTTCTGCTTGATCGCGGCGTTGATCAGGCGGATGACGCCCAGGCGATCCTTCTCGCCGGCCTTCATCGCGGCCTTCATGTCATCGGTGAGCTGCTGTTTCAGGGACATGGGTGACTCCTGCGGAGGGTGGGACGGCGCCCGCGGGCGCCAAAAACACAAAAAGCCGGCGACGCTTGCGCGTGCCGGCTTCTCGCGAAGCGACGCGGCTCAGTACAGGCGCTGGCGCTTGGTGACGTCGCGCGAGCTGCGGCGCAGCTGGCGCTTCACCGCGGCGGCGGCCTTGCGCTTGCGCTCCTGGGTCGGCTTCTCGTAGAACTCGCGCTTGCGGGTTTCGGCCAGGACGCCGGCCTTTTCGCAGGTGCGCTTGAAGCGACGCAGCGCAAACTCAAACGGCTCGTTTTCGCGGACTTTGACGCTGGGCATACGTAATCTCGGTGGTGTAAACGGCCCGGCCACGCCGGGTGAGCCGCGTATTATAGCGACCGGAGCCGCCGCTGCAACCCACCCCGGCACTCCGCCCGGCTTGCCCCTCCCGACCCCGGACCCCACATCGTCCCCATGAAAGTCCTCGGCATCGAAACCAGCTGCGACGAAACCGGCGTGGCCGTCTACGACACGGGTCTGTCCGGCGCCGCCGGCCTGCGCGCCCACGCGGTCTACAGCCAGATCGCCCTGCACGCCGAATACGGCGGCGTGGTTCCGGAACTGGCCAGCCGCGACCACGTGCGCAAGCTGTTGCCCCTGATCCGGCAGACCTTGGCCGAAGCCGGGCTCGACACCCGCGACTTGGACGGCGTGGCCTACACGGCCGGCCCGGGACTGGTCGGGGCGCTGCTGGTCGGCGCCGGCGTGGCCCGGTCCTTGGCCTGGGCCCTGGACGTGCCGGCGGTGGCCGTCCACCACATGGAGGGCCACCTGCTGGCCCCGCTGATGGAAGACGACCCCCCTGAACCGCCCTTCGTGGCGCTGTTGGTCTCCGGCGGCCATACCCAGCTGGTGGCCGTGGACGCCATCGGCCGCTACCGCCTGCTGGGCGAGACCCTGGACGACGCCGCTGGGGAGGCCTTCGACAAGACGGCCAAGCTGATGGGCCTGCCGTATCCCGGCGGTCCCCAGCTGGCCAAGCTGGCTGAGCAGGGCACGCCCGGCCGGTTCCGGTTCGCCCGGCCGATGACCGACCGACCCGGCCTGGATTTCAGCTTCTCCGGCCTGAAGACGCAGGTGCTGCTGGCCTGGCGCGACAGCGATCAGTCGGAACAGACCCGGGCCGACATCGCGCGCGGGTTCGAGGATGCCGTGGTGGACACGCTGGCCATCAAGTGCGAACGCGCGCTGGACGAGGCGGGCAGCGATGTCATCGTCATCGCGGGCGGCGTGGGCGCCAACAAGCGGCTGCGCGCCAAGCTGCAGGAGATGGCGGCCAAGCGCGGCGGCCGTGCCTGCTTCCCCCGCCCTTCCCTGTGCACCGACAACGGCGCGATGATCGCCTTCGCCGGTGCGCTGCGACTGGAAGCGGGCCAGCACGAGACGCCGGAAGTGAAGGTCACACCGCGCTGGGACATGGCTCAACTGCCGGGATTGCAGATGCGGGATTAGGGATTGGTAAGTGCGCCGTGGCCGCGTAGCCTTTGCGTATCCCTCACTCCCGAATTCCTAATCCCGGCCCCTCATGGACATCGTTTTCATCGAAGACCTGCGCATCGAGACCGTCATCGGCATCTACGACTGGGAGCGCGGCATCCGCCAGACCGTGGCGCTGGACGTGGAAATGGCCTTCGACAACCGCGTGCCCGCCGCGAGCGACGACATCGCGCACACGCTGGATTACAAGGCGGTCTCCAAGCGGCTGATCTCGTTCGTCGAGGAAGCGAACTTCGGACTGGTCGAAACGCTCGCCGAGCGGTGCGCGGAGATCATCCGCCAGGACTTCGGCGTGGCGTGGGTGCGGTTGAAGCTGAGCAAGCCCGGCGCGGTCACCGGCGCACGCAACGTCGGCGTGCTGATCGAACGTGGCGTGCGCCCGGGCTGACCATGGGAAAGGCCTATCTCAGCCTCGGCAGCAACGTGGAGCCGGAGCGCCACCTGCGCGCCGCCGTCACGGCACTGCGCGAACGCTTCCACGACGTGGTGCTGTCGCCGGTCTATCGCACGCGTTCGGTCGGCTTCGACGGTACCGATTTCCTCAACGCCGCCGCCGTGATCGAAAGCGACCTGGACCCGTTCGCGCTGAACGACTGGCTGCATGCGCTGGAAGATGCGCACGGACGCGACCGTCGCGGCCCACGCTTCTCCGATCGTACGCTGGACATCGACATCGTCTTCTACGACGACCTGATGCTGCAAGGCCCGGGCAACCTGCGACTGCCGCGCGACGAGCTGAAGCACGCGTTCGTCCTGCTGCCATTAGTCGACATCGCGCCCGACAAGATCGATCCGCGCAGCGGTCGCACGCTGGCGGCGCTGTGGCGCGAGCATCCCGACCAAGGCGCACCTCCGCAAGCGATGTCGTTTCCGTAGCGTGCGCTGCGCGCACGATTCCATTGGGTCAATCGCGGCCGCATGATCGTGGCCCGGCGCGACAGGTGGCGCGCATGGGTTGGCTATCTTGCGGTCGTGCGCATTGCGCACGCTACGGGCGCTTACGTTATGTGGCGGCCGCCGTCGACGTGGATCACCTGGCCGGTGACGTAGGCGGCGGTGTCGCCGAGCAGCCAGGCCACGGTGGCGGCGATATCGTTCGGGTTTCCGATGCGGCCCAGCGGCGTTTGCGCCAGCAGGCGCGATTGAACGTCGGGATCGATCCCGCCATCGGGCCACAGGATGGCGCCGGGCGACACCGCGTTCACGCGTACTTCCGGCGCCAGCGATACCGCCAGTCCGCGCGACACCGCCAGCAGCGCGTCCTTCGAGGCCGCATACACCGCCAGGTCCGAGCGGGGGCGCTCGGCATAGACATCGGCAATGTTGACGATGGCTCCGCAAGTCGCCTTCAGGTGCGGCGCGGCCGCTTGGGCGAGGAAGAACGGCGCGCGCGCGTTCACCGCAAACAGGTCATCCCATTGCGCCGGCGTGGTCGTGCCGACGGGCGTGGGATAGAACGCCGAGGCGTTGTTGACCAGCCCATCGAGGCGGCCGAAGTGGCCGACGGTCCGCGCGACGAGTTCGGGCAACCGGTCGAAATCGGCGAGCTCGGCTTGCAGTTTCAGCGTGCTGGCCGGACGGGCGGCGTCCAGTTCGTCGGCGAGTGCCTGCATGTCCGCAGATGAGCCACGGTAGTGGAGGGCGAGGTCGTAACCGTCGGCATGCAGCCGACGCGCGATGGCGGCGCCCACGCGCCGGGCGGCACCGGTGATCAGGACGACGCGACGCATGGCGGACATGGTGAGCTCCTGTGACGGGCCGCCATTGTCCCCGCTTTGCACCGGAATGGCGCACGCGCTGCGCATCGGATGTGAGTCGAACATCGAATCGAGCGCATGCTTGACGGCGTGCACGCGGACCGTGCATGTTGCGACGCATCACCCCTTGCCGGATGTGCCGGCCGGGAACCGTGGAAAGGGCGAATGGACTGGGCGAAGTACCGCACCACGACCTTTGACGAACTGATCCAGGCCGATGGACGGCCGCGACCGGCCGCGCGCCGCCTGGTCGAATACCTGGCCGGGCTGTCTGGCCGCGAGATCGCCGAACGCCAACTCGCCGCCGACGTGGTGGCGCGCGTGCAAGGCATCACCTTCACGGTCTACTCCGACGGCCGCAACGTCGACCGAACACTGCCGTTCGACCTGATCCCGCGCATCATTCCGCTGAGCGAGTGGCAACGTACCGAAGCTGGCCTGAAGCAGCGCATGCGCGCGCTGAACCTGTTCATCGGCGACATCTACGGCAAGCAGCAGATCGTCAAGGACAAGGTGTTCCCGGCGATGCTGCTGAAGGATTCGGTGAACTTCCGCGAACAGTGCGTCGGCATCACCCCGCCGCTGGGCGTATGGGCGCACATCTGCGGCTCGGATCTGGTGCGCGACGGCGACGGCACGTTGTACGCACTGGAGGACAACCTGCGCATCCCCTCCGGCGTGAGCTACATGCTGGAAAACCGCATGGTGGCCAAGCGCGTGTTCCCGGAGTTGTTCGAGACCAGTTCGATCCTCCCGGTGGACGAGTATCCCAGCCAGCTCTACGACACGCTCGCCGCGCTGTCGCCGCGCCCCGGCGACACGCCGGTGATCGCCTTGCTGACGCCGGGCGTGTTCAACAGCGCCTACTTCGAGCACGCCTACCTCGCGCAGGCGATGGGCATCGAGCTGGTCGAGGGCACCGACCTGTTCGTGGCCGACGATGACTGCACCTACATGCGCACGGTGTACGGTCCCAAGCGCGTGGACGTGGTGTACCGGCGCGTGGACGACTTGTTCATCGATCCCGAGGTGTTCCATCCCGACTCCGTGCTCGGCGTGCCCGGCCTGATCCGTAGCTGGCGCGCGGGCAAGGTGGCGCTGGCCAATGCGCCGGGCGCCGGCGTGGCCGACGACAAGGTGGTCTTCGCCTACGTGCCGAAGATGATCAAGTACTACCTGGACGAGGACCCCATCCTGCCCAACGTGCCGAGCTACCTCTGCCACAACGCGAAGGAGCGCAAGTACGTGCTGGAGAACATCGAGAAGCTGGTGGTGAAGCCGGCCAACGAATCCGGCGGCTACGGCATGCTGATCGGTCCGCGTTCCACCAAGCGGCAGCGCGAGAAATTCAAGGCGCTGATCGAGGCCAACCCGCGCAACTACATGGCGCAGCCCACGCTGGCGCTGTCCACGGCGCCCATCGTCACCAAGCAGGGGCCGTCACCGCGCCACATCGACCTGCGCCCGTTCGTGCTGTCGCGCCAGGACACCTACGTGACCACCGGCGGGCTCACGCGCGTGGCGATGGTGAAGGGGTCGCTGGTGGTCAATTCCTCGCAGGGCGGCGGGGCCAAGGACACCTGGGTGGTGGATCTGGCCGACGACGACGGGGAGAACGCCTGATGCTCTCGCGCGTCGCCGACAACCTCTACTGGTTCAGCCGCTACGTGCGGCGGGCGGAAAACACCGCGCGCCTGGTGGGTGTGGGCAGCCAGCTGCAGTTGGACATGCCGCGTTCGGTCCGCTTCGCCTGGCGCCCGATGATCGACACGGTCGGCGCAGGCGAGTGCTTCGAGCAATGCTATCCGGGCACGGCGGAAGCCGCCGGCGATGCGGACGTGATCCGTTTCCTCCTGCTGGACGAACGTAATCCATCGTCACTGCGCACGTCCGTGGATTCGGCCCGCGAGATCCTGCGCAGCATCCGGGATACCTTGCCGCAGGACGTGTGGGAGGCGATCAACGACCTGCATCTGTACATCGATGCACAGGGCGAACGGAGCCTCAGCCGGCGCTACCGCCTGGAGTTCCTGCAACGCATCGTCGACGGGTGCCTGAAGGTGTCGGGCCTGTTGAGCGCCAATGTCAGCCGCGACATCGGTTACCAATTCCTGCGCCTGGGCACAGGCCTGGAGCAGGCCGATATGACCACGCGGATCATGGATGCCGGTGCGTCCGGGCTGGTGACGCCACGTAACGAAGACGACCGCGAGGCGTTCCAGAACATGCAGTGGATGAGCGTGCTGCGCTCGCTGGCCGGCTACCAGATGTTCCGGCGGCACGTGCGCCAGCGCGTCACCGGTGAACTGGCGCTGCGGTTCCTGCTGCAGAACACCGAGTTTCCGCGCAGCGTGCAGTTCTGCCTGGCGCGCGTACAGAGCGTGCTGCCGACGATGCCGCCGCGACCCGGCGTGGATCGCCACCTCAACCGGCTGATCGGGATGACCCGCAACGCGGATCCCGCCGTCCTGGCGACGCGCAATCCCGCGCAGTTCATGGACCAGCTCCAGGTGCATCTGGGCGCCTTGCACGACGCCATCGCGGAAGGGTACTTCCACGGTTGATGCCGTCAGTCGTTGCGGGTACGCCAGGCAGCGGCGGAGACCGCGGCGAGCTTGCTGACGATCACCAGACCCGCCACGCCCACTACGCCGCGCCATGCGGGCGCCACCCAAGAGGCCAGGACGAGGACGGTGAGGCCCAGACCCGCGCAGAACACGAGCACCGCGACGACCCAGGGTTTCAGGCCACCTGCGGCCATCGGTGGCTACTGCTGTTGTCCCTGCGCGTCGCCGGGATCCTGCCGCGAGGGCGCGCGGCGCGGCGGCATGGCAGGGATGCTGGCGGGAGCGGGCTCGCGCTCGCCCTGCGGCTCCCACGGGAAGCGCGGCAGGCTGTGCACGGCGGCTTCCAGCTTGCGCGACCAGGTGTCGTGGATCTCCGCGTACAGCGGCGTATCCGCTTCCAGGCGCATCTTCTGGCTGATCTTCAGGTCGCCCGCGCGCAGCAGCGCCATGTCCACCGGCATGCCGACGGACAGGTTGGAGCGGATGGTGGAATCCAGCGAGACCAGCGCGCAGCGTGCGGCGTCCTCCAGCGGCGTCTCGGGCCGGATGATGCGATCGAGGATGGGTTTGCCGTACTTCGATTCGCCGATCTGCAGATACGGCGTCTCCGGCGAGGTGGCGATGCAGTTGCCCAGCGGGTAGACCATGTACAGGCCCGGCCGCTCGCCGGCGATCTGGCCGCCCAGGATCAGCGTGGACTGCACGTTGACGCCGCTCTGCTGCGCCTCGTCCTTCATCTTCACCTGACTCGCGACGAGGGTGTCGCCGACGTACTCCGCCACTTCGTAGAGGTGCGAGAACGTCTTCAGGCTGTGCTTGGCGCTCGGGTCGTCGGCATCGCGCTGCAGGCGCGAGATCGTCAGCTGGGTGGTCGCCAGGTTGCCGGCCGACATGATCACGAACACGCGCTCGCCGGGCCACTCGAACACGTGCATCTTGCGGTACACGCGGACGTCGTCGAACGAGGCGCTGGTGCGGGTGTCCGCGGCGAAGACCAGGCCGTCGTTGACTTCGATGCCGACGCAATAGGTCATGGCGTGTCCGTTGCTGCTGTGCACCACGATTCTATGCGCCACCTCCGGGGTTGGCTAGGGCCGCCATCCCAGTGTTAGACGGCCCGTACAATGGCCGGGTTTCCCGCTTCCGGTGCGCCATGCAGGCCGATCTCCCCCTTCCCGACGACGAGGCGCGCGCGCACAGCGAACGCCTCGCGGCGTTCATCCGCAACGAGATCGCCGCCGAGGGCGGCAACATTCCGTTCTCGCGCTTCATGGAGCGCAGCCTCTACGCGCCCGGGCTTGGCTATTACAGCGCAGGCAGCACCAAGTTCGGCGAGGCGGGCGATTTCACCACCGCGCCGGAACTTGGGCCGCTGTTCGCCAGTTGCGTGGCGCAGGCGGTGGCGCCGGTGCTGCAGCAGATCGGGCCGCAGGCCGAGTTCGTCGAAATCGGTGGCGGCAGCGGCGCGTTCGCCGAGGTCATGCTCAAGCGGCTACTCGACCTGGACGCGCTGCCCGCGCGCTACGCCATCCTCGAGCCCAGCGCGGACCTGCGCGAGCGCCAGCGCGAGCGTCTGGGGCGTCGGCTGATTCCGCCAGTGTTCGACCTGGTGGAATGGCTCGATGCGCCGCCGTCGGAAACCTGGAACGGCGTGCTGTTCGCCAATGAAGTCGTCGACGCCTTGCCCACGCCGCGCTTCACCCTACGCGATGGCGAGGTGTTCGAGGAAGGCGTGGCATTGGACGGCGAAGGCCGGTTCATCCGCACCGATCGTCCGGCCGATGCGTTGCTCGCCGCCGCGGTACGCCACGTCGAACGTTACCTGGGCGAGCCGTTCCCCGATGGCTACCGTTCCGAGCTGCTGCCGCAGTTGCCGTACTGGGTGCAGGCGGTGATGGGCGGACTGGACCGCGGTGCGATGCTGTTCGCCGACTACGGTTATCCGCGCCGTGAGTTCTACCAGGCGGATCGCGACGAGGGCACGCTGCGCGCGTACTACCGCCATCGCGTGCACGGCGATGCCTACCTGTGGCCGGGGTTGCAGGACATCACGGCCTCGGTCGATTTCACGGCGTTGGCCGAGGCCGGCACGAATGCGGGCTTCGATCTGGCCGGCTACACGACGCAGGCGAACTTCCTGCTGGGCAATGGGCTGCAGGAGCGGCTGGACGAAGCGCAGGAGCGCGCTGACGAAACGACGCTGCTACGCCTGCGCAACGAGGCCAAGCGGCTCACGCTGCCCAGCGAGATGGGCGAACGCTTCCAGGTGATGGGTTTCTCGCGCGATGTCGAGTTCGGTGCGGCGTTCCTGTTCAACGACCTGAGCTGGCGGCTGTGAGCGGGCTGTTCATGCTGCGACCGTTCCGCCGGCCGCGCCTGTGGCTCGGCTTGTGGCTGGTCGCCGTCGCCGCGGTCGTGGTGTTGTCGCTGGCGAACCTGAGTCGCCTGCCGCCGGTGCCTGAAGGCGGCGACAAGGTGGAGCATTTCCTCGCCTATGCGCTGCTCTCCGCGTCGGCGATGCAGCTGTTCGCCCGCCGCAGCGGTTGCGTCGTGGTCGCGCTGTTGCTGGTGGCGACGGGCGTGGCCCTGGAGTTCGCACAAGGCGCGCTGACCACCACCCGAATGGCCGATCCGCGCGACGCATTGGCCAATACGGTGGGTGTCCTGGCTGGCCTGGCGACGCTGCTGACACCGATGCGCGGGTTGTTGCTCGCCCTCGACGCCCGCCTGCGCCCCGCGCGAGCGGGCTAAGAAAAAAGCCGGGACAAGCCCGGCTTTCTTCCTGCAACCGCCGCCGTGCTCAGCGCGGCTGCAGGGTGATGCGGTCCAGCACCCACATCTGCGGGCGCGTGTCGCCGGTGAAGCGCACGCACAGGTCCTGCGTGCCCGTGGTGCCGGAAGGCAGCGCTGCATCCAGGTCGATGAACCCGTCGGCATTCGGCGCCGCCGGCAGCGGGACCGTCGCCAGCACCGTGCCCTTGCAGCCGCCGCCCAGGATTTCCAGCTCGCCCAGTGGCGACTTCGCCGGCTCGAACGTGCGATGCGGTTCGTCGTGCGCCAACTGGAAGTAGTAAGGAATCCGACCGGCGCGCACCTTGATCGACGCGATGCCTTCCAGGTCCGCCTGGTTCCACTGCCAGCACGGATAGAAGATGGTAGCGTTGAAGATCGCGCGTTCACCCTCGGCCGGGCCGTCGTCTTCCAGGCGCAGCAGCAGGCGGCCCGCATCCGGGCACACGGCCATGGCTTCGTCGGTGCGCGTGAGCATGGAGGCCGGCGTCAGTTCGAACGTGGTGGCGGGCGCCAGCGCACGGCCATCGGCGAATGCTGCCGCACGTACGGTGACCGGCAGCTTCAGGTCGAGCGGCGAAGCGAACGTCTTGGACGCCGTCGTCGGCTCGCTGCCGTCGGTGGTGTAGTGCACCGCATAGCCGAGGGGATTCGACAGCGTGACCTTCGCGGTGCCGGCCTTGCGGTCGTCCTCGGTGGCGATCATCGCTTCGAACGGGGTCTTCGCGTAGCCCAGTCCGATGGCGTCGTAACGCTTCAGCTGCGCGGGCAGGCGTCGGGTGAAATCGGCGAAATCCTTCTTCGCCGCCGGCGTCCAACCGGTCTCAGCGACGGCCGCCAGGCGCGGAAAAGCGTTGTGCTGGAGGCGTGCGAACGTGCGCGTGTGCTCGGTCCACAGGTTGGCCTGCAGGCCGAGGATGTGGTGGCGCTGGCTTTCCTCGAGGTCCGGCGGCACCGGCTCGAACGCGTAGACATCCTGCAGCGTGATCAGCGCGGGGCGTCCCGGCGGCTCGTTCGGCGAGGCCGTCTGCAGGTAGTCCAGGTAGGTCTTGTTCGACGGCGACATCACCACGTCATGGCCTTGGCGCGCCGCCTGCAAGCCGCCCTCGATGCCACGCCACGACATCACGGTGGCTTCCGGCGGCAGCTTGGCCTCGAGAATCTCGTCCCAGCCGATCAGGCGCTTGCCGTGCGTGGCCAGGTACTTCTCCAGGCGCTCGACCAGGTAACCCTGCAGATCCATCTCGGTCTTCGCGCCCACCTGGCGCATGCGGGCCTGCTCGCGTGCGGAGGCTTCCCACTGGTCCTTGACCGCTTCGTCGCCGCCGATGTGCACGTAGGTGCCCGGGAACAGCTGGACCACTTCGCCGAGCACGTTCTGGAGGAAGGTGATCGTCGGCTCTTCCACGTTGACCAGGTTGGGGAATACGCCCCACTCGTTCGACGGCACCAGCGGCGTGTCGATCGAGCCGAGTTCCGGATAGGCGGCGATCGCCGCCGTCGCGTGGCCCGGCACGTTGACCTCGGGCACCACGGTGATGTGGCGCTCCGCCGCGTACTTCACCACGTCGCGGATCTGGTCCTGCGTGTAGAAGCCGCAGTACGGGCGCGGTGCGCCGGTCTTCGGATCCTTGCCGCCGTCGCCAGCGGGAATGCGGCAGCCGCCGATCTCGGTGAGCTTCGGGTACTGCTTGATCTCGATGCGCCAGCCCTGGTCGTCGGTCAGGTGCCAGTGCAGCTTGTTGAGTTTGTGCAGCGCCATCGCGTCGATGACCTTCTTGACCTCATCGACCGTCTGGAAGTGGCGCGCCGGATCCAGCATGAAGCCGCGCCAGCCGAAGCGCGGGGTGTCCTCGATATGCAACGCCGGCAGCGTGACGCCGTCCTTGTCGCCCTGGGTGGCGAGCTGCCACAGCGTCACCGCGCCATAGAACAGGCCGCGCTCGTCGCGCGCCTTTACCGTGGCGCCGTCGGGCGTGATGTCCAGAGAATAGGCTTCCGGCGAGGCCGCGTTTGCGTTGCCGGGGTCCAGCACAAACCGGATCGTGCCCTTGCCATCGGCTTCCGCGGCAGCCAGGGCCGGACCACCGGCCGACGTCAGATAGGCCGTGAACTGGTGGGCGACGCGCGTTGCGGCGTCGCCGGCGGCGAACACGCGGGTGTCGGCGTTGATGACGAAGGCTCCTTCGCCTACCTGCAGCGTGGCAGGCGCAGGAATCAGGGCGGGAGTGATGGGTGCCGAAGCGGACGCGGTGCCTGCATCCCCGCCTGACTTGGCGCAGCCGGCCAGGACCAGCAGGGTGAGGGCCATGCCGGCCAGGGCGCGACGGACGAAGGGTCGTTTCATCGGAATCCTCGTGGACGAACGAGCGGAAGCGTGCCAAAAAAAAGCGGGCCCGGACAAATCCAGGCCCGCAGAGGGAGAGCGTTCCCTTACATCGATGACGCGATCAGAACTTGAAGCGGAAGTTCAGGTAGTACTGGCGGCCGTTGCTGTAGAACGCGTGCGGCAGGTAGCCGGGCACCGCGTCGTTCTCCGTGTAGTACTTCAGCTTCGGATCGTTGAGGTTCAGGCCGTCCAGGCTGATCGTCAGCCAGTCGGTGGCCTTGAAGCCCAGCGAGGCCGAGACGGTAGCGAAGTCATCCTGGTAAAAGTTGTCGGTGCGGCTGACGCCGGCGTAGAACGAGCTGCGGTAGCTGTAGTTCACGCGAGCGTTGAAGCGGTCGTTCTCGTACCACGCGGAGAAGTTGTAGGTATTCTCGGAGGTGCCGTTGAGCGGCTTGCCCCCGTCGGCCTCGCCGTCCACGTAGGTGTAGTTGGCGTTGATGCCGAAGTTTTCCCCGATCGGCTGCTCGTAGGTCAGCTCAACGCCGCGGGCCTTGCCGTTCGAATTGACCGGGATCGACACCAGGTAATCGCTGTAGACATCCGTGCCGGCCGCCTGGCTGGCCTGCTGGTCCTTGTACTGGACGACAACATTGGCGAAATCGACGTAGCCGTCCAGGTCCATCGAGAACACGCTGGCCGCCAGCAGGGCGCGCGGGGCGAAGTACCACTCCAGCGACGCATCGAAGTTGGTCGATACCAGCGGGTCGAGGTTCGGGTTGCCGCCGCTGCCTTCGTGTGTCAGGTCGTTGAGCGTCAGCGAGCCGGCCAGCGCGGAGAAGTCCGGGCGGGTCATGGTCTTGCTGCCCGACACGCGCGCCACCAGGGTGTCGGTCAGCTCGAACTTGAAGTTCGCACTGGGCAGGAGCTCGTTGTAGTCGTTGTTCACCACGACCGGCAGGTAGTCGCCGAAGGCAGAGCCCACGACCGCACCGGGGATGCCGGAGTTCGGCGCGAGCGCCTGGTTGTAATGCACGTCCGTTTCGGTCTGCACGTAGCGCAGGCCGGCATTACCACTCCAGCGGTCGCCCTGGAAGTTCAACTGGGCGTAAACCGCGTTGATGTCCTCCTCCACGCCGTAGACGTCGGAGAAGTAGAAGCGCTCCGGATTGTTGCGGTTGGCGAAGCGGGAATTGATTTCGGCCAGCTGCGCGGGCGTGTAGTACCAGATCCCCGACGGCACATTGCCGCCCACACCGAAGTCACTCGGGTACGCGCCGCCCGCCGCCGGATAGGCATTGATGTCGGTCCAGTTGCTGGCCCAGTTCGGTCCCTGCGCGAGCGAGAAGTCGTTGCTGCGCTCATGCGTGGCGAAGCGGTAGCCGAAGTCCAGCGAGGACAGCACGTCTGACTGGAAGAAGAACTGGCCGTCCGCCGAGGCCCAGTCTTCCTTGTCGAGCACGTCGATGCCCTGCGCGCCGAAGATCCAGCCATCCTGAGGCCGGTGGTTCGCGGCCGTGTTGGTGCCGCCCAGCGACCAATCGATCGGGCTGCCCACACCGTTCATGCTCCAGCTCGCGCCCGCATTCCCGGCGATGCCGGTTTCCAGTACGTCCTGCGTGGGGCTGCTGCCCCGGCCCTTGGTGGAGCCCAGCTGGAAGACGAACTTCAGTGCGTCGCTGGCATTCCACTCCGCATCGAGGGCGATGTACTTGGAGGTGGACTCGGCACCCGGCCGCGAGATCATGTCGTACACGCCGTAAGGCGTGACGGTCGTGCCGCCGGTGACCGGTGCGTAGGTGGCACTGGTGAGTACGCCGTTCTCGACGGTGTAGCTGCTGGGTGTGCGGTCCACGAAGCGACTGGCCCACATCATGTAGTTGCGGTTGTAGTTGTCCGCTTCCAGTCTCGAATAGAACGCATTGACGTTCAGGGTCAGGTCGTCGGTGACCTTGGCCTCGATGTTGGCCACGCCGCCCTTGCGCTTGCGCACCTGCTCGAAGAGCGCCGCGCCGATCAGGTTGGGATACAGCACGCCCACCAGTTCGGGGTTGCTGATCGAAACTTCCGTGGGAGCGCCATTCGCAGTCCCGGGGATCGTGCCGTAGCCGCCCACGACTTCCTGGCCGTCGCGACGCAGGCTGCGTTCTTCGTTGAACACCTGCACCAGGAAGCCGGCGGTCCCTTCGTCGTTGCGCCAGTTCAGCAGCGCATCGAGCTGGGGCTTGGTGTCGCCCGGCAGGTCGGAATGGACCGCACCGATCGAACCCTGGATCGTCAGCGGCTCGGCGAACTGCAGCGGACGGCGGGTGATGATGTTCACCGAGCCGGCAGTACCGCCTTCGACCAGCTTCGCTTCGGAGGTCTTGTGCACCACGACACGGTCGACGATCTCGGACGGATACAGCGAGTAGCTCACGCTGCGACCGACATTGCCCACCTGGCTGAGCACGAACCAGTCGCCGGTGCCGATGGTGTGGCCGTTGACGAGGGTCTGGGTGAGGCTCGGGTTGGTGCCGCGCAGGCTGACGCGATCGGCTTCGTCGAAGCCGCCTTCGCTGGCGCTCGACGAGGCGATGTTGACGCCGGGCAGTTGGCGCAGGGTATCGGCCACGTTCTTGGCCGGCAGCTTGCCGATGTCCTCAGCGGTGACGACTTCGACGTGCGTGGCGGCATCGCGCTTGGCGTCCAGCGCCTTCTCGATGCTGCCGCGGATGCCGGTGACGACGACGGTGTCGAGGTCGGTCGCCTGGGTTTCGGTCGGTTGAGCGTCCTGCGCCTGCGCCTGCACCGCTACGCCCAGACAGGTCACGATGGCGGCGGAAAGGATGGATCTGCGGTAATTCATGATGTCTCTCCCATCATTCATTGTTTGAGTTTCGGCAGGTCTTGCTCGCGCTTGCTCCGCCGTGCCTGAAGCCTTTACTGCAATCGTCGCCACGCCTGTCCCGGCGCTTTCATTTTTCAATCGTCCTGGTGTTGCTCCAGGTACCACTTGGCGGCACCCACCACCCCCAGCTGCCCGTGTTCCACCAGCTTCACGGGGATGCGTTCGAGCGCCTCGCGCATCGATCCCTTGTTGAGGAAGCGCGCCACGAAGCTGCTCTGGATCAGGAAATCGCGGATCTTCGGCAGGATCCCGCCGGCGAGGTACACGCCGCCCTGCACGCCGTAGAGCAGGGCCATGTCGCCGACCACGCTGCCGAGCAGGCCGCAGAACACATCCAGGCTTTCGCGCGCCAGCGGGTCCTCGCGCGACAGCGCCGCTGCCGTGACCTCGCCGGGATGCGCATACGTGGACGGTGCCGCGCCGCGCACGGCGCACAGCGCCGCATGGAGGTTGAGCAGCCCGGGGCCGGACAGCGCCTGCTCGACCGGCACGTGCGTGCGGGTCTTCAGCATCTCGGCCAGCAGCGCCATCTCGAGCGCGTTGCCGGCGGTGAGCGCCGCCTGGCCGGCTTCGGTGGCCAGCACCACGGCGCGCGCGCCGGCCGGGATCCACACCGCCGCGCCCAGGCCGGTGCCCGGCCCCAGGATCAGGGTCGGTCCGCGGGTCGGTGCGATGGCGGGGCCGGTGAGCTGCAGCACCTGGCTGGCGTCCACCTGTGCGGCGGCGTGCGCCACGGCTTCGAAATCGTTGACCAGACGGACGTCGTCAAAGCCGAGCTGCGAGCGCAGATCGGCCAGCGACAGGCGCCAGGGCAGGTTGTTGGTGATGACCGTGCCGTCTTCCAGCGCGTAACCGGCGCTGGCGATCACCCCGCGCGACACCCGGCCGTGGCCGAGGGTGGCGAGGAAGTCCTGGATGATGTCGCCGAGGCCGGCATGGTCGGCGCACGCGTACTTGCGGTACTCCAGCACGCTGACCGGTGCGCCCGGGTCGCCGCTGCCTCGGACCAGGCCGATGCGCACATGGGTGCCGCCGACGTCCGCCGCGATGAACGCATCGTGCGCCCCCCGGGCGTCCTTCGTCGGCATTGGATTGGCGATGGCGACCACACGTCTCCCCACATGTTCGCGGCCGGGACTCCCGCATCCCGATATGGCCGGAGTGTGGAAAGTGTTTGACAACGTTGTCAAGAGTCTGTCATGAAATAGCCGCCTCGTTGGTCAGGCAGAGGGTCGAAAAAGAAACAATCGGCGTATTCAGAAATCGATTGCGCGCGAAAGTGGCCGTAATTGGCGGTGCGACAAGGGGGTAGGCGCCAAGTCTCGCGAGACTTCATGTTGCGGCGCATGAAGTCAGGGCACTCACAAAAGTGCTGCGTGACGACATCGGTGATCGGCATTTGGTCCTTGGCGACAGGGTGCTCTGACAACGTTGTTCCCGGTGGGGCGCCCGCACGCCTTCGCCGAAAGAAGAAGGGGAATCCATGACCATTGCTGCCGGCTCCGCCCCGTTCCGCTCGCTCGCCATCGTCGGCGTGCTGTTCTTCATCATCGGGTTCTTCACCTGGATCAACGGACCGCTGATCACCTTCGTGCAGCTGGCCTTCGACCTGGACGAGGTGAACGCCTTCCTCGTGCTGATGGTGTTCTACCTGTCGTACTTCTTCCTCGCCCTGCCCGCGGCCGCATTGCTCAAGCGCACCGGCATGAAGAAGGGGCTGGCGGCCAGCTTGTTCGTGATGGCGGTGGGTGCCGCGATGTTCGGGGAGTTCTCCACCCAGCGCTGGTATCCCGGCGCGCTGGCCGGCCTGTTCGTGATCGGCGGCGGGTTGGCATTGCTGCAGACGGCGGTGAACCCGTACGTCAGCATCCTCGGCCCCCTCGAAAGCGCCGCCCAGCGCATCGCGCTGATGGGCATCTGCAACAAGATAGCCGGCATGCTGGCGCCGATCGTGATCGGCACGCTGGTGCTGCATGGGGTGGGCGACCTGGCCGCGCAGGTCGAAGCCGCCGACGCGGCCGGCAAGGCCGTGCTGTTGGATGCGTTCGCAGCGAAGATCCTTCTGCCGTATCGGGTGATGGCCGGGATCCTGGTGGTGGTCGCCATCGGCATCCTGTTCTCGCCGCTGCCGGACGTGAAGCCCTCCGACGCCAACGCCGCGCCGGTGACCGGCGCCGCCGACGGCGAACGCGGCCTGTCGCAGTTCCCGCACCTGTGGCTGGGCGTGCTGTGCCTGTTCCTCTACGTGGGCGTGGAAGTGTTGGCGGGCGATGCGATCGGCACGTACGGCCGTGGCTTCGGCCTGCCGCTGGACCAGACCAAGGTGTTCACGTCGTACACGCTGTTCGCGATGCTGGCGGGTTATCTCGTCGGCTTGGCTGCGATCCCGCGCTTTGTATCGCAGGCGCGCTACCTGGCGCTCTCCGCGACGCTGGGCGTGCTGTTCGCCCTCGGCGCGTTGCTGACGCACGGCTACGTGTCGGTGGGCTTCGTCGCGGCCCTGGGTTTTGCCAACGCGATGATGTGGCCGGCCATCTTCCCGCTGGCCATCAAGGGCCTAGGCCGGCATACCGAGACCGGATCGGCGCTGCTGATCATGGGCATCGCCGGCGGCGCGATCCTGCCGCAGCTGTTCGCGGTGCTGAAGCAGCACTACGACTTCCAGGCGGTGTTCGCCGGGCTGGCGGTGCCGGGCTACCTGTACATCCTGTACTACGCGCTGGCCGGTCACCGGGTCGGCAGCGTGAAGCGGCCGGCGACGGCCGTCCCGGAACGCGGCATCATGACGGACTCGCCTCCATGACGGAAACGCCCATGCGCCGACCCACCATCAAGGACGTCGCCGAACGCGCGAAGGTCTCGCTGAAGACCGTGTCCCGGGTCATCAACAACGAGCCGTCGGTGCTGCAAGGCACGCGTGCGCGCGTGCTGCATGCCATCGCCGAGCTGGACTACGAACCGGACCAGTCCGCGCGCAACTTGCGCAGCGGCACGCCGTTCGTGATCGGGCTGGTGTACGACAACCCCAACCCGTACCACATCATCGGCGTGCAGAACGGCGTGCTGGCCGCGTGCAAGGAAACCGGCTTCGGCCTGCAGATCCACCCGGTGGATTCCACGTCGCCGCTGCTGGCGGAGGAGTTGGTCGAGTTCGTGCAGCGTTCGCGCTTGGCCGGGCTGGTGCTGACTGCGCCGATGTCCGAACGCGCCGACTTGGTCACCGCGCTCGCCGCACGTGGCGTGAAGCTGGTGCGCATCATCGCCGCCACCGAAGATCCGGAAGACGGCTTGCCTTGCGTCTATGTCGACGACCGCGACGCCGCCTACGAAATCACCGAGCATCTGATCCAACTGGGCCACCAGCGCATCGGGTTCCTCTGGGGCGGGCTGGCGCACCGGTCGAGTACCGAACGCTATGCCGGTTACGAGAAAGCGTTGAAGGACTACGGCATCACCCTCGACAAGCATCTCGTCGTGCCGGGCGATTACACGTTCGACGACGGCTTTCGCGGCGCGCGGCGACTGCTGGCACTGCGCGAGCCGCCGACCGCGATCTTCGGCTCCAACGACGAGATTGCCGCCGGTGTGCTGGCCGCGGCGAAATCCGCCGGCATGAATGTCCCCTACGACCTGTCCATCGCCGGTTTCGAGGACAGCCCGTTCTCCAAGCAGTCGTGGCCGCCGCTGACCACGGCCAAGCAGGCCACGCAGGACATCGCGAAGCAGGCCGCGCGCCTGTTGATCGCCGGCCTGCGTACCGATGCCTACGACGACCATCCCACCGCCGTGCACAACCAGGGCTTCGTGCCGCAACTGGTCGTGCGCGGTTCCACTGCGCCGGTCCGCCCGCGCGCGGACCGACCCGAACCTCCTTCGCCATGACCGACACGCCGCTGCCCGCTCCCGCCGACACCCTGATGCACCAGGAGGCGGCCCAGACCGCCGATATCGTCGCCGACCAGTACACGCGCAACGCCGCCACGGTGAAGGCGCTGGCGGAGGACCTGCGCCGTCGTCCGCCGCCCTTCGTCGTGACCTGTGCGCGCGGCAGCTCGGATCACGCAGCGACCTACGCGAAGTACCTGTTCGAGACGCAACTCGGCGTGGTCACCGCATCGGCCTCGCCGTCGGTGGGCTCGGTGTACGAGGCGAAGCAGCGGCTGGCCGATGCGCTGTACGTGGTGATTTCCCAGTCCGGCAAGAGCCCGGACCTGCTGCGCAATGCGACGGCGGCCAAGGAGGTCGGCGCGCGCGTGGTTGCGCTGGTGAACGTCGAGGATTCGCCGCTGGCGCAACTGGCCGATACCGTGCTGCCGTTGCGCGCTGGCCCCGAGCGTAGCGTGGCAGCGACGAAGAGCTACCTGGGCTCGCTCGCGGCGATCCTTCAGTTGGCCGCCTACTGGAAGGACGAAGCGCCACTGCATGCGGCGACGGAGGCACTGCCCGATGCGCTGCGGCGCGCGTGGCAGGCCGACTGGTCGCCGCTGACCGACGGACTGGTGGGCGCGCACAACCTGTTCGTACTCGGTCGCGGCCTGGGGCTGGCTGCCGCCCAGGAGGCGGCACTCAAGTTCAAGGAAACCTGTGGCCTGCACGCCGAGGCCTACAGCTCGGCGGAAGTGAAGCACGGGCCGATGGCGTTGGTCGGCCCGGGCTTCCCGGTGCTCTGCTTCGCCCAACCGGACGAGACCGAAGCCGGGACGCTGGCGCTGGCGGAAGAATTCCGCGGCCGCGGTGCGCAGGTGTGGGTGGCCTCGCGCCAGGGCGACCTGCCGCTGGCCGAGGCGCCGCATCCGGCCTGTGCGCCGCTGCTGACCATCCAGAGCTTCTATCGGGCGATCAATGCGCTGGCGCTGCGTCGCGGTCACAATCCCGATGTCCCGCCGCACCTCAACAAGGTCACCGAAACGGTATGAACGCGATGCCAGCCGCCACGGCCCTCTGCAACGCCCGCGTGCTGACGCCGGACGGCTTCGTCGAAGGCCTGGCGGTGCTGATGCAGGACGGGCGCATCGCCGACCTCGTCGCCGACGACGCCATTCCCGCAGACGCAGTGCGGCACGATCTCCGCGGCGCCACGCTGCTGCCCGGTTTCATCGATGCGCAGGTCAACGGCGGCGGCGGTACGTTGTTCAACAACGACACCACCGTGGACGCGATCCGCACGATCGCGCAGGCGCATCGGCGCTTCGGCACCACCGGCCTGCTGCCGACGCTGATCAGCGACGACGCCGAAGTGATGGCGCGCGCGATCGCGGCCACGCGCGAGGCCATCGCGCAGGGCGTCCCGGGCGTGCTGGGCATCCACCTGGAAGGGCCCTACATCGCGCCGGCACGCAAGGGCACGCACGATGCGGCGAAATTCCGCGTGCCGGGCGCGGACGAAGTCGCGATGGCGACCTCGCTCGACAACGGCGTGACCCTGCTGACACTGGCGCCGGAACAGGTCCCGTCCGACATCATCCGCACGATGGTCGCGCGTGGGGCGATCGTCGTCGCCGGCCACACGGCCGGCAGCTACGACCAGATCCGCGCGGGCATCGGTGCGGGCATTTCCGGCTTCACCCATCTCTACAACGCGATGTCGCCGCTGCAGGGACGCGAGCCCGGCGCGGTGGGCGCCGCGCTGGAGGACGTTGGCTGCTGGTGCGGCGTGATCGTCGATGGCGTGCACGTGCATCCGGCCAGCCTGCGCGTGGCGCTGGCGGCCAAGCCGCGCGGCAAGGTCTTCCTGGTGACGGACGCGATGCCGATGGTCGGTTCGGACGATCCTTCGTTCGACCTCTACGGCGAGACCATCACCGCCGTCGACGGCGTGGTGCGCAACGCGGCCGGCGCCCTCGCCGGCTCGGCGCTGGACATGGCCACCGCGGTCCGCAACAGCGTGCACCTGCTCGGTCTGCCGCTGGAAGAAGCCGCGCGCATGGCCTCCACGTATCCGGCGGAGTTCCTTGGCTTGGCCGAGACGCACGGTCGTATCGCGCCCGGTTACCAGGCCGACCTGGTGGCGCTGGATGCCGACCTGCAGGTCGTCGGCACCTGGATCGGCGGCGCGTGATCGCAGGCGCATGAGCGCCCGTCCGGCCCGGTTCGCGTCCGTCGATGCGCTGCGTGGCCTGACGGTCGCGGCGATGCTGCTGGTCAACACGCCGGGCGACTGGTCGCATGTCTACGCGCCGCTGTTGCATGCGGACTGGCATGGCGTCACGCCGACCGACCTGGTGTTCCCGTTCTTCCTCTTCATCGTCGGCGTGTCGATCTCGCTGGGCATCGTTCCCCGCGCCGAGGCCGGCGTGGCGCGCGACACGCTGGTGCGCGCGCTGCTGTGGCGCGCGGCGAAGATCGTCGCCCTCGGCTTGGCACTTCACCTGCTGGCGTATCTGATGCTCGACCGGCCGCACTTCCGGCCGTGGGGCGTGCTGCAACGGATCGGGCTGTGCTTCGCGCTCGCGGGACTGGTCGCGCTGTACGCGAAGCCCCGCCTGCAGTGGGCCTTGATCGGCGCGGTCCTGCTTGGCTACTGGGCGCTGCTCGCACCGTTCGGCTATGCGCCTTACACCCACCTGCCGGGACGCGTGGATACCGGGCTGTTCGCACCGTGGCTGTACCAGTGGGATGCGACGCTCGCGCGCGGCCAGGATCCCGAAGGCTTGCTCAGCACGCTGCCGGCGCTCGCCACCACGCTGCTCGGCGTGCGCGCGGGCGCGTGGCTGCGTGCCGATGCGCTGCGGCCGATGGTGATGGCCGGCGTCGTCGCTGTCGTGGTGGGTTTGGCGTGGGCGAGCGTATTTCCGTTGAACAAGGCGTTGTGGACCTCGTCCTTTGCGCTGTTCACGGCGGGCTGCGCACTGCTCGCGCTGGCGCTGGTGCATGTCGGCGTGGACCAGCGCGGATGGCCAGCCGTGGGGCGCCGTTTCGGGGCCAATGCCATCGCCGCCTACGTGGGCGCCGCGGTCATGACCTATCTGCTGCTCGGGCTCGGCTGGATGGAACCGCTGTACCGGAAAGGCTTCGCCGACTGGATGACGCCGCAGGTGGGTCCTTACCTGCCTTCGCTGATCTTCGCCCTGACATTCGTCGCGGTGTGGTGGCTGGTCGTGTGGGCGATGGACCGGCGAGGCTGGTACCTGAAGGTCTGAAGGTCCGGCGGCCATCACGCTTTTCTTCGCCCGGCCGGCGTACAACGGCGTCACCCCCGCCGGAGCCGCCCGCATGAAGCTGCCGTTGCTGCTGGTCTGTGTGATCTGCCTGGCGTCGTGCCAACGCGCGACGGTCGATGAGAACGGTGCACGCATCGTGGTCGCCTCCACGCCGCGTGCGACGGTGGCCGCGGGCGTAGTCGCCGGGTCACCCCGTGAATTGCCCGCCACGTTGCCTGGCACGGCCCGCACCGCCGGCGGCATGTCGCCGCCGCGCGTTGTGCCGGATCCACCTTTCACCAGCGCGCCGGTCGCGACTTTCAACGAGCCGTGGGCGATGACCTTCCTGCCGGACGGACGCCTGTTGGTGACCGAGAAGGGCGGCACGCTGCGGCTGGCCAACGTCGCCACCGGCCAGGTCGGCCAGATCACCGGCGTACCGACGGTCGCCTATGGCGGACAAGGGGGCCTGGGCGACGTTCTGCTGCATCCGCGCTTCGCCGACAACCGTCTGGTCTACCTCAGCTATGCCGAAGCGGGCAGCGGGGGCACACGTGGCGCCGCTGTCGCGCGCGCGACGCTGACGCTCGATGCCAGCGGCAATGGCGGCAGCCTCTCCAACCTCCAGGTGATCTGGCGGCAGCTGCCCAAGGTCAACGGGGAAGGCCATTACGGCCACCGTCTGGCGTTCGGCGCCGACGGCAAGTTGTGGATCACCTCCAGCGATCGCCAGGCGATGACGCCGGCGCAGGACCTGCAATCCGCGCTGGGTAAGCTGATCCGCCTCAACGATGACGGCAGCGTGCCGCCGGACAACCCCTTCGCCGCGCAAGGCGGCATCGCCGCGCAGGTGTGGACGCTCGGCCATCGCAACCTGCTGGGTATCGCGTTCGACAACGCGGGACGCTTGTGGACGCACGAGATGGGGCCGGCGGGAGGCGACGAACTGAACCTGATCGAGCGCGGCACCAACTACGGCTGGCCGATCGTCTCCAATGGCGATCACTACGACGGCACGCCGATTCCCGACCATCCCACGCGGCCGGAATTCAATGCGCCCGAGGCGTGGTGGAACCCGGTGATCGCACCAGCGGGCTTCGTCGTCTACTCGGGCAACCTGTTCCCGTGGTTCCGGGGGAAGGGCTTCATCGGTGGCCTGGCGTCGCAGGCGTTGATCGAGATCGAGTTCAACGGCACGCAGGCGCGCGAAGCGCGCCGCTATCCCATGGGCAAGCGCATCCGCGAAGTCGAGCAAGGGCCCGATGGCGCGCTGTGGCTCTTGGAGGATGGCGGCGGCGGGCGCCTGCTCAAGCTCACGCCCAACCGCAGCTGATCAGGGCGCGCCTTCGGCCGCGCGCTGCTGGCGCGTGTGGCGGATGTCCAGATAGAGGCTGTACGCCGCAGTGAAGGCGGGCAACAGGTTCTGCAATACGCCGACGGCGTCCTGCTTGGACGAGAACAGGAAGTAGCTCAACGCCATCAGGCTGCCAACCAGGCTCATGTACCAGAACAGGCGCGGAATCACCGGGCGGCGTGCGCGCCGCGAGGCGACGAACTGCACGAGCCAGCGCCCACCGAACATCGCTGCGCCGGTCAGGCCTATCAGCTTCCACGGCGTCATGTGCAGGCCGGTCCAACCCAGCCAGACGATTTCCTGGTTCATCACGCTCATGGCTTGCGCCCCGTGCCGATCTCGCTGACGGCGGTGACGTGGCTGCGCTGGATGAGCCAGGACACGCCCATCAGGTCCCGGATGCCGACCAGCGCGCGCCCGAGGTTGGTGTACTTGGACTGGCCGGAGCCACGCGGCCGGTGCGATACCGGCACGCTGACCGTCTTCCAGCCCGCGCGCTGCATCAACGCCGGCAGGTAGCGGTGCATATGGTCGAAGTAGGGCAGGTCGAGGAAGGCGGCGCGTTCGAATAATTTGATGCCGCAGCCGGTGTCGGGGGTGTCGTCGCGCAGCAGGCGCTGGCGGATCCCGTTCGCCCAGCGCGACGCCCACCGCTTGCTGGCGCTGTCCTTGCGGTCCACGCGCCAGCCGGCATACAGCCGGGTCTGCGCATCGCCGGCGTCGCGCGCGGCCAGCAGTTTCGGAATGTCGGCCGGGTCGTTCTGGCCGTCGCCGTCCAGGGTGGCGATCCAGGGCGAGAGCGCATGCTTCACGCCCGTGCGGATGGCGGTACTCTGCCCGCTGCGGCGCTGGTGCACCAGCACGCGCAACTCCGGCATCTCGGCCTTCAGCGCGGTCAGCACATCGCGGGTGTCGTCCTCGGATTGGTCGTCGACACAGACGATATCGAACGCCACGCGTCCGCGCAGGTGCTGTACCACTTCGTGCACGAGCGGACCGATGTTGCCGCGCTCGTTGAACACCGGGATCACGATGGAAAGGGCCGTCATGGCAGACCTCGCGGAGACAGCGGATTATTGTCCGGGCCGACAAGTCAGGAAAATGTCGTGGTCCGGCCGGTAGAGGGCGGTCCTGACGTCGGCCAGCCCCAGCAGGGTATGGAACAGGTCGTCGTGGCTGTGCGGCGCGGCGGCCACCCGGCGCAGGCAGGCGGCATCCAGCCCGGCCGAGGCGCGCCAGCCTTCGGAGAACCAGGCCACCATCGGGACTTCCAACTGTTCGCGGGGGGCGATCGAATAGGGCATTCCATGCAGGTAAAGGCCCTTCTCGCCCAGCGATTCGCCGTGGTCGGAGACGTACAGCAGCGCGGTGTCGTAGCCGGGAAGTCGGGCCAGCACGTCGATGGCACCGGCCAACACATGGTCCGTATAGCCGAGCGCGTTGTCGTACGCGTTGACGATCTGTTCGCGGCTGCAGCGGCCGAGGTCGGAGGTCTCGCATACCGGTGCGAACCGCTGGAAGGCCGGAGGATAGCGTTCGAAATACGTGGGCCCATGGTTGCCCAGCATGTGCAGCACGATCACCTGGTCGCCACGCTGGCGGCGTGCGGCCTCGGCGAGTCCCTGCAACAGGATGCCGTCGTGGCAGCGCGTGCCGTTGCACAGGCCGGGATCGGTGCGTGCGTGCAGGTCCTCCACCGGCAGGCCCGAGCACACGCCCTTGCAGCCGGACTGGTTGTCCCGCCACAGCGTGGCCACATCCGCGCGCTGCAACACATGCAACACCGACTGGTGGCCGCGGATCGCCTTCTCGTCGTAGTGCGCGCGACCGTAGGGCGAGAACATGCATGGCAGCGACACCTCGGTGCTGCTGCCGCAGGCGGTGACGTGGGGGAAATTCAGCACGCTCCGGCGGGCCAGTTCGGGCGTGGTTTGCCGCGCGTAGCCGTTGAGCCCCCAGTTCGCGGCGCGCGCGGTTTCACCCACCACCAACACCAGCAGGCGCGGCTTGCGCATGGTCGCGCCGGGCGCCCGCACGGCGTCCTCGCCGATCGGCAACTGTACGCGTGCGCGTCCGGGCGGCTCTTCGCTGACCACCTTCGCCAAGGACACCAGCACGTTGGCGGGCGTAACCAGGTAGCGCACTTCGCGCTGGTTACGCAGGAAGGCGGTGAGGGGTTGGGTGACCGGCAGGATGCCGGCCAGTGCGATGGCCGCCATGCCGGCGAGCAGCGCGGCACGCAGGCCGAGCGTGCGCGCCCAGGTGCGCTCGCGCAGGCGCACGCGCCAGATCACGACCAGCGCGGGCAGTGCGGCGAGCAGCGGCAACAGCGCGTCGCCGCCGGCGAGTTCGCTGGCTTCGCGCCAGTCGGTGTGCAGGACGTTGCGCACCATGTCGGCGTCGATGTAGATGCCGTACGCCGCCATGTAGTGGCCGGCGAGCGCCGCCGTGACCACCAGCAGCGACAGGACGACGCGCGCCGTGCGCCGCCACACCAGCAGCGACAGCCACACGCCGTGCACGGCGGTGACCAACAGGAACAGCGACACCGCCCACAGGGCCTGCGTCAGCGGTTGCGGCACCGCCGCGCGCCAGAACGCGGCGTTTGCGAACACGCTGAAGTAGAGGCACACGGCGAGGATCAGGCTTTCCGTGCCCACCAATGGCCTCGCCAGCAGCATGGGACGCACGCGCTGCCACAGGCGTAGGAGCGGGCTCTCGATCAGGGTCGTGGTGTTCATGCGCGCGTGCCCCGTACGTGGAGCATTTCGACGCTGCATGCGATCACCCAGCACACCGCCAGGCTGGCGACGTCATGCGAGAGGAAATGCGCACCGCGCAACTGCTGTGCGAGCCCGAACAGGAGGCCTGCCAGCAGGCCGACGCCCAGGCCGACGCGGCGCCAGCGCGGCGCCACGTGCAGGAAGAAGAAGTACAGCGCCACCCAGGCGTAACCGCCTGCGGCATGCGCAGCCGGGAAACAGGCCGCGGGCCCCATCGACGCCGGGCGCGCCTCAAGCAGCCCCACGTAAGGACGGTGCCCGCCGAGGCCCGCAAGGTCCCACGGGCAGTCCATGTGCGTCAGCGATTTCAGTGCTGCCACGCAGGCGATGGAGACGAAGACCGCCAGCAGCAGGCGCGCCGCCGGCCGCGTCCATGAGGCGGTGGGTGAGCGCCAGCGCAGCAGCGTGGCAACCAGCAGCGCGGCCCATGCCACCTGGCTCAGTCGGCGTCCACCCCGGTGCAGCACCTCTTCCAGCCACACGTTCTGTTTGAGTGCCCAGGTACCGCCTTCCCAGTGGAACAGCCCACCCGCCCAGTGCAGGTCGACCTGTCGCGCGAGCCACCACGCGAGCAGCAGCACCGGCACCGAAATGAAGAGCAGCCGCGACGCGTCATTGCGTGGCGCGGGAAGGGCCAAGGAGGGAGAGACCGACATGCAGGAGAGGCACAGGAGGACGACCCGCGCATGCTGGTGCGCGCGATGTCGTAGCGCGGTAGGACTTCCGTCGGAGGCCCGTTAAAGCGCGCGCGAATGATTCTTGCGTGCGCGCGCTGTTGCTCGCGATTCAGTCTTCGCTGACGTCGGCGGACCAGTCCGCCGGCACATCGCAGCCGTCGATCCATGCTGCGCCCGGGGCGAGGATCCAGTCGCGCCGGTTCGAAGCACCGATGTCGATCACCTTCGCCGGATCGAGGCACGGACCGATGGCCTCCTTGCGCAGGAATAGCCAGCGTCGGTTGGGGGCTTCCAGCAGCCACGCATGCGCATGCTGCCATTGGTCCACCCACGGCTGCTTGAAGCCGAAGTCGGCGACCGGACGGTCGGCCTGCAGCAGGTGCTGCTCGCGCCAGCCGAGCATGGCCAGTTCGGCGTCGGGCCCAATGCGCTGGCCCACGCGCTGCATCAGCGCCTTCGCGGAACTGTCGGGACTCAACGCCGGCATGAAGCCCATGCCGTACACCGTCCACAGCGCCGCGGTGACCGTCACCAGTGCGACGACGATACGATGGCGCGACGCGCGGGCCAGCCCCAGCACCGCCACCAGGGCGACAGAGGCGAAGCCCACGAGCCAGCGTCCGAGTTGGGCCAGGGTATCCATGTCCATGCCGCGGCCTTCGACCAGCGACTGCAGGCGCGCCGGCGGCGCGGCCAGCAGCCACGCGCCGAGCGCACCGGCCGCCACGACCAGCACGACCATGTAGGTCCACAGCGTCGCGCGCACGGCGCGCCGGCGCAGCAGGGCAGGCAGCAGCGGCGCGGCGGCCACCGCCAATGCCGGCAGCATCGGGAAGATGTAGACCTCGCGCTTGCCTGGGCTGGCAGTGAAGAACACCAGCACCAGCAGCGCCCAGCCCAGCAGCAGCGTGTACCGCGCATCCGCACGCTTCAGTCGCCGCCACCAGGCCGGCAACAACCACGGGGCGAGCAGCACGCCGGGCAGCCACAGGGTCAGCATCGTCTGCAGGTAGTACCAGGCCGGCTTCACGTGGTGCCATGCGTTGGCGTAGCGCGTGCCGGTCTGTTTGAACAGCATCTCGCGCGCATAGGCGTGCAGCGCGGGATCGGTCGAGGTCAGCGCGACCGACAGCATCGGCACCAGCCAGACGCCCGCGCCGGCGATGAAGCCCGCCACGCCGGCCAGCACATGCGCGCCGCGATGCGGAGGCAGCGTCTGCCGCGACTTCACCCGCACCCACAGCCAGGGCACGAAGACCAGCAATGGCAGGAAGCCCACGCCTTTCGTCACCGTACCCAGGCCAGCGGCGAACGTGCCCAGTGCAAGCAACCAGGGACTGGGTTTTTCCAGCAAGTAGCGCAGCAGGGCCCACAGCGACAGCGTGGTCATGCCGACCAGCACCATGTCGATCTGCGCACGTTTCGCCTGCAGGGCGAACTGCAGGCAGACGAACAAGCCGAACACCGCATACGGCACGGCGCGGCGTCCCCACAGCCGGCGGGCCAGGTCGCCGGTCAACCCCAGCGTCAGCAGCGCGGCCAGCAGCGACGGCAGCAGGAACGCGACCTGCCAGCTGCGCACGACGAGATAGCTCAACGCCTGCAACCACATGAAGGTGGGCGGCTTCTCCGCATACAGTTCGCTGCCGCGGTGCGGGAACAGCCACTGTCCGGTCTCGATCATCGTGCGCGCCGCCAGCACGAAGCGCGGCTCGTCGGCTGGCATCGGCTCGCGCAGGCCCAGCCCGGCCAGCAGCGCCCAGACCACCAGCAGGAGCAGCAGCGGGGTCTGCCAGCGGGGGGCGTTCCGGAGGTGCATGGGGGTCATCGGCGGTCGCGGTGGCCTGCAGCGGAGCGCATGATGGTGGATCATGGCGCGTAAGAGAATCGTCGGAACTCCGACGGCGCTTCGACATCCGGCCTGCGATCCTGCCGGTCCCCCTGCACGTGGAAGCCCTCTCGATGCGGTTGCTGGTCATCGAAGACAACCGGAGCCTGGTGGCGAACCTCTTCGATTACTTCGAGGCGCGCGGCCATACCCTGGACGCGGCGCCGGACGGCGTGACCGGCCTGCACCTGGCCAGTACGCAGGTCTACGACGCCATCGTGCTGGACTGGATGCTGCCGCGGCTGGAGGGGCCGGAGGTGCTGCGCCGCCTGCGCGACGAGCATGCCTCGACCGTACCGGTGATCATGCTGACCGCGCGCGACGAACTGCCCGACAAGATCGCCGGCTTCCGTGCCGGCGCCGACGACTACCTGACCAAGCCCTTCGCCCTACCCGAACTCGAAGTGCGGTTGGAGGCGCTGATGGCGCGCGTGCACGGCCGGCAACGCCGCAAGGTGCTGGAGGTGCACGACCTCAAGCTGGACCTGGCGACGCTCGAGGCCACCCGTGCGGGACAGCCGCTGCACCTGTATCCGGCATGCCGCAAGCTGCTGGAGACATTGATGCAGGCCAGTCCCGCCGCGGTCACCCGCCAGCAGCTCGAGCATGCGCTGTGGGGCGACCATCCGCCGGATGGCGACATGCTGCGTTCCCACATCTATGAATTGCGCCGGAGCGTGGACGGTCCGTTCCCGCTGAAACTCATCCAGACGCTGCCGCGCACGGGCTATCGGATCGCGGTGCCGCACGAAGCGGGATCGCTGTGATCGTGCGGCGCAGCCTGCGTGCGCACATCCTGCTGTGGCTGGGCGGCTACGCCTTGCTGCTGACGGTGGCGGTGATGCTGCATGGGTTCCTGGTCAACGAGATCGCCGAACGGCTGGTCTGGGATTCGCTGTTGAAGACCGAGCTCGAACACCACCTGCAGCGCAGCGTGGACGATCCGCGTTACCGCTGGAGCGATACCGACGACCTGCAGCTGTACACCTCCATCGACGGACGGCCGTTGCCGCGCGAGGTGGCCGGCCTGCCGGAGGGCATCCACGACGAACTGGTGATGGGCGACCGCGAGGTGCTCGTGCTCGTGCGCACCGTCGAAGGGGTGAAGTACACGCTGGTGCTGGACATCACCGAACTGGAATCGCAGGAGGACACGCTCACACTGATCGTGTTCGGCCTGGCGGTGACGCTGGTGGTGCTGATGGGCGCGTCCGTGGCGTGGGGGCTGCGGCGCTCGCTGCGCCCGCTGACCGAGCTCGCGGCCGATATCGGCGCGCTCTCGCCCGACCGCACCGGCCAGCGCATCGTGGTACCGGAGAAGGCCACCACCGAACTGGTCGTCATCTCCAATGCGCTGAACGATTACCTGCGGCGCCATGAGGCCTTCGTCGAGCGCGAGCGCGTCTTCATCGATACCACCAGCCACGAACTTCGAACGCCCATCGCCATCATCGCCGGCGCCAGCGAGCTTGCCCTCGACCAACCCGACCTGCCCCCACCCGCCCGCCAGCAGGTGCTGCGCATCCACCGCACGGCGCGCGATGTTGAGCGCCTGATCGCGTTGCTGCTGACGCTGGCCAAGGATCCCGCGCGACTGTCGCGCAGCAACGACGTGGTCCTGCTGCACGAGCTGCTGCCGGACATCGTCGAGGACCACCAGCACTTGATGCAGGGCAAGGACCTGACCGTGGTGGTCGATGCGCTGGCGCCATGCAGCGTGGCCGCACCGCTGCACATCGTGCAGGCGGCCGTCGGCAACCTGTTGCGCAACGCGATCGAGAACAGCGACCGCGGCGAGATCCACGTGCGGCTCGACGCAGATGCGACCGTGACGCTGGAGGACCCCGGCCATGGCATGGCGCCGGAAGACATCAGCCGCATCTATGCGCAGATGGCCCGTGGCGGCAGCCGCGACGGCGGTGGCATCGGCCTGGACCTGTTGGCGCGCCTGTGCGAACACCTCGGCTGGACCCTGTCGATCCAGTCCGTGCCCGGTCGCGGCACCATCAGTCGGCTGCGCCTGTCGCGTTGACGCCGTCCTACGCCGTGCGCGTTAGCGTGGCGCCACCCTTCCGCCGGAGCGTCCCATGAAACGGCTGCCGTTGTGCTCGACCTTCCTGCTGCTCGGCGCCTGCACGGCACCCGCGCCGCCCGCGGCCGCGCCGGCGAAAGCGCCGCCGGCCGCAGCTCCCGCGTCGGTGGAAACACCGTCCACCGCGACGACCACGCCGGCCGCGGCACCGCCTTCGTTCGATTGCGCGAAAGCCGCCTCGGAGGCGGAGAAGCTGGTCTGCGGTGATGCCGAACTGGCCGCGCTGGACCGGCAACTGGCCGAGCGGTACGCGCAGTCGCGCAAGAAGGACCCTGCGATCGAGCGCGGTTGGATCAAGGGTCGCGACGAATGCTGGAAGGAGGACGATCCGCGCACCTGCGTGCTGGACGCCTACCGCACGCGCTTGGTCGAACTGGCGATCAATGCGCCCGGCATGGTCGTGCCCAAGGCGGTGGAATATCGTTGCAGTGACAACCGCAATCCGTTCACGATGGTCTTCTACAACGACATCGACCCACGGGCGGCCGTCATGACCTGGGGCAACGATCAGGCCATCGTGTTTCCACAACCGGCCGCCAGCGGCGCCAAGTACGGCCGCAGCGGCATCGAGTACTGGGAGCACCAGGGAGAGGCCAGCGTGGACTTCTTCGGCAACAAGCTGAGTTGCCGTCCCGTCTTGTGAGAAATGCGGGAACGGACGTGGCGCGTCCGCTCCCTGCGGGGCTCAGCGCACGCGTCGGTAGCGCACCTCGTTCTGTCGGTCGCCGACCTGCGACGTGACCAGGCCTTCGCGCGACTGGTCGATGTCGAAGACCGTGTCGCCGACGTTCAGGCGGCCATCGTTGATCCAGCCTTCGATGGTCTGGTCGCGGGTGCGCGCGGTGGCGCGGCCGTCATCGGTGATCGTCAGGGTGACGTCGCGGTCGTAGAGCGTGTTGTAGCCCTCGAAGGTGCCGATCATCCACGACGGCACGTACGAGCTGTGCCGCGCGCCCTGGTAGCGCGCGTCGTCGTACTTGTCGTCCTTCTTGTTGGCGTTGTGGGCGATGGCGCCGAGGATGGCGGCACCGATCAGCACGCCGGCGGCGACCTTCGCATCGTGGTTGCCGTCGTCGTGGCCGGACGAACCGGTGTGCACGCGGAAAGTCGCGCGGCAGCCGTCGTCGACCCAGATTTCGCGCCGGTTGTAGTCCCAGGTACGTCCCTGGCTGCACGACGCGCTCGACAGTTGGCGCTCCAGTGTTACGTACGCAGCGCGGGCGATAGGGCAGGTCTGGTAGCGGTCGTTGCGGCTTTCGCAGGTGATGGTGTCGTCGGCCAGGGCGTCGAAGCCCCAGAGGCTGGCCAACGCCAGACAGGCAGGCAGGACAGCGGTCGTGCGCGTGCGTTCCATGGCAGGTCCTCGCGGGTGAATGTTGCGTGCGCGCGGCCCCCTCCGCGTGCCGGCGATCCTCTCACTCCCGCCCGGTAAATGCGAATCGCCGCGGGTCAACCGGCCCGGCGCGCCTCATGCACCGCGCGCACGCGCGCTTCGCGCACGGCGTCGCCGATCTCGGGACCGCTCATGCCTTCGCGCGCCACGTCGCGCGCGCTGACCTGCAGTGCGGCGGCGTGCAGCCGCACCAGCGTGCGGCCCTGCGGGTAGTCGGCGTCTTCATTGCCGCCACGGCCACGCTTGTCGGCCTCGCAGACCGTCGCCAGCCATGGGATGCGTTCGGGCCGGCGGAAGGCATCGCAGCGGGTCAGCAGTTCGATGACGGTGGCATCGCGCAACTCGTCGAGCCGGTGCACGTTGAGATGCTCACGACACGCCATCACCGCCAGTTCGCGATGGTCGACCGGCACCTTCAGGCGCTCGCAGAGCGCCAGCACCGGCTTCACGCCGGCGTGCTCGTGGCCGATGTGCTTGGGTAGCACGTCGGCCGGCGTCAGCGCCTTGCCCAGGTCATGCACGAGCGCGGCGAAGCCGATCCGCGCATCGCCCGGCGCCAGCCGTGCCGCCATGTCGCTGACCATCTGCTGGTGCACGCCGGTATCCACTTCAGGGTGGTACTCCGCGCGCTGCGGTACGCCGTACAGCGCATCCACTTCGGGCAGGACCACGGCCAGCGCGCCGCAGTCGCGCAGCGTGGACAGGAAAGCCGACGGCTGCGCCGACGCCAATGCGCGACGCAGCTCCTGCCACACGCGCTCGGGCACGAGTGCGTCGAGTTCGCCGCTGTCGACCATCGTGCGCATCAGCGCCATCGTGTCCGGTGCGATGGAGAAACCCAGCGGCGCGAACCGCGCCATGAAACGCGCCGCACGCAGCACGCGCAGCGGGTCCTCGACGAAGGCCGGCCCCACGTGCCGCAGCACGCGGGCGTCGATATCCTGCGCGCCGCCGTACGGATCGATGAGCGTGCCATCGTCGGCCTGGGCGATCGCATTGAGCGTGAAGTCGCGCCGCTGGAGGTCTTCCTCCAGGGTCACCGAGGGATCGGCATCGACGACGAAGCCGCGATACCCGCGCCCGCTCTTGCGCTCGGTGCGGGCCAGCGCATGCTCCTCGCCGGTGTCGGGGTGCAGGAATACCGGAAAGTCGCGGCCCACGGCCTTGAAGCCCCGCGCTTCCATCTCCGCCTGGCTCGCGCCGACCACCACCCAGTCGCGGTCGCCGGGCGGCAGGCCCAGCAACCGGTCGCGTACCGCGCCGCCGACGAGATAGGTCTTCATGCCGCCATGATAGCGGCGCCGGCTCAGCTCTTCGGCATCTGTGCGGTGGGACAGGTGAACGCTTTCCGCTTCGCCTGCACGCGGCCCATCATCCGGTCGGTCACCGGCAGTGCGTTGCCGTTGAGCCGCCAGTCGTAGATCACGCTGAAGGCCAGCACCCGCGCCACGTACTCGCGGGTTTCCTTGTAGCTGATGGTCTCGATCCAGATATCGGGATCGAAGCCCGGGCGCTGCGACTGCCAGCGGGCAGTCGGTGCCGGTCCGGCGTTGTAGGCGGCGATGGCGACATAGGGCACGCCGTACTTGTCCTCCATCTCGCGCAGGTAGGCGGTGCCGATGGCGATGTTGGTGTCCGAGTCGTAGAGACTGGACGCCCCGGCATACGGGATCCCCAGGCGCTGGGCCACGCCGGCGCCCGTGCCCGGCAACACCTGCATCAGGCCCATCGCGTTGGCGCCGGAACGTGCCTTCGGATTGAAGATGCTCTCGGCGCGGATTTCGGCCGCGACCCAGGCCGGATCGATCGCATGCTTGGCGGCTTCGCGCCGGATGGTGTCGCCGTGGTGAAGCGGGAAGCGCAGTTCGTACAGCCGCTGCTCATCGGGTTGCTTGCCGAGCGAGAACACCGCGCGGTCGAACCAGCCGTTGTCCTGCGCGACCTCCACCGCGATGCGGCGCTGGGTGTCGTCGAAGCGCGACAGCGCGTCGTTCCATTCCGCGGTGGCCCAGCCCGGCCGATCGAGTTGCCACAACGCCATCGCGCGCACGATGGCCGGGTCACGGGCGATGGTTTGCTTCGCGGAAACCGGATCGTTGGGGATCCACACGCACAGCGCGTATGGCTGGTTGACGCGATCGGCCGCGAGGAAGCCGTGGAAGGTGGGCGAGCCCGCGTTCTCGCGGAACAGGCGCTGCGCGGTGGCGGCATCACCGGTCTTCTCCGCCATGCGCGCTTCGAAATAGCGCCAACGCGAATCCGCGCGCTGGGACGCCGGCATCTTCCGCAGGGCGCTCAGGGCGGCGGGCCAGTCGCCGCGCGACAGGGCTTCGCGGACGCGCCATTCGTGCAGGCGTTCGTCGTACGCGGACTCGGGCACGTTGCCCAAACGGCGTGCCGAATCGGGGCCGTACGAGGCCACCGTCCACAACGCGATCTGGTACAGCACCTGCCCGCGTTCGGCCTCGCCCATGCCCAGCGCATCGGCGTACTGCGGCAACAGGCGCTCGGCGGTGTCCGGATCGTTCTGGGCGAGCTTGGCCAGCCCGTGCGCGGCCATGCGGCGGCTACGCTCGGTTTTCGGCCAGGCCAGCGCGCGCGGATGCACGGCATCGATGAAGGCCGCATAGTCGTTCGCGAGCGCGGCTTCGTCCGCCGGCAGGCCACGAGCCGCGGTGCGCATGACGCCGGTCTGGCGCTCGGCCGCCGCGGCGTCGATCCGCTTCCAGCGCAGGAGAGCCGGCAGCCCGCCTTGGTTGGCCAGCACGGTGAACACCGGGTCGCAGCCGTCTGGCAGCGACTTGGCGCCTTTGCGCCATAGCGCCTGTGCCTGCTCGGTCCAGGCCGCGTCGGTGCGGCCCGTCGCCTGGCGCGCGGCCAGGTGGGCGCACTGCAGGGCGATGCTGTCGGTGGGCTTCCACGCGGCGAGGAAGGTGGGCCAGTCCTGACGACGGGCCAGCGCGGCCAGCCAGAGGGCGCGCAACTGCGTGGCCACCGCCTGCCCGTCGTAACGGCGCAGGAACTCCTGGGCCTGCGACGTGGTGATCGTATCCGGGTCGCGGCGCAGCGCGGCGAATTCGATCCAGCCATACAGCGGATGACGCACGAGCGCGGCCGACTGCGCGGGATCGAGGCGACCGGCGTCCGCCGCCTCAAGAGCGGCCATCACCTGGGCATGTTGTGGGTCGGCGGCCTGCGCGCGCGCATTACCCACGACGCCCGTACCAAGCGCGGCAGCGAGTAGGATGAAATATGAAATACGGACCATGCCGGGACTATACCGATGCCGGCTGAACGTCTCTGTAGACAGGCTTGGCGAGGAGTGTGATCGCGTGGAAGGCGTATGGATGTTTCCTTTGTTGGGGGTGCTGGCCGGTGTCTTGGCAGGCCTGCTGGGGATCGGCGGTGGCCTGGTGCTCGTCGGTGCACTCGCCTGGATCCTGCCGCTGCACGGCGTGCCGAAAGAGGCGGCGATGCATGCCGCGTTGGCCAGCTCGCTGGCGAGCATCGTGTTGACGGCGACGTCGTCGGCCTATGCGCATCACCGTCGCGGCAGCGTGTTATGGCCGACGGTCGCGTGGATGGTGCCGGGCCTGTTGCTCGGCGGCTGGCTCGGCAGCGGTCTGGCCGTGTACCTCGACGACGACGTGCTGCGCTGGATCGTCGCTGGCTACTGCTTCATCGCCGGCGCGCAGATGCTCCTGGGCGGGAACGCCCATCCGGAAGGCCGCGGCGTGCCCGCTCCGCGCGGGCCCTCGATGAGCGCCGCCGGCTCGGTGATCGGTGCGGTGTCGGCCGTGGTGGGCATCGGCGGGGGCAGCATGACCGTGCCTTTGCTCGTGTGGCGCGGTGTGCAGCCGGTACGCGCCGTGGGTACGTCGAGCGCCTGCGGCGTCGCCATCGGCATCGCAAGCGCGGCGGGCTACGCGCTGCATGCGCCACCGGGCGCGCTGCCGGAACACGCGGCGGGCTACATCTATCTGCCGGCTGCCATCGGTGTGGCGATCGCGTCGGTGATCGCGGCGCCCTGGGGCACGCGCCTCGCACACCGGATCGGCGGCAAGGCGCTCAAGCGCGTGTTCGCCGCTTTCATGGTCGTCATGGGCATCGCGATCCTCGCCAGCGGCTAAGCCCACGATGCCGCACGTATTTCCATTTACTTGTTAACCATCGTGATAATGGCGTGTAGAAACTTTGGGTAAATCCATTTACGCGAACAAAATCGAGATTACTTTCTTCGAAACGGTGACTTTCTTCTGTTGTTAGGTTCTTAACGATTCTTTACAACGGAAGGCAAGCCGCTTTAGGCGTTGGCCGCGCGGCTGAACCCCTTCCGGAGAGAGAACCCATGAAAGCGCGTCGCCAAAAACTGGCTTCGGCCATCCAGCTCGCGGTGCTGTGTGCTTTTCCCGCGATCGCCGTGGCCCAGGAGGCCACCACCCTCGACACGGTCACCGTGACCGGCAGCCGCATCAAGCAGTCCAACGCCGTGACGGCGCAGCCGGTATTCGTGCTGGACCGCGAGAAGATCGCCCAGACCGGCGTGCAGAGCGTCGGCGAAATCCTCCAGCAGCTCACCGCGGGCGGCAAGGCGCTGAACGCGAAGTTCAATTCCTCGGGCAACTTCGGCTACCCGTCCGACGGCGGCGGCATCGGCGCCGGCTCCGCGCAGGTCGACCTGCGCCACCTGGGTTCCCAGCGCGTCCTGGTGCTGGTGGACGGCATCCGCTGGGTCAATGAATCCTCCGCATCCGGCGTCAGCGGCAGCGCCGACCTCAATACCATCCCGCTGGCCATCGTCGACCGCATTGAAGTGCTGGAAGACGGTGCGTCGGCCATCTACGGCTCCGACGCGATTGCGGGCGTGGTGAACATCATCACCCGCAAAAAGTTCGATGGCGTCGAAGTCCACACCTACTACGGCGAGTACAGCCGCGGCGGCGAGACCACCGAGGCTTCGCTGACCCTCGGCGGCGGTGGCGAACGCTTCAACGGCGTGTTCTCCGCCAGCTACTACGAGCAGAAGCGCATCAGCGCCGGCGACTGGGACCAGTCGGCGTTTCCCGAGCCCGGTGCGGGCCTCGCCGCGGGCAGCTCGGCGATCCCGCAGGGCCGCTTCACCTTCTGCGACCCGGCGCGGCCGGCGGGCAGCTACGGTTCGTGCTCGGCCAGTGAAGAATTCTTCTACGACCTGGCGCTCGACACCGGCACCACCACGCCGGTCTGGAACCCCGCCGATCCCTCCGCCGGCACGTACCATGATTTCACCGGCGCCGACCGTTTCAACTTCGCGCCGTACAACCTGCTGCTGACACCGAGCAAGCGCAAGTCGATGTTCGGTTCGGTCAACTTCGATCTGACCGACAACGTGCGCCTGCACGCGAAGATGCTCTACAACAACCGCCAGTCCGCCAACCAGGCGGCGCCGGAACCGATCTTCGTCGGCCCGTACGCCGGTACCGGCGGCATCGCCGACACCATCTCGATCTCCGCGGCGAATCCGTACAACCCGTTCGGCATCGACCTGATTCCCGGCCAGAACTTCGGCTGGATCACCAAGCGCCCGGTGGAAGTGGGTCCGCGCATCTTCAACCAGGACGTCGACACCACCTACTTCAACATCGGCCTGGACGGTCTGTTCAACCTGGGCGACCGCAGCTTCAGCTGGGATGCGAACTACGTGCACGCCGAGAACAAGGCCGAGCAGGTGTTCCTCAACGGCTACAACATGGCCAACATCGCGTTGGCGCTGGGCGATCCCGCGGTCTGTGCGGCGGTGCCCGGCTGCGTGCCGCTGGACCTGTTCGGCGGCCAGGGCCGTCCCATGACGCAGGAGATGATCGACTGGATCCGCACGCGCCAGATCGACAGCAGCAAGCAGGTACTGGACATCGCCTCGGCCAACCTGACCGGTGACCTGTTCGGCATCGGCGACCGCACCGCGCAGTTCGCGGCCGGCGTGGAGCATCGCCGCTACAAGGGCGAGTTCAATCCCGATCCGCTGCGCCAGACCGGCGAGTCGCAGGACTCCTTCGCGGCGCCGGTGTCGGCCGACTACGACGTGAGCGAGGTCTACACCGAGTTCAACTTCCCGGTCCTGGCCACGCTGGACCTGAGTGCCGCGGTGCGCTTCTCGGACTACTCCACGTTCGGCAACGAGACCACGGGCAAGCTGGGCTTCCGCTTCCAGCCGATCGAGGACCTCGTGTTCCGCGGCACCTACTCACAGGGCTTCCGCGCGCCCAACCTGGGCGAGCTGTACGGCCTGACGCAGTTCGGCGCGACGCTGGTCGATCCGTGCGGCCCGACCGGCTCGCCGGTGGTGAACACCGCCGACGGCATCTCGCCCGGTCTTGAGGCCGCGTGCGTGGCGCAGGGCGTGCCGAACAACTTCGAGCAGGCCAACACGCAGATCACCACCTTCACCGGCGGCAACCCGGATCTCTCGCCCGAGAAGTCCGACAGCTACACGGTGGGCCTGGTGTACAGCCCGGGCTGGGCGGAGGGCCTGTCGTGGTCGGACAAGCTGGACTTCGAACTGAGCTACTACCACCACGAGATCGACGACGCGATCGCGCCGCGCGACATCCAGGCCCTGCTCAATGCCTGCCTTGCGGCCGGCGGCCAGGATCCCGCGTTGTGCTCGCCGTTCACGCGCGGCAGCAGTGGCAACCTCAATCCGCCCGAGAACTTCCTCGACAACCTGGCCACCATCGAAACCGATGGTCTGGACGTCAAGGTCAACTGGGCGAGCCCGGACTGGGGCTGGGGCGTGCTGACCGCGGCGCTGCAAGCCACGACCGTCTTCAACTACGAGGCGGTGGATATCGACGGCAACCGCTCGCAGCGCCAGGTGGGTTGGGAGGTCGCCGACAGCGCCATCCCGCGCTGGCAGGGCAACCTGCAGCTGGGCTGGAAGCGCGGCAACTTCGACGCGACCTGGAACGTGCGGTACATCAGCGCGGTGAAGGAAGACTGCGGCAACGCCGTCATCTCCGCCGTGCCAGGCTGCCTCAACGACGAAGGCGTCAACACGCTGGGCTCCACCACGTACAACGACGTGCAGTTCGGCTGGAAGGACGCGTTCGCGCTGACCGGCCTGAAGCTGTCGCTGGGCGCGAACAACGTGTTCGGCAAGGAGCCGCCGGTGTGCGTGACGTGCTCGCTCAACGGCTATGACGCCGGCACCTACGACCTGCCGGGCGCCTTCTGGTACGTGAGCGCCGACTACCGCTTCTGATCGCGGCGATCGATGGGAAAGAAAAAGCCGGCGCATGCCGGCTTTTTCTTGGCGGTTCCTTCAGCGCAGTGCGATGGCCGGCACGTCGATGTCCATCGCCAGGGCCAGATGGTCGGAATTCGCCGCCGGCATCGCACGCGCGTTGTCCGCGCGCAAGCCATCGCTGACCAGGATGTGGTCGATGGCACGCAGCGGGCGCCAGCTGGGGAATGTCGGTACGCAGTGCGCCGGCGGACGCAGGCGCGTGCGCTTGTAGAGCAGCTCCATTTCCGGCGTGTCGGGCATGCAGTTGAAGTCGCCCATCAGCACCGCATGCGGATGATCGGTCAGCAGTTCACCGATGAAGGCCAGTTGCGAGCGCCGCGAGTTGGCGCCGAGGGACAGGTGCGCTACCGCGACCGTGAGGCCTTCGTCGCCCTCCCCGAAGCGCGCGACCAGCACGCCACGACCGCTGATGCGGCCGGGCAGGCTGTGATCGCTCACTTCCACCGGCTCCAGCTTGCTCAGCAGGCCGTTGGCGCTGCCGGCCACGCGGGCCACGTTGCGGTTGGGCTGATGCGTCCAGTAGTCGAAACCGGCGCGCTCGGCCAGGTAGTGCGTCTGATTGGTGAAGCCCGAGCGCAGGCTGCCGGGGTCGGCCTCCTGCAGGCCGACGATGTCGTGCTCGCCGGCCAATTGCGCAATCAGATCCAGGCTGCCGCGCTTGTTGCCCGCCGGCAGTGCATGCGACCAGCTGCGCGTCACGTAATCGCTGTAGCGGCGCGTGCTGGAACCGGCCTGGATGTTGGCGCTCAGCACGCGCAGCCGGCGCCCCGCGACGGACGCGGGTTCGCTCATGGACGTGGGAGCTTCCGCGGTGTTCAACGCTTGGCGCGCTCCATCGCGACCAGGTGGTCGGCGATGCGCAGCACGTCGGCATATGTCTGCCCGCCCGTCACCCGGTACTTGCCGTTGACGATGATGGTCGGCGTGCCTTCGACGCCGCTGTTCTTCGCGAACTGCATGCCGCGGCCGATTTGCGCGTTGGTGCTGAAGCTGTTCATCAGCGCCACGAACTCCTTCGCATCCACTCCGTAGCCGGCGTACCACTGGGCGATCTGCGCGGGGTCGGCCGGCGGCTTGCCTTCACCCGGCAGCGTGCGCTGCAGGTGGATGGCGGCGAACATCGCGTCATGCGTCTTGTCCACGAGTCCCTTCGCCTGCGCGGCATAGAACGCCTTGCCGTAGGGCGCCCACACATCGCCGAAGACGACGGGCACGTAGCTCACGCGCACATCCGCGGGCTGCCGCTTTTTCCACGACGCCACTTCGGGCGCGAAGCGGGCGCAGGCCGGGCACACGTAGCCGAACACTTCGACCACTTCGATCTGGCCGTTGAGCGGCGCATAGGGTTGGCCGTTGGGAATCTCGACATAGTCCTTGCCCGCCACGGGTGCCGGGCCTTGCGGGGGAACGATCGGATTGGCGTTCGGCGCGGTCGCCGCGGCGGCGGCATCGGGGGTCGCCGCCGCGCCGGCCGGCGCAGCCGCATCCGCCGGTGCGGGCGCAGGTGCCACATCGGTGGTCGGTGCAGTCCCGGCGGCCGGCGCGGCAGGCGCCGCGGCGTCGGTCGGCGTGGTGTCCGTGGAAGGCTTGGGTCCGCAGGCCGCCAGCAGCGGCAGCAACAGGGACAACATCAGGACGTGGCGGGATTTCATCGCGCGGGCTCCAACGTATCGGGGAAAGGGGCTGCCACGGAGGGCGGGAAACTTCGCATTCTGCATGGGCCCCGTCGGGGCTGCCATGACGGCGTCATCACTTGCGGGTGCGCTCGCGGGCGACCAGGCGGTCGACGATCTTCAGCATGTCGCTGTAGGTGCGCCCGCCGATCACGCGGTACTTGCCGTTGACGATCATCGTCGGCGTGCCTTCGATGCCGGCGGCTGCGGCCCATTGGCGCGCGCGTTCGAGCTGCTGATCGACCTGGTCGCCACGCAGGGCGGCGGAAAACTTGGCCCGGTCCACGCCCAGGGTGGCGTAGAACCCGGCGATCTCGTCGGCGGAGGCGTTCTGGATGGGCAGCGCACCGGTCTTGTGGAGGGCGTCGAACACCGCCTGGTGCGTGCGCTCCTGCACGCCAAGCTGGCGGGCGGCGAAGAAGGCGCGGGCGTACGGGATCCAGTAGCCGCCGAAGGCGGCCGGGATGGGCGTCAGGCGCACGTCGCGCGGCAGGGTCTTCTTCCAGGCGGCCAGCGTGGGTTCGAAATGGGCGCAATGCACGCAGGTGTAGCCGAACACTTCCACCACCTCGACCTTTCCCTTGAGTGGCGCGTATGGCGTGCCGTTCTCGATCACCACATAGTCTTCGCCCTCGACCAGCGGCGCGGGAGCCGGCGGGGCCGCGAGGGCGACGGCAGGCACCAGGGCCAGCAAGGCGATCAGGACGGGCAGCAGACGGGACGCCATCGGGATTCTCCAGCTTCGTACTGGCCCCGGCGCGGTGCGGGGCGCGGAAAAAGAAACGCCGGCCATGGTGGGGCCGGCGCGATGAACAGGAGCTTGCACTTCCAGCCGCGGCGAGCGGCGGAAGTCGAGGTTACTTGCCGGTCTTGGCGGCGGCGACGTCGTCGGCGCGGGCGTGCAGGCCCTGCAGGTAGCTGGCCAGCGCCTGGATTTCCTGCTCGGTCAGCGGACCCGCCACCTGGGCCATGATGTTGAAGTGGGCCGGGTCCTTCAGCGTGGTCGTGCCGGCCTTGTACTCGGTCAGGCGACGCACGGTGTAGTCCTGCATCTGGCCACCGATGTGCGGGTAGGCCGGGCCCGGGTTGCCGGCGCCGGTCGGACCGTGGCACGCCATGCAGGCCGGCACGCCGCGCTTGGCATCGCCGCTGCGGTACAGCTGCTGGCCCACTTCGTAGAACTTCATGCCCTGGTAGACGCCATCGGCGATGACGCTGTCGTCGGCCAGGCCGGCACCGGATTTCTGGGTGGCGAAGTAGGCGCCCACGTCGCGCATGTCCTGCGCGTTGAGGGTCTGGGCGAACGGGACCATCACGGCCGCCATGCCGGTGTTGCGCTCGCCGGAGGCGAACAGGGCCAGCTGCTGGGCGATGTAGCGCTCGCTCTGGCCGGCAAGGCGCGGGTATTGCGGGTCGCTGGGGTTGCCGTCGGCGCCGTGGCAGGCCGCACAGGCGGCCGCCTTGGTCTGGCCGGCCTTGGCGTCGCCCCAGGTGGTCTTGGCGAGGTTGATGTCCAGCGGCGCGGTCTCGACCGGGGCATTGTCCGGCACCGGGACCACGGTGGTCTGTGCAAAAGCGACTGCGCCCACGGCCAGTACGGCCAATCCGGCAAGTCCCATAACGCGAGCGTGGCGCATGCTAAAGCTCCGAAACCCTTGACTGATGCGGCGCGTGAGGCAGCCGCGAAACCGGCGAATTATCGTCGCGGCGGCCGCTTGCGGTCAATTCAGGCAGTACCGGCCGCTCCCTCGTGCGATCCTATCGCCATGTCGAACCCCCTGAATTCCGCCACCTACCTGCTCTCTGCCCACACGCCGCGTCAGTTGCCGGAGGATGGGGGGTTCGAGGTGGCCTTCGCCGGCCGTTCCAACGCCGGCAAGTCCAGCGCCCTCAATGCGCTGGTCAACCACAACCGGTTGGCGCGGGTCTCCAAGACCCCTGGCCGCACCCAGCAGTTGGTGTTCTTCCAGGTCCAGCCCGAGCGCTACCTGGTCGATCTGCCGGGCTATGGATACGCCAAGGTGCCGCAGGACCTGCAGGCCCACTGGCAGGCCTTCATCGATCGCTACTTCCGCACCCGTGAAGCGCTGAAGGGATTGGTGGTCGTCATGGACATCCGCCACCCGCTGAAGGACTACGACCGGCAGATGCTGGGGTATGCGGTCCAGCGGGGCCTGCCGGCGCATGCGCTGCTGACCAAGGCCGACAAGCTGGGCCGGGGCCAGCAGGGCAACGCGTTGCAGGCGGTGAAGAAGGAGCTGTTCTCGGCCTTCGGCGACACCGTCAGCGTGCAGACGTTCTCGGCCGAGTCCAAGCAGGGCGTGGACGAAGCGCGCATGATCGTGGGCGGTTGGCTGGGGCTGTAGCCCTCAGACCGAGACGTGGAACAGGCGGCCCACCAAGGCGGCCGCCCCCATTGCCATCGCGCCCCAGAAACCCACACGCCACGCGCCGCGCAACACCGGCGCGCCGCCCACGCGTGCGGCCAGGCCCCCGGACAACAGCAGGCCCACGAGTGTGGCGACGGTTGTCACGATGGCCACCTTGTCGGCGGGCGCCAGCAAGGTGGTGGCGATCGGCAGCAGGGCGCCCACGGTGAAGGCGGCGGCCGACGCCAGCGCCGCCTGCACCGGCCGCGCGCGCAGGGCTTCGGTGATCCCCAGCTCGTCGCGCATGTGCGCCGCAAGGGCGTCGTGTGCGGTGAGCTGTTCGGCCACCTGCCGCGCGAGTGCCGGCTCCAGGCCGCGCCCGACATAGATCTGGGTCAGTTCGGCGAGCTCACCATCGGGCATCTCGCGCAGTTCGCGCTTCTCGACGGCCAGATCGGCGGCCTCTGCGTCGGCCTGCGACTGCACCGACACGTACTCGCCTGCGGCCATCGACATGGCGCCGGCAACCAGTCCGGCGACGCCGGTCAGCAGGAGGGTGGAAGGCGATGCACCGCTGGCGGCCACGCCAACGATCAGGCCCGAGACCGAGACGATGCCGTCATTGGCGCCGAGCACCGCAGCGCGCAGCCAGCCGACGCGGTCGGTGCGATGGAGTTCGCGGTGGCGTGGCGAAGGCGTGCGGGCGTGGCGGGGCATGCGCGCAGCCTAGGCGACGGCCTCGGTCCGCGTCGAGCACGGGCATCGCCTTCGCCTCCATGGATGGGATGCTGCGGCGTTCCCATGGCCATGATGGCGTGCGCACGGTCACGTTATAGTGCCGGCCTTGCAATGGACGGCCTGGCCCCGACATTGCGCCTTCCCCCTTGCGCGAGCGTCACCCTTGTCCAGCCCCAGCCACGTCGCCGACACGCCCATCACCGACCGCGCGCAACTGGTGGCGTACATCGCGTCCGGCGAGAAGCCGCGCGCCGACTGGCGCATCGGCACCGAGCACGAGAAGTTCGGCTTCCGCCTGGACGACCTGCGTCCGCCGACCTTCGAGGGTGACCGTGGCATCGAAGCGCTGCTCAAGGGCCTGACCCGTTTCGGTTGGGAGACGATCGAAGAGAAGGGTCGCGTGATCGCGCTGTCGAAAGACGGCGCCTCCGTCACCCTGGAGCCCGCCGGCCAGCTGGAACTGTCGGGTGCGGCGCTGGAAACCCTCCACGAAACCTGCGTGGAAGTGGGCACGCACCTGAAGGAAGTGAAGCAGGTGGCCGACGAACTGCAGCTCGGCTTCCTCGGCATGGGCTTCCAGCCCAAGTGGCGCCGCGACGAGATGCCGTGGATGCCCAAGGGCCGTTACCAGATCATGAAGTCGTACATGCCCAAGGTCGGCCAGCTGGGCCTGGACATGATGACGCGCACCTGCACCGTGCAGGTCAACCTCGACTACGCCAGCGAAGCGGACATGGTGAAGAAGTTCCGCGTGTCGCTGGCGCTGCAGCCGGTGGCCACCGCGCTGTTCGCCGACTCGCCGTTCACCGAGGGCAAGCCGAACGGCTACCAGAGCTATCGCTCGCACATCTGGACCGACACCGACGGCGACCGGACCGGCATGCTCGACTTCGTGTTCGAGGACGGATTCGGCTATGAGCGCTACGTCGATTACCTGCTCGACGTGCCGATGTATTTCTCCTACCGGGACGGCATCTACCACGATGCCAGCGGCAAGTCGTTCCGCAAGTTCCTGCGGGGAGAACTGGACGTGCTGCCGGGCGCGCTGCCCACGCTGCGCGACTGGTCCGACCACATGACCACCGCCTTCCCCGAAGTGCGGATGAAGAAATTCCTGGAAATGCGCGGCGCCGACAGCGGCCCCTGGAACCGCATCTGCGCGTTGCCCGCGTTCTGGGTGGGCCTGCTGTACGACGATGCCGCGCTCGACGCCGCGTGGGACCTGGTCAAGGATTTCTCGCTGGCCGAACGCCACGCGTTACGCGATGGCGTGCCGAAGCACGCACTGAAGCTGCCGTTCCGTGACGGTACCGTGCGCGACCTGGCCCGCGAAGCGGTGAAGATCGCCATCGGCGGCTTGCAGCGCCGTGCGCGCCTCAACAGCAAGGGCGTGGACGAAGCCGGCTTCCTCGATGCGCTGGTCGAGATCGTCGAGGCCAACGAAACCTCCGCCGAGCGCAAGCTGGCGCTGTTCAACGGCCCGTGGCAGGGCGACATCGACCGCGTGTTCCGCGAATTCGCGTACTGACCTCGCCCGGGTTAGGCTGGGCCTTTCCATGCAGGGGAAGGCTGATGCGGGCAGCAATAGGCTGGAAGGTAGGTGCGGTGCTGGCGTGCATGACGTTGGCGCCGCTGGCGTTGGCGCAACGCGTGGCGATGGTGGGCGGCACCTTGGTGGACGGCACGCTCAGCGATCCGATCCGCGATAGCGTCATCCTGATCGACGGCCAACGCATCGTCGCGGTCGGCACGGTGAAGACGCTCCCCGTGCCGGCGGACGCGACGGTCATCTCCACCGAAGGCATGACGGTGCTGCCCGGCCTCTGGGACATGCACGTGCACCTGATGATCAACGGGCACGCCGACTACGCGCACTGGGACAAGACCTATCCCGCGCAGTTCCGCGACGTGATCATGCCGTCCTCGGCCAAGCAGCTGCTGCTGGCCGGCGTGACCGGCGCGCGCGACTTGGGCGGTCCGCTGGAGGAGAGCGTCGCGGTGCGCGACGCGATCAACAGCGGACGCATCCCCGGGCCCACCCTGTTCGTGTCGGGACCCTTCATCCAGAAGAAGCCTTACCCAGGCACCGAGCAGTTCCGCTGGGGCGTGGATTCGCCCGCCGACGCGCGCGCCAAGATCAAGCGCATCGCGCAGGCCGGCGTGGACGTGGTGAAGCTGATCGACCAGGATGGCATGAGCGATGCCGAACTCGCGGCCATCGTCGACGAGGCCCACAAGCACGGGCTTCCCGTCGTCGCGCACGCGCACCGGCCGGAAGAGATCCGCCGCGGCCTGAAGTTCGGCGTGGACTGCTTCGAACACACCGGCCTGGCGGCCTCGCCGGAGTACCCGCCGGACGTCATTGCCGCATTGCGCGAGCGCACCGGCAACATGGCCTCCGGACCGTTGTTCTGGACGCCCACCATCGAGGGGCTCTACAACTTCCCGTACACGGTGAAGAATCATGAGTTCATCGATGGCAGCGACTGGCATGTCGGCCTGACGCCCGCGATCATCGAGGACATCAAGAAGTCGCTCGAGCATCCGGAGCGCATCAGCTACTTCCAGCAGACGCCGCAGCGTTGGCCCACGCTGCAGCGCAAGTTCCAACAGCTGCGCGAGAGCGGTGCGCTGCTGCTGATCGGCACCGACTCCGGCATCCCGATGAAGTTCCACAGCGGCAGCACCTGGAACGAGCTCGACGTGTGGGTCAACAAGCTTGGCGTGCCGGCGATCGACGCGATCCGCGCGGCCACCTACTGGCCGGCCGTGGCGATGAAGGCCGACAAGGATTACGGCACGGTCACCGAAGGCAAGTATGCGGACATCATCGCGGTGAAGGGCGATGTGCTGAAGCAGGTCGCGCTGCTGCAGCGGGTCGACATCGTGATCAAGCACGGCCAGCGGGTGAAGTGATCGCGGAGCGCGCCAGTCGGTGCGCTCAGAGAGCTTTTTGCATGCAGATGGCGGATGCCGGGCACAGCGCACGGAATTCGGCGCTGTCCTGCACGGCGCGCGGTGCATCGGCACGCATGATCTGTACGTAGCCGGCGCGCGCGAAGAACGGCGCCGCCGTCTGTGTCAGCAACACCAGGTCGCGGAGACCGCGTGCGCGCGCCTCGGCTTCCAGTACCGCGACCAGCTTCCGCGCATGCCCGGCACCGCGGTGCGCCGGGGCGACCACCAGCGAGCGCAGCAGGCCGGCGTCGGCGTGTGGCTCCAGGCCGATGGCGGCCACCGGTCCGGTGGCGTCTTCGGCGACCCAGAAGGCGATCCGGGAGGTCGCCAGATCCGTGGTCGGCAGCGCTTCCGCGTCGAGCAGGGCGGCGATGCGGGGCAGGTCCGCGGCCTCGGCAGGGCGTATCGCGCTCATGTTGTTTCGGATGAAGGTGTTGGGGTGCTGGCGATGAGCGCGCGGGCGAGGACCAACGCCACGGCGGCACCCAGCAACTGCGCGCCGATGAAAGCCGGTGCATCCGCTGGACGAATGCCGGCGAACGTTTGCGTCAACGCGCGCGCCAGCGTCACCGCCGGGTTGGCGAACGAGGTGCTGGCGGTGAACCAGTACGCCGCGAAGATGTAGCTCGCCACCAGCGCCGGGATGGCTTGCGCGCGATGGCGAAGGCCAAGCAGGATCGTCAGCAGAAGGCCGAACGTGGCCACGCCCTCGCTGAGCCACTGCGCGGCCCCGGTACGCATGCGGGTGCCGGGTTGGAGCAAGGGCAGATCGAACATCGCATGCGCGAGCAGGACGCCGGCGATCGCCGCGATGCATTGCACGAATACGTAGGCGGCGGTGGTGCGCGTATCGAGGTCGCCGCGCAGCCGCATGGCGAGCGTGACCACGGGATTGAAGTGTGCGCCCGAGATCGGTCCGAGCAGCGCGATCAGCACGTACAGCGCGCCGGCCGTCGCGCCCGCATTCGCAAGCAGGGCGACCGCATCGTTCCCGGCGCTCAGCGTCTGGCCCATGATCCCCGAGCCGACCACGGTCGCCAGCAGCAGCATCGTGCCGAGCGCTTCGGCCAGCAGCGCACGCGACATCACAGGGATGCCAGCAGCGCCTGCACCCGGCGCCCGATGTCGTCGCGGACGGCGCGGTAGCCGTCGTCGTCCATGTCGCGCGGATCGGGCAGCCCCCAGTCCTCGCGCCGTTTCGCCGGGACCCAGGGACAGTTGTCGCCGCAGCCCATCGTGATCACCGCATCGAATTCGCCCTCCACCTCGTCCAGCGATTTCGAAGCATGCGTGGACAGGTCGTATCCCAGTTCGTCCATGAAGCGGATGGCTTTCGGATTGATGCGGCCCGACGGGCGCGAGCCGGCGCTGAAGGCGTCCACACGATCACCGCCATGCAGATGGGCGAAGGCCTCGGCCATCTGGCTGCGGTTGGAGTTCTCGACGCAGACGAAGAGGATGCGCTTTGGGATCATGGGCTCGTATCGGTCAGGTATCAGGCAGAGGCGATGGCGCGGAGCTTCTGCTCGCGCGCCAAGGCGTCCATGGTGTCCAGCGGGAGGGCCAGTAGCAGATCGACGCGTCGGCGCAGCGTGGACCACGCGTCCATGAAGCCCGCCATGTCGTTGGGGGAGATGGCGGGGTCCGGCACGCCCCAATGCGCCAGCACCGGTTGCCCGGGCCACACCGGGCACGCCTCGCCGGCCGCCTTGTCGCAGACGGTGATGATGAAATCGAACGGTGGCGTCGCTCCGGGCGCCGCAAATTCGTCCCAGCTCTTGCTGCGCAATGGCGCGGTATAGCCCAGCTCAGAGATGAGGCGGGCGGCCAAGGGTTGAACGCTTCCCGAAGGCTGGCTGCCCGCGCTGTGGGCAGAGAACCGCCCCTTGCCGAGGACATTGAGGAGTGCCTCAGCCATTTGGCTGCGAGCGGAATTGCCGGTGCAAAGGAACAGGACGCGGTAGCTCATGGGCTTCTCGACGTGAGGTCAGCAGGCGCAGGCATCGCCAGCGGGCAGACAGGCGGGATCGGACGTACCGGCGCAGCAGTTGCGGGTCAAGAACTCGATCAGTCCGTTCATGGCGGCGAAATCGGCCCGGTAACAGACGTTGCGGCCCCGGGGTTCGCTCTGCACCAAGCCGGCCGCCACCAGCTCCTTGAGGTGAAAGGACAGCGTGGCGCCGGGCAGAGCCAGGGTTTCGGCGATTTCGCCCGCCATGCGCCCGGAGGGCCCGGCCTCCACCAACAAGCGGAAGACCGCCAGGCGGGTCGATTGGCCCAGGGCGGCAAGGGCGCTGGTTGCGGCATTTATTTCCATGATTCTAGAATAATCGAACAATCAGAGCCTAACAAGACGACATGACACTTCCGTTGCCGACGCAGATCGACCCCGACGCCTTGGATGTTCCCGATACCGACAAGCTTGCCGCTGCGGGCTGGCGGCATCCACCGCGCATCCTGATCCTGTATGGGTCTTTGCGTCCGCAGTCCTTCAGTCGCAAGCTGGCGCTGGAAGCCGAACGGCTGCTGCGACACTTCGGTGCCGAGACGCGGGTGTTCGATCCGCACGCGTTGCCCCTGCTCGACAGCGTGGGCGCGGACCATCCGGCGGTGCGGCAGTTGCGGGAGTGGTCGAACTGGTCCGAGGGCCAGGTCTGGGTGAGCCCGGAGCGACACGGGACGATGACGGCGGTGTTCAAGAACCAGATCGACTGGCTGCCGCTGTCCGAGGGCAGTGTGCGTCCCACCCAGGGGCGGACCCTGGCGGTCATGCAGGTGTGCGGCGGCTCGCAATCGTTCAATGTGGTCAATGCGCTGCGCGTGTTGGGCCGCTGGATGCGCATGGTCACTATCCCCAACCAGTCGTCAGTGCCGAAGGCCTGGCAGGAATTCGATGACGACGGCCGCATGAAGCCCTCGCAGTACTACGACCGCGTGGTGGACGTGATGGAGGAACTGCTTAAGTTCACCTTGCTGGTGCGCGAGCGCAGTGATTACCTGACCAGCCGATACAGCGAGCGCAAGGGCGACTTGGCCGCGCGCGCCGCGGCCAGCGCGGCAAGCGTGGTCGAGGAGGCAGTGCCGTTGCCCTCAACGGCCGGCGACGACGGCGCAAAACCGACGCCTGGGGCGGCCTGTTGCGGACCGTCCTGCTGCGCCTCCACCTAGCGCTGCGCGGCCCGCATCGGTATCGGGGGTGTATACTCCCCCCCACTATATGGCGTCGTGATGCCGAAATGCCCCATTCCCCCGCCGACAAGAAGAAGGCTCTGACCCGCGTTCGTCGCATGCGGGGCCAGTTGGACGCGTTGGAACGCGCGCTGGAGGAGGGGGCGGAGTGCGCGCCGGTGCTGCAGCAGCTCGCTGCGATCCGGGGGGCCGTGAATGGCCTGATGTCCGAAGTGCTCGAGAGCCACCTGCGCGAAGAGTTCGCGCACCCGGCGTCCACCCCCTCGCAGCGCGAGGCCGGCATCGATGCCGCCGTCGCGCTGGTTCGTTCCTATCTCAAGTAAGCAGGAGTGCCGTCATGAAATCCCGTGCCGCCGTCGCCTTCGCCGCGGGCGAACCACTGAAGATCGTCGAGATCGATGTCGCCCCGCCGCAGAAGGGCGAGGTGCTGGTGAAGATCACCCACACCGGCGTGTGCCACACCGACGCGTTCACGCTGTCGGGCGATGACCCAGAGGGCCTGTTCCCGGTCGTGCTGGGCCATGAAGGCGCCGGCATCGTCGTCGAGGTGGGCGAGGGCGTCACCAGCGTCAAGCCGGGCGACCACGTCATCCCGCTCTACACCGCCGAATGCGGCGAGTGCCTGTTCTGCAAGAGCGGCAAGACCAACCTGTGCACCTCCGTGCGCGCCACCCAGGGCAAGGGCGTGATGCCGGACGGCACTTCGCGTTTCTCCTACGAAGGCCAGCCGCTGTACCACTACATGGGTTGCTCGACCTTCAGCGAATACACGGTCGTCGCCGAGGTCTCGCTGGCGAAGATCAACCCCGACGCCAACCCGGAGCACGTCTGCCTGCTCGGCTGCGGCGTCACCACCGGCATCGGCGCCGTGCACAACACGGCCAAGGTGCAGGCCGGCGATACGGTGGCCGTGTTCGGCCTGGGCGGTATCGGCCTGGCGGTGATCCAGGGCGCGCGCCAGGCGAAGGCCGGCCGCATCATCGCCATCGACACCAATCCGTCGAAGTTCGAGATGGCGCGGCAGTTCGGCGCCACCGACTGCGTCAATCCGAAGGACCACGACAAGCCAATCCAGCAGGTCATCGTCGAAATGACAGGCTGGGGCGTGGACCATTCGTTCGAATGCATCGGCAACGTCAACGTGATGCGCGCGGCACTGGAATGCGCGCACCGCGGCTGGGGCCAGAGCGTCATCATCGGTGTGGCCGGTGCCGGGCAGGAGATCAGCACGCGTCCGTTCCAGCTGGTGACGGGCCGCAAGTGGATGGGCACGGCGTTCGGTGGCGTGAAGGGCCGCTCGCAGCTGCCAGGCATGGTCGAGGATGCGATGAAGGGCGACATCGAACTTGCGCCCTTCGTCACCCACACCATGCCGCTGGACGACATCAACGAAGCTTTCGACCTGATGCATGAAGGCAAGTCGATCCGCTCGGTGGTGCATTTCTGAATAGCCTAGCCCCTCTCCCGCCGGGAGAGGGGTTGGGGTGAGGGTCCGGCGACATCCTGATGGTCGGACGCCGCGCTTCTTGCAACGTCCACTGCGGTTCGCCCGTTACGCTCCGTCCAACCCTCATCCGGCGCTTCGCGCCACCTTCTCCCGCAGGGAGAAGGGAACACGGGAACCACCATGACACTCGAACGCATCGAACACCGTGCCTGCTTCGGCGGCTGGCAGGACGTCTACCGCCATCGCTCCGAGGTGCTCGGCTGCGACATGACGGTGGGTGTCTTCATCCCGCCGCAGGCCGAACAAGGCCCGTGCCCTGTGCTGTATTGGCTCAGCGGCCTGACCTGCACCGAGCAGAATTTCATCACCAAGGCCGGGGCGCAGCGTTACGCCGTCGAACACGGGATCATCCTCGTCGCGCCGGATACCAGTCCGCGAGGCGAGGACGTGGCCGACGCCGAGGGTTACGACCTGGGCAAGGGCGCGGGGTTCTACGTCAATGCGACGCAGGCGCCGTGGGCGTCGCACTACCGGATGTACGACTACGTCGTCGACGAACTGCCTGCGCTCATCGAAGCGAATTTCCCGGCGACCGATGCGCGCGCGATCAGCGGCCACTCGATGGGCGGCCATGGCGCACTGACGATCGCGCTGAAGAATCCAGGTCGCTACCGCAGCGTGTCGGCGTTCTCGCCGATCGTTGCGCCCTCGCAGGTGCCGTGGGGGCAAAAGGCGTTCGCTGCGTACCTGGGAGAGGACCGTGAGGCCTGGAAGGCGTACGACACCGTTGACCTGCTCCGCCATGCGAAAGAACGGCTGCCGCTGTTCGTCGACCAGGGCGATGCGGACGAATTCCTGCAGGCGCAGCTGAAGCCGGAACTGCTGCAGGCCGCTGCCGCCGAGTCGGACCATCCGCTGACGCTGCGCCTGCAGCCGGGCTACGACCACAGCTACTACTTCATCGCCAGCTTCATCGGCGATCACATCGCGCACCATGCGGCAGCGTTGAAGGCGTAGGGCGGGCTTTAGCCCGCCTGCGGCGCGATCTCGAAGTCGGTGAGCGCGAAACGCGCGTCGCGCAGCTCGGTAGCACCCTGCACGAGCGACAGCGGCGCATCGAACATCGGTCCCGCCGACACGCAGGTATGGAACTCGCCGTTCTCGCCGCAGGGATCCACGTCGGGCGGCAGGGCGGTGAGCAGGGCGGCGTCGAAGGCGCGTCCGGCGAACGCCGCATCAAGCTGCTCCGTATCCACACAGCACAGTCGGGCCCGCAGGCCGCCGGCGGCCATGTCGCGCGCGAGCGTGGCGGTGTCGCGCCCGAACAGCGGCGTGACGACCTCCCATCCAACGCGAGCGAGGTTTTCGACACGATAGGCACGGATGTCTTCGAGGAACAGATCACCGAACGCCATCGTGCGCAGGCCGGGCCAACGCGCCGCGGCATCCGCCAGCGCGGCAGCCATCGCGGTTTCGTACTCGGCGTTGGCGCACTGCGCGGGGATCATCGCTTCGATCAGCGGCAGGCCGGCCGCGCGTGCTTGCGCATGCAGCACGGTGCGGCGGATGCCCTGCATCGACACGCGCTGGGATTCGCGCGTGACGGTGGTCAGCAGACCGACGACCTGGATATCGTCGCGTTGCCTCAACACGTGCAGCGTCCACGCTGCGTCCTTGCCACCGCTCCAGGCCAGCAGGACAGGTGTGCGCACCGGTCCGGTCAGGCGGCCGCCACGTCGCGCAGTTCCCAGGCCCCGCCAGCCAGCAGCCGCAGGCGGTGCTTCAGTACGTGACCGGGAATGGAGGAACGGGCGACCAGCATGATGCTGAGGTCGTCCTGCTTGCCGGCGACGGTCGCATCCGGGTCGACGGCGCCGAGGCTGGCGTCGACCTCGTCCGGTTCGTCCTGATGGGAGCGCCAGCGCTCGAACAGGCTGCTGGTGCGCAGTGCGTGCTGCAGTTGCGCGGCGAATTCTTCCGCGCCGTGCGCGTCGAAGCTGAAAGCCGGATCGCCGCCGCGCGCGCGGACGGGATCGGGCAGGCTGATGTAGTAACGGACCGCCATGGCACCCCCGGTGCAAACCAGGGGCATAGCGTAGCCCCGCCGCGTTAGGCCGCCGTTATGTCGCCTTGAACGGCGCGGGCGGTGCGGCGAAGCCGGCCACGACGGCGCCCTTGCCGACGTTGACCATGCCGGTCAGGCTCATGACGCTCTCGAACACCTCGACCTTGTTGTTCTCGCAGATGTCGCGCAGGCGCTGGTAGCCCGGAAGGGCGCGCAGTTCCGACAGTTCGCCGCCGTAACTCAAACAGACGGTGGGTGTCAGCAGCCCGGCCATCACCCGGTTGCCGGTGAACTTGAACATCTGCTCCACTGCGTTCTCGAAGCCCTTGATCTTGGCCACCGGTTCCGTGTTCCCGGCATGACCGTACAGCACGGGCTTGATGTCCAGCGCGCTGCCCAGCGCCGCGCTCAGCAGGCCGACGCTGCGGTCGCCCTTCGTGCGGGCGCGGTTGCGCAGGTAGTACAGGTCGCGCGGAATCATGTAACCGTGCGTGTTCTGCGCCAGTTCCTCCAGGCGCACGCGGATCTGCTGCACGTTGGCGCCGGCGTCGCGCATGCGCACCGCTTCCACAGCGGTGATGCCCTGCGCGGCGAACAGGTTCTGCGTGTCGATCACCCGCAGCGCGAACGGCGAGTTGTGGCCTGCGGCCTGCCGCACCGGCTTGTAGTCGTTGAGGATGGCGAAGCTGGCCTGCATCGCGTTGTCGTGGATCGGCGAACGCGTCTTCGTGATCGTCATGCAGAACACGTGGTCGTAATCGATCACCAGCTGGCCCAGGAACAGATCCCGGATCTGGTTGACCGTGAACGGCGTGGTCTCGGCCTCGTGGCCGCGCTCGGCCACGTGCGCGTGCAGGAAGCTCAGCGTGGCCTGTTCGTCGCGATGGTCGGCGAGCACGGCTTCGCCGATCCGCACCGTGATCGGCAGGATGACGATGTTGTGTTGCTGCAGGTAGTCCAGCGGCAGGTCGCACGCTGAATCCACGACAATCCCTATGCGCATCTTGCCCCTCCCGGCATCCGTCGCATCCCCTCGGCCCGCCACGCTAGCCGACAACCACGAGGCCGTCGCTGCGTAAACGCGTGAAGTGTGAAATAAATCACCTTTCCACGACTTGCGCCACAGTCTGAACGCGCAGCAGGTCCCGCGAACGGTGCTTAGTCAATCCCGCTATTAATGTGATGCTCATCACATTAATGCGCCTCGTGGGCTTGCCCGACGTGCAGCCGGGTCCGACACTCCGGCGAAAGCAAGGGGCAACATGAAACAGGGGTGGTGGTCATTACTGCTGCTTCTGGCCCTGCTGCCCGCGTCCGCCGCGTTCGGGGAAAACATCGCGCGGATCGACCGGATCCAGCCACTGGCGCTGGAACAGCAGGCTGGACAGCGTGCCGGGCTCTTCTCGGAACGTCGCTTCGAAGGCGACGACGATGGCGTGCGCGTGATCGGCAACGGGCAATGGCGCGTGCAGCCACGGCCCGGCGTCGCCGAGCCACTGCTGGTGATCTACCACCCGTACACCGCACGCGTGACCGTGCTCGACACCCCCGACGGCGCGCCGCGCACGCAGGACCTGTTCCGCGCCGATCTGGATCCGCAGTACACCCGCCGCGCCCTGGTGTTCCCGCTGGCGGGCGACGGTCCGGTGTATGTGCGCGTGGAAGGCGCGCGCTACCCGTTGCATGTCGCCGTCGAATCGCGGCCGCATTACGCCGCCGCGGACCTGCGCCACCTGCGGCTGGTGATGCCGGCGATCGGCGCGGTGCTCGGGGTCTCGCTGGCGGTGTTGCTGTTCTGGGCCATGCTGCGCGAACGCGTCTACCTGTTGTACGCCGGCGCGATGCTGTTCCAGTTGCTCTATGCGCTGTGTTCCTATGGCGAGGCCTACGCTTGGCCGGGTCTGGACACGCTGGCCCGCTTCGGCGCGCAGGGTATCTGGGCGTCCGGCACGCTGGCGACCATCCTGCTGGTCTACCTGTGGCTGGACTACGCCAGCCTGCGCCGCGTGGCGCCGCGGCTGAGCCTGCTGATGAAGTGCGTGGGCGTGTATGGCTGCGGGGCTACGTTGCTGTTCCTTGTATTGCCGTGGCCGGCAAGCAAGGCGTGGTTTCCGGACCTGGCCAACGCCTTGTTCCTGCTGACCAATGCCGTTGCGCTGGTCACCCTGGTGGTCGCCTGGGCGCGGGGCCAGAAGCATGCGGCCTATGTGCTGATCGCCTGGGTGCCGTTGCTGGTGTTCACCATGTGGCGTGCGCTGCGCTTCAGCGGAGGCGAACGTGCCGAACCCTGGCTGGAGTACGGCCTGCCCTGGGTGCTGGCCTTCACCGCGGTCGTGCTGGCACTGGGCCTGGCCGACCGCATGCTGACCTTCCGCCGCGAACGCGACAGCGCCAAGCAGCATGCCGAGCGCGACGGGCTGACCGGTGTGCTCAATCGTGGCGGCATCGAACACCGTCTCGACTGGGCGCTGATCGAGCGCGAACGCGAGCATATTCCGGCCTCGCTGCTCTTCATCGACCTGGATCACTTCAAGCAGATCAACGACCGCCACGGCCATGCGCTGGGCGATGCCTGCCTGCGCGCGGTGACGCGCGCGGTCAGCGAGCAGTTCCAGTACGGCGACCAACTCGGCCGCCTGGGAGGCGAGGAATTCGTGCTCGTGTTGTCCGGCGTCGAACTCCCCGCCGCGATGCGCATCGCCGACCAGGTGGCCGCGCGCATCCGCCGCGACTGCGCGCGCGTGGAAGGCGTGCCCGTCGCGCTCACCGCCAGCATCGGTGCGGCCCAGGCGCGCGACGGCGATTCGGTGGCGTCGCTGATCGCCCGCGCCGACCAGGCCATGTACGTGGCCAAGCGCGCCGGTGGCGATCGGGTGGTGGCCGAAGACACGTCGTGCGCCGACGCAGAAAGCACGAAGGCGCCCGAAGGCGCCTCCGTGGACTGACGACCGCACGCGGTTACTTCGAGTACGCGCGCGGCAGCGGACCGGCCTGCTGCAGATAGCGGTCGCGCAGCTCGGTCTGCCGCGAGCGCATCGGCATCGCACGGCCGCCCAACCACACCTGTTGCGCGGTGTTCGCCACGTCGAGCGGATCGCCGCTCCAGAGCACCAGGTCGGCCAACTTGCCCGGTGCGATGGTGCCCACGCGATCGCCCACGCCAAAGGTCTCTGCCGGCACGCGGGTCAGCCCGGCCAGACCGTCTTCCCACGGCAGGCCATTGGCCACCGCATTGCCCGCCAGCTGACGGACTTTGCGGGCGTTGTGCGAGGCGTCGCCGGCCTGCGAGAAGCTGACGCTCACGCCGGCCGCATCCAGCCGCGTCGCGTTTTCCAGCGTGGCGCCGATCTGGTCGAAGTCCGACGGCAGGTCGGCCAGCGCGTCGACGAACACCGGCACCTTCGCCTGCGCCAACTGCGGCGCCAGCTTCCAGGCTTCGGCGCCACCGGCGATGGCGATGCGCACGTTCTCGCGCTGCGCCCAGCGCAACAGCTGGCGGATGTCGGCCGCGCGGTGCACCTGCACCACGATGCGACCGTTACCCGCCAGGTAGCGCGCCAGGGTCGCACGGCCTGCCGGCGTCAACAATGCGTGCGGGGAATCCACCGGCACGCGGCCGCGCGCTTCGGCCACCATCTGGTCCAGCAGCATCCAGTGCGCGGCGCGCGACTTGCCCGCCAGTTCCGCCGTGCCACTGCCCAGCCGCACGAACAGCGCGCGCGGACCGACCGGATCGGGGCTGCCGTCCAGCCGCATGATGCCGCCCTGGCCCGCGATGAAGGAACCGCCTGTCGATGCGGCGAGCAGGGTGAAGCCGATGCCTTCCACGCGCGCCACCGGGATCACGATCGAGGCCGGGTTGTAGGCCAGCGTCACGTCGAACTCCGGACGCATCGGCTGGTCTTCCAGCGTGACGGCCGCGTCCACCGTGGACGATTCGCCGGAGACTTCCTCGATGCCGATTTCGGTGATGCCGCCGAAGAAGGCCGGCGTCAGCGGACGGCCGTTGGCCTCCACGACGGTGGCGGCCGTCGGCGCTGCCAGGTCGGTACCGACCGCCTGTACCACGCCATTGCGCACCAGCACGTCCGCGTTCTGCAACGTACCCTGCGCGCCGGCGGTGTGCACCGTGGCGTTGCGGATCAGGACGTCCTGCGCGAAGGCGGCGAACGAGGTCGACGCCAGTGCGACAGCTACCGCCAACACCCTCACCGTCGTCCCAGCGAACGCTGGGACCCATTTGGCTTTTGTCTTTTCCGCTGCGTTCGTCATCGAAAGCGAAAGCAAGGTGGATCCCAGCATTCGCTGGGATGACGGCAAGGACACATCCTGCGCGCGGCTCATGGCATCACCTCCTGGCCGAGCATGAAGTCGGAGACGGGTTGCCTGCTGCGGTCGTTGCGGTCGTAGAGGCGGGCGCCGTCGATGTAGACCTGCTCCGCCTTCGCGTACACGCTGAAGGGGTTCTGGTTCCACACCACCACGTCGGCCATCTTGCCGGCTTCCAGCGTGCCGGTCTTGTCGGCGATGCCCAGCGCCTTGGCGGCGTTGCTGGTCACCCAGCGGATCGCGCGCTCCGGCGCGATGTCGCCCATGCCGGCGCGATGCGCATTGGCCATCACCTTCGCCGCTTCCTGGTTGAGGCGTTGGATGCCCTCGTCAGAATCCGAATGCACGATCGCGCAGCTGTTGGCCGGACGGTCCACGATCGCGATGTTTTCCTGGATGCCGTCGAAGGCTTCCATCTTGAAGCCCCACCAGTCGGCCCACAGCGCGCCGCAGACGTTCTCCTGCGCCAGCCGGTCGGCCAGCTTGTACGCCTCCACGCCGTGGTGGAACGCGGCGATCTTGAAGCCGAACTCCTTGGCCAGGTCCAGCATCGTCGCCATCTCGTCGGCGCGGTAGCAATGGATGTGCACCAGGATCTCGCCGTTGATCGCGCCGGCCAGCGTGTCCAGCTTCAGGTCGCGCTTGCCGCCGGCATCGCCACCGCTGTCCGTACCCTCTCCACCGCTGGCGCGCTCCCACCAGCGCTTCTTCTTGGGTTGCTGCGCCTTGGGGGCATTCTTCTTCAGGTACTCGGCGGCGTCGATGAAGGCCGCGCGATAGCCCGCCACGTTGCCCATGCGCGTGGCCGGGCCGCTCTTGCCGCCGTACACGCGCTTGGGATTCTCGCCGCAGGCCATCTTCAGGCCCCACGGGGCACCCGGGAACTTCATGCCTTGGTAGCTGGTGGAGGCCACATTCTTCAGCGTCACCCCGCGACCGCCGACCAGGTTCGCCGAACCGGGCAGCACCTGCAGCGAGGTCACGCCGCCGGCCAGCGCGGTGTGGAAGCCGGGATCCTGCGCCCAGATCGAATGCTCGGCCCAGACGTTCGCGGTCACCGGCGCGGTCATTTCGTTGCCGTCGCTGTGCGCCTTCACGCCGGGGCTGGGGTACACGCCCAAGTGCGAATGCACGTCGATCAGGCCAGGCGTCACCCACTTGCCGGTCGCGTCGACGCGGGTGGCGCCGTCGGGCGCCGACAAGCCCCGGCCCACCGCCACGATCTTGCCGTCGGCCAGCAGTACGTCGGTGCCATCGAGGCGCTCGCCTGTGCCGGTGAGCACTGTCGCGTTGGCCAGCAGCACCGGGCCGGACGGGACCGCACGGTATGTGCTCGGGTACGGGTCCTGGGTGAAGCGCGAGGCGGGTGTGGCGGCAAGCGCGCTGCCGCCCAGCGAGGCCAGGATCAGCCCGGCCAGCAAGGTCGTTCGCATGATGTATCCCCTGGAAGAGACGCCGACCCTAACCGGCCGCGGCGCGTCCTGCCAAGTGCACGCATCGCAGTCGTGCCAGAATTGCCGCACAACAACTAGAAAAAGAGGCTTCCATGAAGGACAAGAGCGAAATCGTCGACAACTGGCTGCCGCGCTACACCGGCGTGCCCCTGGACCAGTTCGGCGAGCATGTGCTGCTGACCAATTTCGGCGGCTATCTCAACGTGTTTTCGCAGCTGACCGGTGCGCCCATCGTCGGCCTGGACCGACCGATGGCCAGCGCGACCGCCGACGGCATCACCATGATCAACTTCGGCATGGGCAGCCCCAACGCCGCGACGATGATGGATCTGCTGTCGGCGATCATGCCCAAGGCAGTGCTGTTCCTCGGCAAGTGCGGCGGCCTGAAGCGCAAGAACCAGTTGGGCGACCTGGTGCTGCCGATCGCCGCCATCCGCGGCGAAGGCACCAGCAACGACTACCTGTTGCCGGAGGTGCCGGCCCTGCCCGCCTTCGCCCTGCAGCGCGCGGTGTCCACGATGATCCGCGACCTGGGCCACGACTATTGGACCGGCACGGTCTACACCACCAACCGCCGCGTGTGGGAACACGACGTCGCTTTCAAGGAACGCCTGCGCGCGATGCGCTGCATGGCCATCGACATGGAAACCGCCACCGTCTTCGCCGCGGGCTTCGCCAACCGCATCCCCTGCGGCGCGTTGCTGCTGGTCAGCGACCAGCCGATGATCCCCGAAGGCGTGAAGACCGAAGCCAGCGACGCCAAGGTCAGCTCCTCGTTCGTCGAGAACCACATCACCATCGGCATCGAAGCGCTGCGGCTGATTCGCCGCAACGGAAAGTCAGTGCGGCATTTGCGGTTTGATGAGTGACCCGGTCCATCGTTGCAGGTAGTCCAGACGGGCCACCACTCTGATCCTTATGTCAGCCTTGCCACCTCTAGATGCGCCGGTTCTAGGACCCTTCTATTCCCATTGGGGATTCAAGAACTGGCTGCTTCATTTGCACCCGGCACACATCGAAGCCGAACCGCTGGGTATCTGGCCATCCATCAAAGGCGGAGCACTGGCTGCTTCGGGCAGTCAAGTGATCGCTCAGGTTGCATATGCACCGGACAAGAATCCACCATCCCGCGCAAGGCGTAGATCCTCGCAGCATTGGATGGTTGACGAGTTGGAGAAGATCGAGGTTCGCAGGCAGCTCTTCACCGCCAATGAGGTGCGGCTAACCTGGCGCGATGAGCGAGCACTGACCCTTGCGCTTGGATTCCGACGATCTACCGATGCGGTACGTCATGCTTTGCGCGCACGTTACCCCGCGCTATACACGGAGCGCGGATTCAAGACCTAGCAACTCGTCCAGGTCGACCTCGCTTCACCTATTAATCCGCTGCAAGCAGGAGGTAACGCCATGAACGAATCCAACGACATCATCACCTTCTGGAAGAACGCGGGCTACGACAAGTGGTTCGCCAACGACGATGCGTTCGATACCGAGTTCGACCAGCGATTCCGGGGACTGCACTTCCGCGCGGCACGGCGCGAGCTGGAAGGCTGGATGGGCGACGCCGAGGGCGCGCTGGCGCTGGTCCTCTTGCTCGACCAGTTCCCGCGTAACTGCTTCCGGCAGAGCGCGCATTCGTATGCTACTGACGGCCTGGCCAGGCACTACGCTACGCGCGCCATCGACGCGAGCTTCGATGCGCAGGTCGATTCGGCGCTGAAGATCTTCTTCTACATGCCGTACGAGCATTCCGAGGCATTGGACGATCAGCAGCGTTCGCTGGACCTGTTCCGTGCCACCGGTGACGAGAACTACATCAAGTACGCACAGCTGCACTACGACCTGATCACCCGCTTCGGCCGGTTCCCGCATCGGAATGAGGCGATGGGGCGCTCGTCCACGCAGGAAGAGCGCGACTACCTTGCCAGCGGCGGTTTCCTCGGTTAGCGGGTTGGATGTGCATCTGTGGGAGCGACGTCAGTCGCGACGGGAAAGCACAGGTATTCGGTCGCGACTGACGTCGCTCCCACAGCCTTGGAAACAGAAAAGGCGAGCCGAGGCCCGCCTTTTCGTGGCTGACGCGAGCGCGGATCAGTACTTGCTGATCGTGCCGTCCACGTCGTCGGCCCAGGCGATGATGCCGCCAGTGATGTTGTAGACGTTGGAAAAGCCGAGCGCGCGGAACTCTTCCGCCGCCTGCTGGCTGCGGCCGCCGCTGCGGCACAGGAAGGCCAGGGCGGTGTCCTTCGGCAGCGCTTCCAGCTCGGCGCGGCCGTTGCCGTCGAAGGTCTTGAACGGCAGCTTCACCGACGCGATCGCGCGTTCATCGGCCGGGCGCACGTCGACCAGCAGCACTTCGCTGGCGCGGACCTTCGCGTCGGCATCCATCGGCGACAGCGCCTGCACCGGCTTGGGCGCATTGGGGTTGTCGATGGCCAGGCCCTTGCCGCGGATGTCGTCCACCCAGTCGATGGTAATGCCGTCGGCGCGGCGCGCGCTGGCCAGGTCGAACTGCACGCGCACGCCGTTGGATTCGGCGGCGATCGCGTTGGCGTCGAACTGGGCCAGCTGGAAGTTGGGCTGGAACTGCGCGTTGATCGACAGCGCCAGCGCGGCGCCCGGGCCGGCGTCGGCCACGGCGTTCTGCAGCATCTCGGCGGCGGCCGCGGTGATGGTGATCGCCGGCGGCGTGCGGTCGGGCGCTTCCAGGCCCAGCAGTGTGGCCAGTTCGCCGGAGTTGGTCATCTGCTCGATGATGTCGCTGCCGCCGACCAGTTCGCCGTCGATGTACAGCTGCGGAATCGTCGGCCAGTCGCCGTACACCTTGATGCCTTCGCGGATCTCCTGGTCGGCCAGCACGTTGACGTGGGCGTAGTCCACGCCGAGCGCCGACAGCGCACCCACCGCCTTGGCCGAAAAGCCGCACTGCGGCATGGTCGGCTGGCCCTTCATGAAGAGCACCACGCGGTTGGACTGCAGGAGGGATTCGATGCGCGAGCGCAGGGCGGGGTCGAGGGACATGTGGGATACCGGAATGCGTGAGGGGCGTGGAAGAAGGGATTTTACGCCCCGTGGCATCATGGGGCATGAGCACGACAGGAACACTGCATCGTCCGCCGCGCCATCCCGGACTGATATTGGGCCTGCTGGCGCTGTCGCAAGTGGGCGTGGCCTGGCTGTGGTGGCGCTGGGGCTGGACCGTGGGCCTGCCTGCGATGATGGCGACCCACCTGGCCGTGGTCTGGGCCACCCTGCATCCACGCGCCACCCTGTTCTGCCCGGCGCTGGCGCGACTGCCCACGGACGAACGCGTGGTCTGGCTGACCATCGACGACGGCCCGTCGGACGACACTGCCGCCATGCTGGACCTGCTGGACCGGCATGGGGCCAAGGCCACCTTCTTCATCGTCGGTGAGCGCGCACAGGCGCGGCCGGCACTGGTGCAGGCCATCCGCGACCGTGGCCACGGCATCGGCAACCACAGCGCCGATCATCCCGATCTGCGCTTCTGGCGGCTGGGGCCCGGCGCCATGGAAGACCAGGTCGGCCGCAGCCAGTCCATCCTGACCGCAATCACCGGTGAGACGCCGCGCTGGTTCCGCAGCGTGGTGGGCATGACCAATCCCTTCGTCGGCCTGTCGCTGAAGCGGCATGGCCTGGCGCGCGTGGCCTGGAGCGCACGCGGCTTCGACGGTGTCGATTGCGAGCCCGACAAGGTGGTGGCGCGCATCACGCGCGACATCGCGCCTGGTGCCATCGTGCTGCTGCATGAAGGCGCGGCGCACGGACACAACGTGGCGATCCTGGCGCGATTGCTGGCGTGGCTGGAGGCGCAGGGATATCGCACCGTGGTGCCGGATGAGGAGCGCGCACGCGACAGGCTAGACGTTGCGGCCTGAATCCTGCTCCCACCGGGAGAAGAGCCTGCCCCGTACGCGATACGGGGTGGCGCGGAGCGCCGGAGGGTGTGGCGGCATCAGGAAAGTTCACCGCCGTTGATTTCGCCGGACCTCACCCCAACCCCTCTCCCGGTGGGAGAGGGGCTCAAACCGCGGCGCGCTGAGCGCACGATGCATGAATACGTCATCGCGCTTCGTGCGCAGGGCGCACGCTACGCGAGCAGGTGGCGGGCGATGGGGAAGGCCAGCCGCGCCCATTCGGTGTACATCGCGGCGGACGGATGCAGGCCGTCATCGGCCACCATCGCCGGTTCGGCGCCGCGCGTGCGGCTGACCGCGGTGATGTCGACGAAGGCGACGTCGCGCTGCGCGCAGGCGGTGCGGGCAGCGAGGTTGTAGGCATCCAGCTCGCGTGCGATCTGGCCTGCATCTCGGCCCGACGCGGCCCCGAACGGGGTCACGCCCCAGTCGGGGATCGACAGCACCAGCACGCGTCCGGGCCGATTGCCGGCGAAGCCGATGGCACGCCACAGCAGTGCGGCGAACTGGGCGCGATACTCCTCCACGTCGCGGCCGCGGTACTGGTTGTTGACGCCGATCAACAGCGTGACGAAGTCGTGTTCGCCCAGTGGCTCGGCGGCGGTGATGGCGGCATCGAGTTCGTCGGTGGTCCAGCCGGTGGTGGCGATGATGCGCGGATCGCCGATCAACACCCCCTCCCTGCGCAGCAGGCGTGCCAGCTGCATCGGCCAGCGGCCTGCCTCATCGACGGCCTCGCCGATGGTGTAGGAATCGCCGAGCGCGAGATAACGCAGCTCGGTGGTGAGGGCGGTGGTGTGCGGGGCGGAGATCGTCGTCATGGAACCTGCCTGTGGGAGCGACGTGAATCGCGATGGACGACGAGGAGATCCGTTCGCGACTCACGTCGCTCCCACAACAGACCCACGGCAGCCGCGCGGGCTTACGCCGCCGCCGGCCGCGACTTGCCCTTGATCGGCACGACCTTGGTGGCCGCTTCTGCGCGGCGCTTCAGGGCGCGGTCGATGCGGGCGAAGACTTCGCGCATCGTCGCCGCTTCCGGCAGCAGGGTGACGCGGAAGTGGTGGCGGTAGGGCACGTTGAAGCTCGAGCCCGGCACGACCAGCACGCCTTCGGTTTCCATCAGTTCCAGTGCGAACGCGTGATCGTCGAAGCCCTTGGCCGCGTCGCCGACCACGGCCGGGAACGCGTACAGCGCGCCGGCGGGATTCACCAGTTCCAGATGCGGGCTGGCCTCGCAGGCCTCGATCACCGCACGACGGGTTTCGTACAGGCGGCCGCCCGGCGCGCACAGCGCGCTGATCGTATCCGGACCATTGACTGCCGCCTCGATGGCGTACTGGCCCGGCACGTTCGCGCACAGGCGCAGCGCGCTCAGCAGGTCCATCGCATGCAGGAAATCGCGCACCACGTCGCCGTGGCCGGACACCACGCCCCAGCCCACGCGCCAGCCGCAGGCGCGGTGCACCTTGCTGAGGCCGCTGAAGGTGATGCACGGCACGTCGCCGGCGAGCGGGGCGACCGGCACGAAGCTCGCGCCGTCGTACAGCACCTGGTCGTAGATCTCGTCGACCATCAGCAGCAGGCGGTGCTTCGCCGCGATGGCGACGATGCGCTCCAGAAGCTCGCGCGAGTAAGTCGCGCCGGTAGGGTTATTCGGGTTGATCAGCACGATGGCGCGGGTGCGCGAGCTGATCAGCTGCTCGATCTCCTTGGGATCGGGCTGGAAGTCGTTCTCTGGATCGCAGCGGTAATACACCGGGCGCCCGTCATTGAGGATGGTGGCCGCCGACCACAGCGGGTAGTCGGGCGAGGGCACCAGCACTTCATCGCCGGGATTGAGCAGTGCCCGCAGCGACAGATCGATCAGTTCCGACACGCCGTTGCCGACGAACACGCGATCCGCGTGCGCATCCGGCGCGCCGCGCTGGGCGTACGCGGCGGCGATGGCCTCGCGCGCGGCCGGCAGGCCTTGCTGGTGCGTATACGGATCGGTGCGGCCCATGTCGTCGGCGATCGCGCGCTGCAGGTGCTCGGGCGCGCGGAAGCCGAAGGCGCCCGGGTTGCCGATGTTGAGCTTGATCAGCTTCTGCCCCTGCGCTTCCAGCTCCCGGGCTCGCCGTGCCAGTTCGCCCCGGATTTCGTAGCGGACTTCGGACAGGCGTTCGCGCGTGGCGAGCGGTTTGACGGGCGGGGTGGACATGGCGGCTACCGCACAGGGGCAAAATGAGGAAGGGGGGCCAGCTTAACGGATATTTAGCCCGCCCGGCCCCGCGGCCTTCATGGCCCGTCTAGAATGCGCGCCATGCCCGAACCCCCCCTCTCCCGCGTGTCCGACGTCACCCTTCTGCGGTCCATCGGCTGGCCGTACGCGGGGGAACCGGAGGACACCGCGTGGCGGGACGCCATGGCCGCGCACCCGACCGCCAGCCCGGCGCGGGTGATCGAGCAGCACCGCTCCGGGTATGTGGTCGCCAATGCGCCCGGCGAGGGCGTGAAGGCCGAATCGCTGCCGGAATGGCAGCGCCCGCGGTTTCCCGCCCATGAGCGGCCCGCCGTCGGCGACTGGGTGCTGCTGGAAGATGCCGCATCGAAGCGCCCGCGCATCGTCGCGCTACTGCCCCGCCACACCGGCATCAAGCGCGGTGCTGCGGGCGAGCATTACCACCAGCAAGTGATCGCGGCGAACGTCGATACGGTGTTCATCGTCTGCGGCCTGGATGCGGACTTCAATCCGCGCCGGATCGAGCGCTACCTGCTGCTGGTCGGGGGCGGTGGCGCGCAACCGGTGGTGGTGCTGACCAAGGCCGACCGCACCAAGTACGCCGACGACGCAGTCGAGGTGCTGGCGGATCTCACCGCACAAGGCGTGCCGGTCTTCACCGTCAACGCGAAGGACGCCGCCAGCGTCGCGCAACTCGCGCCGTGGCTCGAACCGGGCCACACCGTCGTGCTGGTCGGTTCGTCCGGTGCCGGCAAGTCCACGCTGACCAACACGCTGCTCGGCGACGAGCGCATGAAGACCGGCGAAGTACGCGAGAGCGATTCGCGCGGGCGCCACACCACCACCTTCCGCGCGCTGATTCCACTGCCTGCGGGGGCGTGTCTGATCGACACGCCGGGCATGCGCGAACTCAAGCCGACCGGCGAAGAAGATCTGGCCGACGGCGGTTTCGCCGACATCGAAGCGCTGGCCGAGCAGTGCAAGTTCCGCGACTGCTCGCATGACCGCGAGCCCGGCTGCGCGGTGCGCGCGGCGATCGAGCGCGGGGAACTGGACGAAGGCCGTTTCCTGAATTACCTCAAGCTGCGCGACGAAGTCGCCGCCGCCGCCGACAAGCTCGCCTCGCGCCTGGCTGACAAGGCCAACGCCAAAGTGCAGAACAAGGCCTTGAACAAGCGCCTGGCCGACAAGTACGGCAAGCGCTAGGTCCTCCGCGCGTCGCGCGAAGGACCTCCCACGCTTCGCTTCGCAAAGCGCGGGCCCCAGCCCACGCTGCCGATCCCCCATTCGCGCCGCAGGCGCGAATCGCCCCCTTACCAAGGGGGCTGCGTCATGAAGGCGCAAATACCTTTTTGAGTCCGATGGTGTCCTGCTTCAATCCCACAAATTGATGAACCCGGTGATGATCAGCGCATTGGTGAAGTCGATGAAGAACGCGCCCACCAGCGGGGCGACGAGAAACGCGCGTGGCGCCATGCCGTAGCGTTCGACCAGCGTGCGCATCACCGCCATCGCGTTCGCCGTGGTGCCGAGCATGAAGCCGATGAAGCCGCCGCCCATCACCGCGGCGTCGTAATCGCGCCCCATCACCCGGAACACCACGCCGCAGAACAGCGCGACCAGCACGACCTGAAGGGCCAGGTTCACCATCAGGGGGGCCGCGAGCCCGGCCAGTTCCCACAGCTTGAGGTTCATCAGCGCCACCGCCAGGAACAGCGCCAAGCACACGTTGCCGATGAGGTCGGTGGTCGCCACAGGCAGGCGCAGCCAACCGGTGCGGTCGTCGATCCAGCGGATCAGGGCGCCGACCATCATCGCGCCGACATACGCGGGCAGCGTCAGTCCTGCGGCGCTCAAGCCGGCGCTGACGCCGGCACCGATCCACATCGCCACCAGGATGACGACGACGCTCTTCAGCGCATCGGTTTCGCGCGTGGCGAAGTCGGGCGTATCGCGTGCGCCGGTGGGCTCGGCGGCGGATTCGTCGGGCGCGCCCAGCTTCACGCCGCCATACAGCTTGTGGCGACGGATCAGCACGGTGCTCACCGGGCCCCCCAGCAGGCCGCCGCAGATGATGCCGGCCATCGCCGAGGCGACCGCAATGGATTCGGCACCCGTCACGCCGGCCTGTTCGAACAAAGGGGCGAAGGCCAGGCCGGTGGCGGGCCCGCCGGTCAGGGTCGTGGAGCCGGCCAGCACGCCGAACAGCGGATGCAGGCCGAAGCCCATCGCCACGGCCATGCCCAGCAGGTTCTGCACCACCGCGAAGCCGGTGGCCAGCAGCAGGAAGATCACCACTTGCCGTCCGCTGATGCGCAGCAACGACACGCTGGCGTTGACGCCGATGGTGGTGAAGAAGGCGATCATCAGCGGCGCCTGCAGGCTGGTGTCCAGCGAGAACAGGGTGACCTCGTGGTTGCGTGCGATCAGCACGGCCAGGGCCACGGCCAGTCCACCGATCACCGGCGCGGGCAGGTTGTAGCGGGACAGTACGGGAATGAAGCGGCAGAGGGCGTAACCGAGGAAAAGCGCGAGGCCGGCGAACGCCAGCGTCTGTACCGCGTCGAGTTCCAACATGCTGCCCCCGCAACCGATGGAAGAATGCCGAGCATAGTGCAGGCGCGGCCACTTGTGACGTAGCGCCGGCGGGCTGGGCTAAAGTGGCCGCCGGGAGGGCACCATGCAGGCCGACATCGTCCATCACGCCGCGCTCGACGCGCGCCTGGTCAAGGCCGTGCGCGGCATCAAGCTGCTCAGCCTGGCCAGTTGGCCCGCCGACGCGCAGGCTCCCTTCCTCGCCGGCGTGGCGCGCGGGCAACCGGTGCTGCCGGTGATCGAGTACCCACGGCTGGACTTCGGCGATGCACGCCGCGAGTTGGCGGCCGTGTCGGCGGCGGCCGATGCCTCGCACCCGTTGGGCCACTATCTGCGCGAATCCGCGCGCAGCTGGGACATCGCCGCGCAACTGCTGGAATCGCTCGGCTCCCCGCAGGTCACGGCGCACTCCATTGCCCTGTTCGGCACGCCCGAGGAATGTCTCCCGGGCGAGGGCCCCACCACGCGCGACGCCGCGCGCCACTTCATCACCATCGCCAACGACCTGGACCACGAGCTGCTGGCGCCGGAAGAACAGATCCCGGTCTCCGCCACGGCACTGCAGCTGCAGTTGCAGGCGGACCTCGATGATTTCTTCGATGGCCGGGTCATCACCGTCGAACTCGATCCCACGCTGATCGCGAAGGCGGCCGCGGGCGCCACCCGCATCCGCCTGCGCCACGGCGCGGCCTTCAGCGACTACGACCGCCGCCAGCTGTTGCAGCACGAGGCGCTGGTGCACTCGCTCACCGCCTTGAACGGCCGCGAGCAGGTCCACCTGCCCAGCCTGGCGCTGTCGTCGCCGCGCGTGACCGCCACTCAGGAGGGCCTGGCGACGTTCGCCGAGCAGATCACCGGCAGCATCGACATCGAGCGGATGAAACGCATCAGCCTGCGCATCGAGGCGGTGGCGATGGCCTTGGCCGGCGCGGATTTCGTCGAGGTCTACCGCTACTTCGCCGAGGCCGGACAGAATCCGGCCGAGAGTTTCTCTTCCGCGCAGCGCGTATTCCGCGGCGTGCCCACGACCGGCGGCGCGGCGTTCACCAAGGACACCGTATACCTGCGCGGCCTGGTCGGCGTGCACACGTTCTTCCGCCATTCGCTGCAGCAGGACCGTCTGCGCCTGTGTAGGCGGCTGTTCGCCGGCAAGATGACGCTGGAGGACGTGGCGGGCTTCGAGCCCTTGTTCGAATCCGGCGTGCTGGCGCCGCCGCGGTGGCTGCCGCGTTGGGTAAGCCGGGCCAGCGGACTGGCCGGCATGTTGGCGTTCTCGCTGTTCGCCAACCGCATCCGCCTGGATCGCCTGTCGGCGGACTAGCCACAAAGTGCTAACCGCCGTGTCCGCATCGGATGGCACACTGGAGGCATGAGTACGCCCGCCATCCTCGTCGCCGACGATCACCCGTTGTTCCGCAATGCGGTGATCCATGCGCTGCGCGGCGCGTTGCCGGACGCTACCGTGACCGAAGCGGCTGGCGCCGCCGCGCTGGGCCAGGCATTGGACCAGCGCCCGGATACCGACCTGGTGCTGCTGGACCTGACGATGCCCGGCGCGCACGGGTTCTCGGCGCTGCTGCACGTGCGCGGCGAGCACCCGGAAGTGCCGGTGGTGGTGATCTCTTCGAACGAGCACCCGCGCGTGATCCGGCGCGCACAGCAGTTCGGCGCGGCCGGCTTCATTCCCAAGTCTTCGCCGGCCGAGGCCATCGGCGAAGCCGTGGCGGTGGTGCTGGACGGCGGCACGTGGTTCCCGCCGCTGACCGCCGAGCGTTCCGAAGAAGACGCCACGCTGGCGGCGCGGCTGGCCCAGCTGACGCCGCAGCAGTTCCGCGTGCTGCTGTGCCTGGCCGACGGGCTGCTCAACAAGCAGATCGCGCATGCGCTGGGCCTGGCCGAGAACACGGTGAAGGTGCACGTCACCGCGATCCTGAAGAAGCTCGAATGCCATAGCCGCACGCAGGCGGCGGTGCTGGTGAAGTCGCTGGAGCCGGAAGGCCCACCGGCCGACTGACGCGGCGCGCTCAGCGCGTGCGCCGCACGTGCAGCTGGGTCATCAGCGCGCGCAAGGCCGCCGGCTTCACCGGCTTGGCGAGGAAACCCCAGCCGTAGGCTTGCGCCCGCGCGCGCAGCGCGTCGTCGCGCTCGGCGGTGACCAGGATCACCGGTGGCGTGGCAGCCCAGCGTTCGCACAGGGTGGCGTACAGCGTCGGCCCGTCGGTGTCGCCCAGCCGCACGTCGAGCAGCAGCAGGTCCGGCGCCTGGCCCCGCGTGGCCGCGGCCAAGGCATCGGTCGGGCCAGCGGCCAGCGGTACTTCGCATTCCCATCGACGCAGCAGGGCGCGCGTGGCCTCGCACACGCGCGGATCGTCGTCGATGCACCACACGCGGCGGCCGCGCAGCGGCGAACCGTCGTCCGGTTCGCTGGCGACCACGACGGGCTCGGTGGACATAGCGTCGGCCGAGCCGCGTGGTACTTCCACCCAGAACACGCTGCCGCGTCCCAGGCGCGAGTGCAGGCCGATGCGGTGGCCGAGCAGGCGGCCGATGCGCTCCACGATGGCCAGGCCCAGGCCGGCGCCGCGGTCGTTGGCCACGCCGTCGTCGAGGCGGCGGAATTCCTCGAAGATCTCCGCCTGCAGGCTTTCAGGAATGCCCGGGCCCTGGTCGTGCACTTCGATGCGCAGGCCACCGGCGATGCGCCGCACGCCCAGCAGCACGCGCCCGCGCGGCGTGTAGCGGATCGCGTTGGAGAGGAAGTTCTGCAGGATGCGCCGCAGCAGCGCTTCGTCGCTGCGCACGACCACGCGCGTCGGCAGGCTGTCCAGCACCAGTCCGCGCTCCGCCGCGACGAGGCCGAACTCGCGCGTCAGCGTTTCAAGCAGCGGCGCCAGCGCGAAATCACGCACGCGCGTGGGCAGCGCCCCGGATTCCAGGCGGGCGATGTCCAGCAGGCTGTTGAGGATGGCGTCCTGCGCGATCAGGGCGTTGTCCACGTGGTCGGCGATGCGGCGGGCATCGTCGTCGGGCAGCCGACCGCGAAGTGCCGAGACGAACATGCGCGCCGCGTTGAGTGGCTGCAGCAGGTCGTGCACCGCGGAGGCGACGAAGCGCGTCTTGTAGCGATTGGCGCTTTCCGCCGCCTGGGTGGCGTCGGCCAGGGCGCGCGTGCGCTCTTCCACGCGGTGCTCCAGCGCGTCGGCCAGCGAGCGAAGTTCGCGCGCCGCGTTCTTGTAGGTGGTGATGTCGGCGTAGCTGGTGACGAAGCCACCGTCCGGCAGCGGGTTCCCGCGGATTTCCAGCACCACGCCGTCGTCCTTCTCGCTCTCGCGCATGTGCGGCTTGCCGCTGCGAAGATGCTCGAGGCGCCGCTGGATCGCCTCCTCGACGGGGCCCGGGCCCAGCAGGCCGCGGCGGGCGTTGTAGCGGAATACGTCCTCGATCGGACGCCCGACCTGGATCAGGTCGGGCGGGAAACGGAACAGGTCCAGGTAGCGCGAATTCCACGCCACCAACCGCAAGTCGGCATCGATGATGACCACGCCCTGCGGCAGGTGCTCCAGGCTGCGGCTGAGGCCGGCATCGGCCGAGCGCGCGGCCTCGACGATACCGTCCTGCGCGGTACGCAATTCCTGCGCGTGCTGTTGGAGCACGGCTTCCAGTTCGGCGCGGCTGCGCTGGCGCAGCACGGCGAGGCGCCGGCGTTGCTGCATGAACAGCGCGAGGAACGACAACGCCAGCCAACCGCCGCCGGCCGCGATGGCGGCGGTGCGCGCGGCGGCCACGGTGGCCGACGCGTCGTGCAGCAGGTGCAGGTGCCAGCCTTCCTCGGGCAGCGCCATCGATTGCCACAGCACCGGCTCGGTCAGCGGCGGGTCCAGCAGGCGCACACGGCGTGCGTCGCCGGTAGCCGACGGCAGCGCCTGCACGCGCAACGGGGAAAGCGATTGGCGGGCGTACTGTCGGGTCGCCGCGAGTTCGCGCCGGTCGCTGTCGGTGAGCGTGCGCAGCGTGCGGTAGCGCCACGCGTCGCGGCTGGCGAGGAAGATCACGTCATGCGCGTCGCTGACCAGGACGATGTCCGGCGTCTGCAGCCACTCCTGTTCCAGCGCATCGAGTTCGATCTTGATCACGACCAGGCCCGCGACTTGCCCGTCCTGCCCCTCGATCGCCTGCGACAGGAAGTAGCCCGGCTCGCCGGTGGTCAGGCCGATGCCGTAGAACTGGCCGCGGCCGTCGCGCAATGCCTGCTGCACGTAGGGACGGAAGCTGTAGTCCTCGCCGACGTTGCTGGTCGGTTCGCGCCAGTTGCTGGCGGCGATGGCGATGCCATGGCGGTCGATCAAGGTCAGCGTGGACGAGCGGGTGACGCTGTTGGCGTCTTCCAACCGTTGGTTCAGCGCATTGCGGCGTGCATCGTCGACCGGCGAGACCAGCGCCTGGCGCAGCTCCGGGTCCTGCGCCAGCACCTGCGGCAGCGTGCGGTAGCGGTCGATGCGTTGCTGCAGCGCCTGCGAATGCAGGTCCAGCTGGCGCTGCAGCTGCACGGTTTCGTCGCGCAGCGCGCGTGCGCCGGCCCAGCGGTAGGCCATCACGATCGCTAATGCTGCGCCGCCCAGAGTGAGCAGCACGACAAGCAGGGTCTGGCGGTGGCGGCGGGCGCGCAGCATGGCGGCCAGTCTAAGCGGAGGCCGCCGCCGGGGCGGGGCTAGTACCAATAGGTTATCGGTGCCACGGCGATGCGGGGGTACAACATGCCGGCCGCCGATCCGGGCGGCGCCGTCGTCCGTCCCGGAGTTCCCATGCACCTGGCTGAAGCCCCCGCCCTGCCGCCGCCGAAGCAGCCGCTGTACAAGCAGCTGTACTTCCAGGTGATCGTGGCCATCGTGCTGGGCGCGGTGCTGGGGCACTACGCGCCGGCGCTGGCCGAATCGATGAAGCCGCTGGGCGACGCCTTCATCAAGCTGGTGAAGATGATCATCGCGCCGGTGATCTTCCTGACCATCGTCACCGGCATCGCCGGCATGACCCAGCTGCGCACCGTCGGCCGCGTGTTCGCCAAGGCGATGGTGTACTTCCTGTTCTTCTCCACGCTGGCGCTCGTCGTCGGCATGGTGGTGGCGCACGTGGTGCAGCCGGGCGCCGGCATGAACATCAATCCGGCCGACCTGGACCAGTCGGCGGTCAACGACTACGTGCAGAAATCGCACGAACTGACCCTGGTCGGGTTCCTGCTCGACATCATCCCGAAGACGCTGGTCAGCCCGTTCGTGGGCGACAACATCCTGCAGGTGCTGTTCGTCGCCGTGCTGTTCGGGCTGTCACTGGCGCTGGTCGGCGAGAAGGGTCGGCCGGTGCTGAACCTGCTGGAAGCGCTGACCGCGCCGGTGTTCCGCCTGGTCCACCTGCTGATGCGCGCGGCGCCGATCGGCGCGTTCGGTGCCATCGCCTTCACCATCGGCAAGTACGGCGTGGGCATGCTGGTGAACCTGGCATGGCTGGTGGGCTCGTTCTACCTGACCTCGCTGCTGTTCGTGATCGTCATCCTCGGGCTGGTGTCGTGGTGGTGCGGGTTCTCGATCTTCCGCCTGATCCGCTACCTCAAGGCCGAACTGCTGCTGGTGCTGGGCACGTCCTCGTCCGAATCCGCGCTGCCATCGCTGATGGAGAAGATGGAGCGCGCCGGTGCGTCCAAGTCCGTCGTCGGCCTGGTGGTGCCCACCGGCTATTCGTTCAACCTGGACGGCACCAACATCTACATGACACTGGCCGCGCTGTTCATCGCCCAGGCCACCAACACCGAGCTGAGCCTGGGTCACCAGATCATGCTGCTGCTGGTGGCGATGCTGAGCTCGAAGGGCGCCGCGGGCGTCACCGGTGCCGGCTTCATCACGCTGGCCGCCACGCTCGCGGTGGTGCCGGAGGTGCCCGTCGCCGGCATGGCGCTGATCCTGGGCATCGACCGCTTCATGAGCGAGTGCCGCTCGCTGACCAATTTCACCGGCAACGCGGTGGCCACGCTGGTGGTCGCGCGCTGGGAGAACGCGCTCGACCGCGACGCGCTGGCGCGCGCGCTGGGCGCGCCATCCGCACCGATCGCCGCCGCGCCCGATCCGGCCGCGGGCCCGGGCGACCCGACACGACTCACGGCCGACTGACGCCGGCCACACCACGTCTTCAGAGGAGGGACTGAACGATGCATACCCACCGACGCGCCGCCCCATTGCGGAGCGCTCTTACCCTGGCCTTGCTGGCCGTGATCCACGCCGCTGCAGCCCAGGACGCATCGGCCCCGGCCGACCCGGCGCCGCAGGCCGAAGCCGCGCCCGCCGACGACGCCAAGACCCTGGACAAAGTGGTCGTGGTGGGCTCGCACATCCAGGGCGCATCCACCACCGATGCGCTGCCGGTGCTGGTGGTCGGCGCGGAGCAGATCGATGCCGCCGGCGCGATTTCCGGCGACGAACTGATGCGCACCATCCCGCAGATGGGCGACGTGCTGTTCGATGCGTCCAACAATCCGCAGACCAGCAACGCCGCGCGCGGCGACGTCAATTCGGTGAACCTGCGCTCGCTCGGCGTCGGCAACACGCTGGTGCTGCTCAACGGCCGCCGCCTGGTGCAACATCCGACCAGCCAGGGCACGTCCGACACCGGCACGGTGCCGGTGCAGAGCTTCAACTCGAATGCCATCCCGGTCTCCGGCCTGGACCGCATGGAGATCCTGCTCGACGGCGCGGCCGCCATCTACGGCGCGGATGCCGTGGCCGGCGTGGTCAACACCGTGCTGCAGACCGATTTCGACGGCGTCAGCGCCAGCGCGCGCTACGGCACCGCCGAAGGCACCGGCATGAACGAGTTCGAGACGAATGTCTTCGCCGGCAAGAACTTCGATCGCGGCAATGTCTCGGTGTTCCTGAACTACACCGACCGCTCCGAACTGATGGCGGCGGACCAGGACTACACGTCCACCGACGACCTGCGCGCGCTGTTCGCCGACTATCCGGACTTCGCAGGCCTGGCCGCACTGGATGGCCGCTCCTCGCATACGCCGTGGGCGCGCCTGACCGTGGGTCCGCGCGCGGTGATCCGCTCCAACGGTGTCGCGGTGACGAACACCGCCGGGGCGTTCCGCGTGCAGCCGTCGAGCTTCGGCTGCGGCGTCAGCCTGGGCAACGACCTGTGCCTGGCCAGCGGCAACCACAACTTCAACACCACCCACCGCGAGATGCGCTACGACACGCGCTACGGCACCACGGTGCGCCCGTCGGTGGAGCGCTTCAACGCCTACCTCACCGGTCACTACGCGCTCGACAACGGCGTGGAAGCGTTCGGCGAAGTGGGCTACTACCAGGCCGTCAGCGAAGCGCTGCAGCCGCCGGTGGTGAACCTCAACAGCCTGTGGATCCCGGCGAGCAACTACTGGAATCCGTTCGGCGCGACCACGCTGCCCGACGGCTCGCCGAACCCGAACCGCCTGCCGGGCCTGACCAACGTGCCCGCCGCCGGCCTGCCGGTGCAGATGAGCAATTACCGCTACGTCGATGCCGGTTTCCAGCGGGTGCGCGTGGAGAACTACCAGGCGCGCTTCCTGGCCGGTTTGCGCGGCGAGTGGAACGGCTGGAACTGGGAGACCGCGTTGCTCTACTCCGAGGCCGAAGCCGAGGACCGTTCGCCCAACATCAACATGACCGCGCTGCAGCAGCAGTTGGCGCTGGCCACGCCGGATGCGTACAACCCGTTCAGCGGCGGCTGCGTGGCCACGCCGACGCACAGCGACTGCTCGCCCAGTTCGCAGGCGGCGATCGACGCGATCGTGTTCGACCTGGTCCGCAAATCGCGCACCACGCTGACCGTGGCCGACTTCAAGATGAGCCGCGCGGACCTGTTCGCCCTGCCGGCGGGCGACGTGGGCATCGCCTTCGGCGCCGAAGCGCGTCGTGAGACGCAGGAAGACGACCGCGACGCCAACCTCGACGGCACCTACACCTTCACCGACATGGTCACCGGCGCCACCAACCCCAGCAACGTCGCTGCGGTGAGCCCGAACCCCGACACGCGCGGCTCGCGCAATGTCGGCTCGGCGTACGTGGAGTTCGCGGTGCCGCTGGTGTCGGCCGACATGGACATCCCGCTGGTGCACCGCCTGGACATGCAGCTGGCCGGCCGTTACGAGCACTACTCCGACTTCGGCTCGGTCGCCAAGCCCAAGGTCGCATTGGCCTGGGATGTGGTGGAAGGCGTGCGCCTGCGCGGCTCGTACTCCGAAGGCTTCCGCGCCCCCAACCTGGAGCAGACCAACGCGACCCAGTACGCGCGCCTGGCCAGCGGCGTGGACCACGTCCGCTGCGAGGCCGACCTGCGTGCCGGGCGCATCGCGTCCTTCAGCGAGTGCGGCCAGAACATCGCCGGTGCATCGCTGCTGGTGGCGGGCAACCCGGACCTCGAGCCGGAGGAGAGCACCAACACCTCGTACGGCGTGGTGTTCCAGCCGGCCTTCATCCCGGAGCGCTTCGGCAATTTCACCTTCACCGTCGACCGCTGGAAGATCAAGCAGGAGCAGATCGTCGGCCTGCTGGGCGCGCAGACCGCGCTGACGCTGGACTACCTCAACCGGGTGGAAGGCGGCAGCAATCCACTGGTCGTGCGCGCCGATCCCACGCAGGACGATATCGATTTCTTCGCCGGCACCGGCATCGATCCGGTCGGCCAGGTCATCGCGATCAACGACCGCTTCATCAACCTGCAGCCGCAGACGGCCGGCGGCCTGGACTTCGGCATGGACTGGTCGCTGCGGCGCACGCGCTTCGGCTCGTTCTCGGTCAATCTCAGTGCGACGCGCCTGCTGGAGTTCACGCGTGATCCGGGCGACATCGTCAATGCGCTGTACGCCGCGCGCGCCGCCGGCACCATCGATCCGCTGACGCCGCTGCCGGATCCCAGCCAGCTGATCGGCCAGAACGGCCGTCCGGAGTGGCGCGCGAGCGGTTCGCTCACCTGGAACAAGGGGCCGTGGCGCGTCGGCTACTCGGCGCAATACATGAGCTCGTTCGAACAGCCGCAGCTGCTCGGCGTGTCGGGTGACCCGTGGGTGGTGGAAGATCGCCTGTTCCACAACCTGTACGGGCAGTACCGTTTCCCGGATGGCACGGCCCTGCGTCTCGGCGTGCGCGACCTGACCGACGAAGGTCCGGCGCTGGCCGAAGGCGGCTACCGCGGTTCGCTGCACAATCCGTGGGGTCGCTACTTCTACGTCAACATCAGTCGGTCGTTCTGAGGAGGATCCACGCACCATGCGTCGCATGAGCCGTCGTTGGACGGGACCCGCGCTGGCCGCGTGGCTGGCGGTGGGCGGCACGTGCGCCGCCGCCGCGCCCGCCGACACCGAGGTGGCGTTCGCGTCCGTCCCGTGCCCGGCGTCGGTGGGGCCGCGCGTCGCCTGCCACGAAGGGCGCGATGTGCATGGCGCGTGGCTGCTGGTGGCGATGCCCGAGGCCTGGAACCGCCGGCTCGTCGTGCATGCGCACGGCGGTCCACGCCTGGGTGCGCCGAAGGCCGGAGATTCGGCGGAAGACCTGGACCGCTTCGCGGTGATGGTGCGCGATGGCTATGCGTGGATCGGCACCACCTACCGGCGCGGCGGCTACGGCGTGCGCATGGCCGCCGCCGATGTGGATCACAGCCGGCAGGTGTTCTGGGCGCGCTGGGGCCGGCCGGAACGCACGCTGCTGCATGGTCAGTCGTGGGGCGGCAACGTGGCCGCGAAAGCGGCCGAGTTGTACGCGCTGGAGATCGATGGCCGCGCGAACTACGACGGTGTGCTGACCACCAACGGCCTGCTGTTCGGCGGCACGCGCGGTTACGGCTTCCGTGCCGACCTGCGCGCGGTCTACCAGTATTACTGCCGTAACCATCCGGCGCCGGATGAAGCGCCGTACCCGCTGTGGCAGGGCCTGCCGGCGGGCGCGACGATGACGCGCGACGAGTTGCGCAAGCGCGTGGACGCCTGCACCGGCGTCGACCAGCCGGCGGCGAAGCGCACGCCGACGCAGGCGTCGAAGCTGCGCGACATCCTCGCGGTGACCGGCGTGGCCGAGAAGCAGTTGGTGGCGCACCTGGCCTGGGGCACGTTCCATTTTCAGGATCTGGTGCAGCTGCGCCTCGCTGGCCGCAACCCGTTCGATAACGCCAAGACCCGGTACCGCGGCTCGCACGACGATGCCGCGCTCAATGCCGGTGTCGAACGCTTCAATGCCGATCCTGCTGCACTGGCCATGCTCGCCTACGATGCGGACCTGTCCGGCCTGATCGTGCTGCCGACCGTCACCGTGCATGCGCGCCACGACGCCACCGTGTCGTACGAAGCCGACGCGGCGTACGCCGCGACCGTCGCCGCCGCCGGACGCAGCCACCTGCTGCTGCAGGCGCTGACCGACGAGCAGGATCACAGCCGCTTGCAGGACGCGACCTATGCGACCGCTCTGCGGGTGCTAGAACAGTGGCTGGATACCGGCACGCGGCCCGAACCCACGGCCTTCGGCGAAACCTGCGGCCGCGCCTCGCAGGCGCACGCGGCGTGCCGCTTCATGACGCTCTGAGTCGCGCCTGCACGCGCGCGGCGTGACGCAGCGCCGCATTCGGCGAAATCCGGCGTTGGCGGGGACCGGGTAGAATTGCCGTTCCCCCGCCTAGACCACAGGCACCGTTTCCGCGATGACGAACGACGATTTCAAGCAGGCCGCGCTCGAGTACCACCGGCAGTCCCCGCCGGGCAAGATCAAGGTCGCCCCGACCAAGCCGATGCTGACCCAGCGCGACCTGGCCCTGGCCTATTCCCCGGGCGTGGCCTACGCCTGCGAGGCCATCGTCGAAGACCCGAACGCGGCCAGCGAGCTCACCGCGCGCGGCAACCTGGTGGCCGTGGTCACCAACGGCACCGCGGTGCTGGGCCTGGGCAACATCGGCGCGCTGGCCGGCAAGCCGGTGATGGAAGGCAAGGGCGTGCTGTTCCAGAAGTTCGCCGGCATCGACGTGTTCGACATCGAGATCAACGAGACCGACCCGGACAAGCTGGTCGACATCATCGCCTCGCTCGAGCCGACCTTCGGCGGCATCAACCTGGAAGACATCAAGGCGCCGGAGTGCTTCATCGTCGAGCGCAAGCTGCGCGAGCGGATGAAGATCCCGGTCTTCCACGACGACCAGCACGGCACCGCGATCATCGTCGGCGCGGCGGTGGTCAATGCGCTGGAAGTGATCGGCAAGAAGATCGAGGACGTGAAGTTGGCCACCAGCGGCGCCGGCGCGGCCGGCATCGCCTGCCTGGACATGCTAGTGGCGCTGGGCCTGAAGCCGGAGAACATCCTGGCGTTCGATCGCGACGGCGTGATCTACACCGGCCGCCCGCACCTGGATCCGGACAAGGCACGCTATGCGCGCGATACCGACAAGCGCTCGCTGGCCGAGATCGTGGACGGGGCGGACATCTTCCTGGGCCTGTCGGCCGGCGGCATCCTGAAGCCGGAGATGGTGGCGACGATGGCGGACAAGCCCGTCATCCTGGCGCTGGCCAACCCGACCCCCGAGATCTCGCCGGCCGAGGCCAAGGCCGTGCGCCCGGACGTCATCATCGGCACCGGCCGCAGCGACTACCCGAACCAGGTCAACAACGCGCTCTGCTTCCCGTACATCTTCCGCGGCGCGCTCGACGTGGGCGCCACGGTCATCAACGAGCAGATGAAGGTCGCCTGCGTGCATGCCATCGCCAAGCTGGCGCGGCGCGAGGCCTCCGACCTGGGCAGTGCCTACGGCGACGACGTGCCGTGCTTCGGTCCGGAATACCTGATCCCGCGCCCGTTCGACCCGCGCCTGCTGGTCGAGGTGGCCGCAGCGGTGGCGCAGGCGGCGATGGACTCCGGCGTGGCCCTGCGCCCGATCCCGGACATGTGGGCATACCGCGAGAAGCTGGGCCAGTTCGTCTACCGCACCAGCCTGATGATGAAGCCGGTCTACGACCGTGCGCGCGCCGACAAGAAGCGCGTGGTCTACGCCGAAGGCGAGGAAGAGACCGTGCTGCGCGCGGTGCAGACGGTGATCGATGAAGGCTTGGCGTTCCCGATCCTGATCGGCCGCCCGGACGTGATCGAGGCGCGCATCCAGCGCCTGAGCCTGCGCATGCGCGCCGGCGTCGATTTCGAAGTGACCAACCAGGACGACGATCCGCGCTTCAACGACTACTGGCAGCACTACCACGCGCTGACCGCACGCCGTGGCGTGACGCCGGCGGCGGCCAAGAACCTGATGCGCTCGCGTCCCACCCTGATCGCGGCGGTAATGGTGGCCCGTGGCGAAGCCGACGCGATGATCACCGGCCTGGTCGGCCGCTTCCACAAGAAGCTGGGCTACGTGCGCAGCGTGATCCCGCTGGACCCGGGTGTGCAGTCGACCTCGGCCATGACCGGCGTGATCAACAACCAGGGTGCGTACTTCTTCCTGGACACGCACGTGCAGGACGACCCGACCGCCGAGCAAATCACCGAGGCGACGCTGCAGGCGGCCTATCGTCTGAAGCTGTTCGGCATCGAACCGCGTATCGCGCTGCTGTCGCACTCGAACTTCGGCAGTCACGAGACGCCGGGCGCGATCAAGATGCGCAAGGTCCGCGAGCTGCTGTTGAAGCGCAAACCCGACCTCAACGTCGACGGCGAGATGCAGGGCGATACCGCATGGGACGAAGTGCTGCGCCACCGGATCATGCCGGGCAGCACGCTGACCGGGCGCGCCAACCTGTTCGTGCTGCCGAACCTGGACGCGGCCAACATCGCCTACAACATGGTGCGCGTGGTCACCGACGGCGTGGCCATCGGCCCGATCCTGATGGGCATTTCGCGCCCGGTGCATATCCTGACCACCAGCGCCACCCCGCGCCGCGTGATCAACATGACCGCCATCGCCGCGGTGGATGCGCAGATCCGGCAGCAGCGCGAAGCGGAGCGCAGCGGGCCGGGTTGATTGGTCCGGGTCCTGGAGAGAAAAAGCCCCGCATGCGGGGCTTTTTCTTGGTCGGTGTCCAGGACCTCAGGTGTGGGAGCGACGTAAGTCGCGATGGGCAGCCGGTAAAGCTTCATCGCGACTTACGTCGCTCCCACATCCCACATCCTTCTTGCCTGTCAGTTCTCGTCTTCCCCATCCAGAATCCGCCGCTGCAACGCATCCAGATAGGCATCGGCATCGGCCGTGGATTCGAAGATCTCGTCCATCGGCACCGCCTGGACGATTTCGATCACCTTGCGGATCTGTTCCTGCGGGTGCACGACTAGCAGGCGGCCTTCGTGCGGGGCCAGCGCCTTGCGTGCCTTCAGGATGCTGCGCACGCCGGCGCTGCTGATGTAGTCCAGGTGCGCCAGGTCCAGCACCAGCGCTTGCGGGCGCGCAGCCAGCATCGGGGCCAGCGCCTCGTCGAGCTGCGCATGACTCAGCGTGTCCAGCCGGCCGCTCAGCAGCACGTACTGGTTGCCGTTCACCGGCGGGTAGACCTCAATCTCCAATGTCATCGGGCATCTCGGTGCAACGGATGTGCCGGGTGGGGGCGGCCCGGGTATGGAGGGGAGGGAGGTCGGATCGTAAAGCAAAAGCGGGACGAGGCGACCTGCGTCCGTCAGTCGTCGTCCTCGTCGGCCTGCAGGACCTTGCGCTGCATCACGTCCAGGTAGGCATCGGCCTCCGCGGTGGACGAGAAGATCTCGTTCAGCGGCACTGCCTTCACCATGTCCAGCACCTTCTGGATCTGCGGTTGCGGATTCACCAGCAGTACCTTGCCGCCGTGCGGCGCGAGCGTCTTGCGGGCCTTGAAGATGGAGCGGATGCCGGCGCTGCTGATGTACTCCAGCCCCGACAGGTCGAGCACCAGCGAATGCAACTGGCGCGTGAGCAGGGGTGCGAGCGCTTCGTCGAGGTCTTCGTAAGTGTGGGTGTCCAGACGGCCGCTGACGGCCACGCGTTGGCTACCCTTCCCCGGCGGCAGGATGTCGATGCCCAGGCTCATGATCCGTTCTCCTCGGTGGGGATGCGCAGTGTCAGGCGAAGCACGTTGTAATTTCCGATTCGTTCGTAATGCGCTTCCTCAGAGACCTGGCGCACGAGGTGCACGCCCAGGCCGCCGGTGGGACGGTCGAGGATGTCGGCGTCCAGATCGGGCGGCGGCTGGTCGAGGGGATTGAACGCCGCGCCGCTCTCGCGGAACTCCAGCGTCAGCCGGTGGTCGCGGATGGCGATGTCCACGCACAGTTCGTGGTCGTCGCCATCGACGCGGCCGGGGCCGCCGTGTTCGATGGCGTTGCTCGCCAGTTCCTCGACGATCAGGCGCACGTCGCACTGGATCGCGCGGCTGACGCCGTTGTTGGCCAGCACGGCTTCGAGCGACGCATTGAGGTCGTCGACACGGGCGTGCTCACGGGGAATGAACAGTCGCATCTGCATGCGCGGTCTCCTGTGATGGCGGAGCTTCGGGGGAAGCCGGGTCGCTGTCCAGCCGGCGACGGATGGCCAGCACGGTGATGTCGTCCGACTGCGGGGCACTGCCGGTAAATGCGTGAACGGCGGCGATCAGGTCTTCGCACTGCTCGCGTGCGCTGGCGCCGGGCCGCAGCGCCTCGGGGATGCGTTCCGGGCCGTACGCCTGGTTGTCGACATCGAAGGCCTCGGTGATGCCGTCGGTCCAGGCCAGCAGCGTGGCGCCGGCCGGCAGTCGGCCCGACCACAGCGGAAACGCGTCGCCGATCTCGAAGCCCAGCGGCGGTCCCGGTTGCAGTGGCAGCTCGTCGTGGCGCCCGTCGGCATGCAGCAGCAGCGGCGCATCGTGGCCGGCGCTGGCCAGCACGCATTCGCCGGTACGCACATCCACGCGTCCGCACAGCACGGTGGCGAACATGCACGCATCGTTGCCCTGCACCAGACGGCGCGAGGCTTCGGCCAGCACGCGTTCGGGACTGGCATGGCTGCTGGCCGCCACTTCCAGCACGGTGACGGTGCGCGCCATGAACAGCGCGGCCGGTACGCCCTTGTCGGAGACATCGCCGATGGCGAACCACAGCGCGTCGGTGCCGGTTTCGATGAAGCTGTAGAAGTCGCCGCCGACGGCCTTGGCCGGTTCCAGGCGCGCGTAGGCTTCCAGGTGGCTCTGCTCACGGTCGATGACCCGGCCCGGCGGCAGCATCGCCTGCTGGATCTCGCGGGCGATGGACAGTTCGCTCTCCAGTTTCTGGCGGGCCGCGGTCATGTCCTCGATTTCGCGCAGTTGCTGCCGGATCGAACCGCGCGCATGTTCCAGCGTGCGGGCCAGCTGCCCGACCTCGTCGCGCCGGCCCACATAGGGCACCGGCATCGCGTAGTCGCCTTCGGCCAGGCGGGTGGCCGAGGCCGACAGCCGTTCCACCGGCTGGCTGATGTGGCGCGCCAGCTTCCGCACCACCAGCATGCATACCAGCGCCAGCAGCGCGCCCACGGCGGCCAGCGTCCATAGCGCGGTGTTGAGGCGCTGGGTGATGAGCTCGTACGACTGCGCCACCAGCAGGCTCCAGCCGCTGTCGCCGACCGGCTCGACCACCGTGTATCGCCGCTCGCCGGTGATCGCATCGACATGCGCATGCTGCAGCGGGCGGCGCTGCCTGACGGCCTGCGCGGCGTCCTGCAGGTCCGTGCGGCCGGCGCGGCGGATGTAGTCGTCCAGCCGCTCCAGGCGATCAACGGTGACTTCCGGATTGAGCGCCAGCGTGCCGCCCGGCGCCACCAGCGTCACCCGCCAGCCGGGCAGGTTCGCCAGCGATTCGACCATGTCGGTGAGGTTGGCCAGCGGCAGGTCCAGGCTGACCATGCCGCGGGTGCGCGCGCCGCGGCCGGGTTCGCGCAAGGGCATGTTGTAGGTGACCATCCAGACGGCGCCCGCGGTCTGGTTGAGGTAGGGCTCGGACCACCAGCCGGCCGGCGAGGCCACCGTGCGCTGGTACCAGCCCTGGTCGCGATAGGGATAGCCGTCGGCGACGAGGTCGCGGTCGCGCCCGTTGGCGGCGATGTAGCGGGCGAAGGGCGCATCGGCGCGCGTGCGGGGTTCCAGCACCAGCAGGCCGCCGGCGCAGCCGGGCGTGGCCTTGACCATGGCGCGCAGGGTGGCGGTGAGTTCGTCGGGCGCCAGGTTGGCCGAACCGACCAGGTCGGAGATGCCGTGCGTGGTGATGGTTACCACGCGCATCGCGTTGTCCAGCCGCTGCACGGCTTCCTGCGCGCTCGCCTGGGTATCGCGGCGTGCATCCTCCAGGATCATGCGCCGCGCGAACCACGCCGTGGCCACCACCAGCAGCACCAGCAGCACCACGTTGACCAGACCTGCCCAGAGGGCGATGCGCGTGCGCAAGCTGCTGCGCCAGTGCGAGGCACCGGCAGCCCGTGGCACGACGTTCCCTGGCACTGCGTCTTGCATGCCGCCCCCGAGCCTTCCCCCTGCGCGGATCATAAGCGCATCGCGGATGTTGCAATACGGCAAAGGTCTTATTTTGGTGTTTCCGTTGTCCCGGGACAGCGACGTTGTGTCCCCTCCATACGCCTGCGTAGCCAGGTGCCCCGCGGGGTGCGTGCGCTACACTTCAGGGTCTACAAGAAACGGCAACGCCACGCCCCCACGCGCGGCGCAACAGGAGTGGGAATGAACTGGTTGAACGACATGTTGCAGAGCGATCCGGATCCGCAGGAGACCCGCGAATGGATCGATTCCATGCAGGCGGTGATCGAGAAGAACGGCGCGCTGCGTGCTCACCAGTTGCTCGAGGGCATGGTGGAAGTCACCCGCCGCGCCGGTGCCTACCTGCCGTTCTCGCCCACCACCGAGTACGTCAACACCATCGCGCCGCAGAACGAGGCCAAGAGCCCGGGCGACGCCGCGCTGGAATGGCGCATCCGTTCGATCATCCGCTGGAACGCGATGGCCACCGTGGTGCGCGCCAACCGCAAGCCCGGCGACCTTGGCGGCCACATCGCCAGCTTCGCCTCCGGCGCCACGCTCTATGACGTGGGCTTCAACCACTTTTGGCGCGCGCCCAGCGACAGCCATCCGGGCGACCTGCTCTTCATTCAGGGCCACAGCGCGCCGGGCATCTATGCGCGTTCGTTCCTGGAAGGCCGCATCAGCGAGCAGCAACTCGACAACTTCCGCATGGAAGTCGACGGCCAGGGCATCTCGTCCTATCCGCATCCGTGGCTGATGCCCGATTACTGGCAGACCCCGACCGTCTCGATGGGCCTGGGCCCGCTGGCGGCGATCTACCAGGCGCAATTCATGAAGTACCTGGAGCATCGCGGCCTGATCGAGAAGTCCGACCGCAAGGTGTGGTGCTTCATCGGCGACGGCGAGAGCGACGAGCCGGAAACGCTCGGCGCCATCGCGCTGGCCGGCCGCGAAGGCCTCGACAACCTGATCTTCGTCGTCAACTGCAACCTGCAGCGCTTGGACGGTCCGGTGCGCGGCAACGGCAAGATCATCCAGGAGCTGGAAGGCGTGTTCCGCGGTGGTGGCTGGAACGTCATCAAGCTGCTGTGGGGCAGCTACTGGGATCCGCTCCTCGCGCGCGACACCGACGGCGTGCTGAAGAAGCTGATGATGGAAACCGTCGACGGCGAATACCAGAACTGCAAGGCGTTCGGCGGCAAGTACACGCGCGACAACTTCTTCGGCAAGTACCCGGAGACGGCGGCGATGGTCGCCAACCTGTCCGACGACGACATCTGGCGCCTCAACCGCGGCGGCCACGATCCGCACAAGGTCTATGCGGCCTACCACGAGGCGGTCAACACCAAGGGCATGCCCACGGTGATCCTCGCCAAGACGGTGAAGGGCTACGGCATGGGCTCGGCGGGCGAATCGCTCAACCCGACCCACCAGACCAAGAAGCTGGACGACGAGGCCATCCGCACGTTCCGCGACCGCTTCAACATCCCGGTCAGCGACAAGCAGCTGGAAGAGTCGGCGCAGGTGCCGTTCTACCACCCGGGCGAGGATTCGCCGGAAGTGCAGTACCTGAAGGCGCGCCGCGCCGCGCTGGGCGGTTACCTGCCGCAGCGCCGCCGCAAGGCCAGCGAATCGTTCGAGACGCCGAAGCTGGAAGCCTTCGACCGCCTGCTGAAGAGCACCGGCGACCGCGAGATCTCCACCACGATGGCGTTCGTGCAGGGCCTGAACATCGCGCTGCGCGACAAGCAGGTCGGTCCGCGCCTGGTGCCGATCGTCGCCGACGAGGCGCGCACGTTCGGCATGGAAGGCATGTTCCGCCAGATCGGCATCTACGCGCCGTTCGGCCAGAAGTACAAGCCGGTCGACGCCGATCAGCTGATGTACTACCGCGAGGACCAGTCCGGCCAGGTGCTGCAGCAGGGCATCAGCGAGCCGGGCGCGATGTCGTCGTGGATGGCGGCGGGCACCAGCTATTCGGTTAGCAACGTGCCGATGCTGCCGTTCTATATCTACTACTCGATGTTCGGCTTCCAGCGCATCGGCGACATCGCCTGGCAGGCGGCCGACATGCGCACGCGCGGCTTTCTGCTGGGCGGCACCGCGGGCCGCACCACGTTGAACGGTGAAGGCCTGCAGCACGAGGACGGCTTCAGCCACGTCGTCGCCGGCGGCATTCCCAACGTGCGCAGCTACGACCCGACCTTCGGTTTCGAAGTCGCGGTAGTCCTGCAGCACGGCATGCAGAAGATGCTGCAGGAGCAGGTGGACGAGTACTACTACGTCACCCTGATGAACGAGAACTACACCCACCCGGACATGCCGGAAGGCGCGGCCGACGGCATCATCAAGGGCATGTACCTGCTCACCGATGCGGGCAAGCCGAAGAAGGGCGAGCTGCGCGTGCAGCTGCTGGGCAGCGGCACCATTCTGCGCGAGGCGATTGCGGCGGCCGAGCTGCTGGACAAGGATTTCGGCGTCACCGCCGACATCTGGTCGTGCCCGAGCTTCAACGAGCTGCGTCGTGACGGTTTCGACGCCGAGCGCTGGAACCGCCTGAACCCGGAAGCCAAGTCGCCGCGCAAGGCGTATGTGACCGAGCTGCTGGAAGGCCGCCAGGGCCCGGCGATCGCCGCGACCGACTACGTGCGCGCCTACGCGGACCAGATCCGCGCGTTCGTGCCGATGGCGTACACGGTGCTGGGCACGGATGGCTTCGGCCGCAGCGACACCCGCGCCAACCTGCGCCGCCACTTCGAAGTGGACCGCTACTACATCGCCCACGCCGCCATCGCCGCCCTGGCGAAGGAAGGCAAGATGACCGCCAAGGACGTATCCCGCGCGATCAAGCAGTACAAGATCGATGTGGAGAAGGCGAACCCTGTCACCGTGTGATGCACGCCGTTGCTCTCCGTACGCGGAGAGGATGACCGGACGAAGAAGCGGCCCATGGCCGCTTTTTTGTCGGCCGACCGATTGACAGTTCGTTAACCATGGTTCACAGTCTGGGCTAGGTCGACGTCATGGATGACGCTGCATGATCGAGGTCAGGAAGACACGGATGTTCGAGGACTGGCTTGTTTCGCTGCGCGACCGGCAGGCGAGGATGCGCATCCAGGCGCGGATCGATCGGCTCGCCTTCGGCAATCCGGGACACCACCGCGTACTGACGGGAAGGGTGTGCGAAATGAAGATCGATTGCGGTCCGGGGTATCGCGTTTACTTCACACGCCACGGCGACGCCTGGGTCGTGCTGCTGTGCGGAGGCGACAAGGCATCGCAACGTACGGACATCCAGACGGCGTTGGCACTGGCGCACGCGTTGGAGAATTGACATGGCATTGAAGACAACGCCCTGGGATTCGGCGGAATATCTGAAGACCGAAGCGGACATCACCGCCTATCTGGATGCATGCTTCGAGGAGGCCGGCGATGATCCGGCGTTCCTGGTGCATGCGTTGGGTGTGGCGGCGCGCGCGCGCAACATGAGCCAGCTGGCGCGCGATACCGGACTGACGCGCGAAGGCTTGTACAAGGCGCTGTCCAGCAGCGGCAATCCCAGCTTCGGCACGGTGCTGAAGGTGGCCGATGCGATGGGCTATCGGTTTGCACTCGTCAGCAAGAAGGCCAAGACGGCTGGCCGTGCGGGCAAGCGGACGGTCGCACGGAAAGTACCGGGTCGCCCGGTCAAGCGGATCGCCGCGCAGGACAGATGAGGACTACGCCTTGAAGCGATTCTCCCGGTGCCATCGCAAATAAGTGGTGTGTGGTTTTGATGCAGACGACGCCGGAAGGATCAGCGTACGCTCCTGCCGAATCAGCTTGTCCAGGTCGTCCGGCACGCCGTGTGGCGAAAGCAGGATCGAGTAATCGTCTCCGAAGCTCAGAAGTCCACGATCAAAGAGCCAGTGCGCAGTTCCGGTCAGCGCAATCCCATTGCGTACCGTGTCGGGTCCATCCGCCTCCACCGGCCGGATGTGCGCTGCTTGCACTTCAGGGCGACCACCGCCGTTTAACAGCCGAAGGCCGGTCACGGCGCAGGTGTTCTGATAAGCCTGGCGCACATGGCGGCGAAACGCGACGTCGCGGTACCGACGGTTGATGAGTTGCGAGACGATAACGCGAGGCACGTAGTCAGGCGGTACGTCTTCCGTGACAGGAAGTGCCGTCGAATCCCCTAGCGATTCAACGTCCCATGCCTCCAGGGGCGCCGACATGCCGGCCTGCAGGATGGCCGCGAACTCGTCAGCAGGTAAGCCACGCACCGCTCGCCCAAATGCGCCCTTGTTCGTTGAGCCGTCAGCCTTGCGCAGCATCGATTCGTAGTAGTGACCTCCTTCATTGAAGGGCACCGCGCGATCAAACTCGATGAAGTCGCGAATCCGCGCGTAGTGGTGGCCCGGAACGTTGGGGTCTTCATCGACGGAGGCGACTCGTGCACAGGCAAAGTAGGCTTGGCGCCCGGTGGCGCTGTTAGGGCCCGAGGTCCGGCGAGGTTCGTAGTACAGGATGAAGTCGCCAACCGCTTCACGCACCTGCCGCAGATAGGTCTGCGGAAAGTGGTAGCGCTCCTCGATCCGATCGTCGTAAGCGGAACTCTCCGACGTCGTAAGTACGGCGTTGGTCATGTTGTCCCCGGAATGGCCGTGACCAGGATATCAGCCGTCTTTACCGGCCGTCGTGCTCTCCGTGGCCACGCTCTGCATGGGAATGCATCGTCACCGTCGGATGGGCAAATACCCATCGGCTTTGCCGGACGCTTTCGTTGGCGTGCTTGGAGCTCGCCCTACCGGCGCCCATTGCACACGACATCGCGCTGGACGATCAATCACCCAGTCGAGGCGCTTGGTCGAATCCGCCGCGCCAGACGATTCGCATAGACTTCTCCGTCCCGTGCCTGCGCCCCACCACGATGAAGCCCCATCCCGCCCTCACTGAACTCCGCCTGCTGCTGGGCATCGAGCGCAACACCACCCGCCATGGCGAGAAGTGGATCTCCGGCATCGGCGCCGCGCTGGGCATCCTCGCCGTCGCATGGGTGACGACATGGTCGCTCGGCGACGTGACCACGCCGGGTGGCCTGTTGATGGTCGGCTCGATGGGCGCATCGGCCGTGCTGCTGTTCGCCGTGCCGCATGGCGCGCTGTCGCAGCCCTGGGCCGTGGTCGGCGGGCATCTGATCTCCGCCGCGATCGGCGTCACCTGTCAGCAACTGTTCCCCGGCCATCTATGGACGGCGGCGCTGGCGGTGGGACTGGCCGTCGGCGTCATGTATTACTTGCGCTGCATCCACCCACCGGGTGGCGCGACGGCGCTGACCGCGGTGATCGGCGGCGCCGACATCCATGCATTCGGTTACCACTACCTGCTGATGCCCGTACTGATCAACGTGGCGGCCATCCTCGCCATGGCCATCGCCTTCAACGCGCTGTTCGCCTGGCGCCGCTACCCCGCCCACCTGCATCGCCGTCGCCAGGCCTCGCGGATCACCCAGCCCGCGCAGCGCCAGTTCGAACTGACCCAGGAAGACTTCTCCGCCGCGATGGAGCAACTCAACTCCTACGTCGACATCACCACCGAGAACCTCACCGAACTGCTGGAACTCGCCAAGCAGCACGCCGAGCGCAACATCACCCATCCCGATGTGATCGCGCGCGGACGCTTCTACAGCAACGGCAAGCTCGGTCGCTTGTGGAGCGTGCGGCACGTGTTGGAAGGCGAGGGTGCGGGGTTGCAGTACCGCGTCGTTGCTGGCGAGCAGACGGGCAGCACGGGGACGACCAGCCCGGATGAGTTTCGTCAGTGGGCGCGCTTCGAGGTGGTGTTGCAGGAGAATGGGCGGTGGGTGATTGCCGGCTAAGGGGGAGGCCATGAAGCACCTGTGGGTGTATGCGGTTGCGCTGGTTGCTGGCCTGTCCGCGTGCTGCGCCAAAGAGGAGAAGGTCGCGCCGGTCGACCTCTCCGGTCTCCAGGAGATACGGATCGACTTCGAACGCGGCGGCTGGGTCTTCGTCGAAGAGCACTTCACGATCACGCCGGCAGGTAAGCCGGGCATGTTCTTGCTTCGCGGTGGCTACGAGACCGAGGGAGGGCAGCAGGTGGACGTCGAGACGCCGATCTTGTCCCGCGACGTAGCCGAGTTCGTACGCCAGGCGTCATTGCCCCGCTGGGCACGCCATCGCGGCCTGCAGGTGGTGGCGCAGGACATCGACAAGCGCGCTTTGCGCACGTTCGAGCCGATCATGCGCGTCCCACCTTCACCTTGCACGGAAGACGAGCTGCAGCAGTTGGCGAAGCGGTACTTCGGCCGCACCAAGCTGTTGGCCCTCATCGACCGACACTACGGACGTGGCATCAGCTGGACGGACGACTATCCGCACATGCTCGTGCAGATGCGGTGGCAAGGCCGACCGACGTCCTTGCTGTGGTCCAACTCCCAGAAGGCGCGCATGCTGCCGTGGAATCCGGGTGTACCCATGAACTCACCGCCGGAAGCGGATCAGAACTGGTCCTCGCCATTGAGTGCGTCGCTTCGGGCATTGCTACCGCCGGATTCGCACGCCTACCAGCGACTCGACGGGATCACTGGCTTGGCGCAGCGGCTCAACCGGGACGCCCTGTACGAGGCGGAGCGCCAGTGCGAAGTAATACGTTCGCGACCGGGGGCGAATAGCGGGGTGCTCGCGCCCTAGGCGAACTGGCGTGCGAAGTCTCCGACCGCATCGATGTTGACGCGCGCGAGCGTGCGCAGCTCATCCGATCCAATCAGGTCGCTGTCTGCCACGCGCTGCCAGAAGGCGATGGCAGCGTCCGCCGCCCAGCGGAGGTGGCCGACCTGTCCGGTGCGATCAGGTGCGGCCAGTCGTACGGTCTCCAGGGGGCGCACGGCGCCGGTGCGTGAGGGCGCTAAGGCCATCGGCAGCATGTCGTACGCCGGTGCCAGCGCCAGCGGGCGCTCGTCGGCGAGATAGAACGCCAGATTGCCGGCATGCATGTCGCTGTTGTCGATGAAACGACCGAACCAATGCAGGCGCGCCATCCGTACGGCGTCCTCATCTGTGATCCAGCCGTCAGCCTCCAACATCGCGCCGAAGCGGGCCCAGTCGCGCGCGCCATCGCCGTAGAACGCAGCGTCCAACGCCTGCAGAGAAACGAAACCGTGGCGCCCGAGTGCGTCGGCAGACCGGTCGAAACGACGGACCTCCAGGAAGGTGTAGCCATCGGCATGCAGACAGTGCGATGTCGACGCAGGCAGCCCCGCCTCATGCAAGGTCGTGGCCGCCAGGTGCTCGCACACCAGCAGGTCGGCCCAGCGGCGAACGGCCTGGCCTTCGTCTGGAACGGCGAACTTCACCAGCGCAGCGTATCGCCCGCCGTCCTCGTGCTGGACCGTCGCGGTGAACTTCGGCTGCTCGCCGCCAGGCGACGAGCCAATGTCCTCGCCCGCCAGCGCGGCACGCGCCCACGCCGGGTACTGTCGCGCGCGATCGGCGAAGGCGACAACATCGGTCGGTGCGTCGCGTTCGGCCATCGCGATCGTCAGTGCTTCCTGGCCCAAAATCAGGTCGCCGATGCCGGTGCCGCCGGTCCGCGTGATCGCCATGACTGTGTCGCGGACCTGCCACCGGCTGAGGTCGTCCGGTACCCCCAGCGTGCGTCCCTGGCGGTGCGCCAGCATGCGCCCGAGAAACCCTTGCGGTCGCAGGTCGTCGAGGAACCATGGCAACCCCGGATGGAAGCCGGCGACGCGGTCGACAGGGCGCGCCAACACGGGTCGCTCACCCGAGGTGTCGAAGTAGAAACGGTCTCCCCGCAGCGCATGCAGCGTACCGAGTTCCTCCAACGTCGCATCTCGACGCATCCGCCACAGCGGCCACGCGTCGCCGGCATCGGTGCGCATCCGCGCCACGTAGGCGGTGGCGCGGGCCTTGCCGATCCGCAGCACCGCGGGCCCGGCTTCGGCGACCAGCACGGCCAACATGGGGCGGTTCACGCCCAGCGATTGCGCCAGCTGGGCCGCTGGCACGGGGTCGCCGCTCGCCAGCCGTGTCAGCAGGTCGGTCACGGTGGCTGTGCGCGCGCGCGCCATGGGATCACCTGATTCTTACGATTCTCAGACGATACCCGAACTAATTCATCCAGTAAACAACTGATATATATAGACTATGGCGGGAAGGCCGCCGCTCATTTCTTACGATTCTTGGCCGATTCCTTGGGGGCGACTTACCAAATCGCCACCAACTGGCTGAAGGGGTGGGCGAGCCGCAGACCCTGATCGTCGAAGTCGGTCACCACTTTGCCATCCACCGTCACCCGCGACGGCTTCGTCCGGTTCGGCCAACTGACCTTCAGCGCGGCGTCCTTGCGCAGGCCCGGGCCGAGCGTCACGCGCAGGGTCTGGCCTTGCTGGCGCGCGGTCATGGCCAGCGTGCCGTAGGCCGTCGGCAGGCCGTCCACGCGCAGGCCGTCGCCGGCCACCCACGCAGGTGGCGTGCCCGGCAGCAGCGACAGCGCCTCGTCGCCTTCGTGCATCAGCATGCCGAAGATCGCACGCGCGTATTCCGAACCGATCCACGTGTGCGGCATATCGCCCAGGTAGATCGCATGGCGCGCATCCGAATACACCACCTCGGCCAGCACCTGCCACGGCGCCGGACGACGGTGGCCCAGGAAGCGCATCAGCAGTTCGTGCGCTTCCTGCGGCCGGTTGAGGTGCACGTAGGTCAGCACGTTGCGGATCTCGTACGGCGTGTACGCGTACAACGCACCGGGCACGTCGCGCTTGCGCACGTCTTCCAGGTAACGGTCGAACGTGATCTTCAACGCATCGGCCGGCATCACGTCCTGCTGCCCGGCCGGATCCAGCCCGATCGACAGGCTGGTGGGATCGCTGCCGCCCATGTCGGCGTCGGCGGGCACGGTATCGATGCCCTTCCACTTCATCGTCGCGCGAATCGAGGCGGCCATCGATGCGCGCAGCGCGGCGTACTGCTCGCGCGCCCAAGCGGCCGTCTTCGCATCGCCCCACTGCTCGGCCAGCCAGGCGCCGTCGTGCCAGCCCTTCAGCGCCCAGTAGTCGTCCCAGTAGCTGTGCGTGGGCACCGGATAGCCTTCGTGGCTGATCGACGGTGCCAGGATGCCGTGGAAGCGCTCCGGCGATGGCTGGTCGGCGAGGTAGCCCGGCACCATCGTGCGTTCGCGCAGCTCCTGCATGAACTTCATCGCGCGCGTCACCTTGTCCTGGTAGTCGCGCACGCTGCGCGCACCGCCGTCCAGCCGCGCGAGCTCGGCGACCAGCCAGATGAACTGGCCTTGGCTGTCGTACTCGATGTCGGAGCCGAAGCCGGTGTTGACCGATCCGTCGTCGTTGAGGATCGGCGACACCAGGCCGTTCTCGTGTACCGCATGGCCGGCGTACCACTGCAGGTAGTCGCGCGCGGTCTTCGGCATGCCCATGCGCACCAGCGTCGCGGCGGTGGCGGCGCCATCGCGGATGAAGGAGCGGTTGTAGTTGCGCGGGCCCGGTTGCATCGCGTGGCCGCTCTGGTTGATCAGCATGTACGCGGCCTGCGCGCGCAGCATGTCGACCAGCGAGGCATCCGGCAGCGACAGGCCGATGCGGCCCAGGCGTTTCTGCCACTGTGCGGCCACCTCGTCGGCACGCGCGTCGAACGCGCCTTCGCCGGTCAGTCCGGCGAGGTCGAGTGCGGGTGCGGCGGGTAGCGGCTTGGCTGGATCGATACGCGCATCGCCGAGGGCGAAGGCGATCACGATGTCCTGCGTCGCGTCGGGCGCCAGCGCCACGTCGTAACCCAGCTGGCCGGCAGCGAGGCCGCTGTCGTCGTGCGTCTGCTGCACGTCGGGCAGCGCATCGGCCATCAGCAGGCCGGTGATCTCGCCTTCGCCATGGGCACCGAAGGCGGAGGCGGACGCGCGCGCCACCGGCGTCAGCGACTGGAACAGCGTGCGTCCGTTGACCGTCACCTGCGCGGCATCACCGCGGCCGACCGTGATGTCGCGGATCGGCGAGGGACCGCCGTTCTGCCACGGCGGACTGACCTGCATCGGCCGCGTCAGCAGATTGAAATTGCCGGACACCGGCGTGGTGCCGGTGTTGCGCAGGCGGTAGCGCACCAGCGTGACGGGCGCGCCGCGCTGTTCGAGGGCGATCGCGGCGGTGGTAAGTTCCAGGCCCGGCTGCGGCGACCACTGCACGGTGGGCATCGGCATCCAGCCGTCGCGCAGCGCATGGGTGATCGGCGTATCGGCGTTCGCCGCGCTCGCCCGGCCGCTGGCATCGCGCCATACCGGCTGCACCAGCGGCGCGCCCTTGAAGGCTTCGACATGGCCGAACTCGTCGAGCACCGACTTCTGCCGGCCCGCGGGAATGCCCACCGCCGTCCAGTACACCTGCTGCTGGTGCAGCGACGAGGGGAAGAGCGCACGGTGCTCGCGCGCGGCGGCGAGTTCGTAGCGCTTCATCGCCGTCATGACCCGCTTCGGCCCGATCAGGCGCAGCCGCTGAAGGCGCGGCGCCTGCGTGCCCTCGCCGCGCACGCTCAGGCGCAGCGCGGACAGCGTGCGCGCCTGGCTGTCGGCGAGGAAGGCGCTGTCGCCGAAGGCGCGCGGGTCTTCGGCCAGTACTATCCAGCGATCCGAACCGGCCTCACGGCCTTCCAGCCGGGCGGCGCGCGGTGTGTCCTTCCACGCCACTTCCAGGCCGGCGACGGACATCGGCTTGGGCAGGTCGATCTGCAGCTGCCGCATGCCGTCGGCCGCGGGTTTGCCGGTCATGGCGTGCGCCTCGCCGGCATCGGACCACAGCGCGGCGGGATCGCCGTCGACGCCCCGGATGCGGGGCGTCTCGCTGCCCGCATAGGGGCGGAACTCAAACACCGACACGCCCCAGTCCGCGGAGCGCTCGGGTGCGGTCAGGCGCAGGTAGCGCGCCTGCACGGTAGGGAACACGTCGTACTCGATGCCGCCCACGCCATCGCGTGTCTCGAACGCGGTGCGCCAGTGTTCGCCGTCATCGGAGGCCTGGATCGAATAGGCGCGCGCGCCGCCCCATTCCCAGTGCAGCTCCACCGCGCCCACCGACACGCGCTCGCCGAAATCCACCTGGTACCAGTGGCCGGGCGAGAACGCGCCGCCCCACTTGGTCGCCGGATCGCCATCGATGCCCTTGGGCGGGGCCATCTCCACGGTGGTGCTGGCCGAACTGGTCGCCGTCCAGCTGGCGCGGGGCGGCAGGGCGTCGGCCGCCCGGCCGAGCGGGCTGGTCACCAGGCCATACGCCACCAGGGCGAGGAGGAGGGGCGAACGCGGGGCCGCAGCGGGCGCGGTCAGGGGCATGGGGGGCTCCTGTGGACGGGCCGGGCAGGCCACGGGAGCGCCGGATACTAGGGTTGAAAACGTTTACATGCTAGTTGCAGCGCAACGAGCGGGGCGGATTGCCGGCGGCCGCTGGCCTTGGCAACGGCGTCAGGGCGCGCGCTGCAGCCCGTGCGTGGACTGTTCGCAGACCACGAGGGTGTGGGGTTCGGAGACCGTCCCGGTGACCCGCACGCGGTCGCCGGCCTTCAGGGCCTGAACGTCGTCCGGCGGTGGCGCCTTGCACAGGTTCCAGCGGGCCGGCAGATGGACATCCACGTTGCCGGTCGGCGTGGCGAGGGTGACCACCGCGCTGCCGTCGTAGGTCCATGGCGTGGTGTCGACCGTGGCGACCTGACCTTCCACGGTGGCTTGCTGGCCGGGCACCCAGGCGGGCGCGGTCGGCGTGGTGGTGCAGGCGGCCAACGACAGGCATGCGGCGAGCATGGCGGTGAGGCGGACGGGCGATGCGGTGGGGCGTGACGTCATCGAAGGACTCCGGCATGCGGCTCAGGGATTCGCGGGCGGTTCGTTGGCCCGGGCGGCCTCGGCCGGGCACCGCGGCACGCCCGAACCGACCACGCAGTTCACGCAGCACTCCTGCCTCTCCGGCGACGCATCGGGCGCGTCCTGCACCGGCGGCAGGGCGCCCGGGAGTTTCGCAAGTTGCGCCGGCGATTTGAGCCGCAGGATCGCCGCCCAGTCCTGGCGGTTCATGTTGCAGGCCGCTTCGTTGTCGGGCGCGCACAGCGTGCCGTCGCCGATCCGCAGCGGCAGCCCGCCCCAGAACTCGCCGTTGCGATTCAACGGCAGCATCCGCATCGTCACGCTCTGCTGCACGTTGCCGCCGATGGCGTAGGCGGTGCTGTCGTTGTTCGGGTTCACCGCCACCACGATGTCGCAGTGCATGTCGAGCGAGCTGCCGCTGCGCAGCAACGGCACCAGGCCTTCATGGCCGAACAGGCGGCCGGCCTGCCGCACGTAGCAGATCAGGTCGCCGACCACGGGCTTGGCCCTCGCCACGTCGATGACGTCGAAGGCATTGGTCGAGGGGTTCTGATACGCCGCCTGCACGTAGGTGAAGTGACGGCTGGACCCGCGGAAGCCCGGCACCCTGGCTTCGCGCATCACCCACGAAATGAAGGCGGCCGACCACGGCGTGTCGACCACGAAGCCGCGGCAGGCTTCGGCCTGCGGGCCGGTCGCCGACGCGTACAGGCAGTCCGTCGCACCGCGACGGTGGCCGATCGCGGCGAGCAGGCCGCTGTCGCGCCAGTAGCGCGCGACGCGCTGCCAGGCACGGTCGTCGCCGATCGACAACAGCGACGACTCGGCTTCATTCATCGGCGCGTTCGCCAGCTTGCCTTCCCGGTCGATGAAGGGGCGATACCACATCAGGTGTTCGCGGCAGGCGACCGCGGCGATGCGGGTGGCGACGTCCGACGGCGCCTGTTGCGACAACTGCGGACAGACATCGGCCGCACGGGCGGCGAAGGACGACAGCAGCAACAGGGGCAGCAACAACCATGCGCGCATCAGCAACGTTCTCCGGGTTCGGCAGTTCTAACTTACGCATCATGCCGCATCGGCAGGACAGCTTTTCATCACGCGGCCTGAAGGTCTGGCTTGAGTTGGGTCGCTGGCGGGTGTCCTGGATGCTGGATAAGCTCTCGGCTCTTCCTTCGGACGTTCCTGCCGATGCGGCCATTGCTGCACACGTTGTCCACCCTCTTCCTGCTCGCATCGGCGCTGGCGGCGCAGGCGGCCGAACCCGACCGCCGCATCGCCATCACCATCGATGACCTGCCTTGGCAGCGCATGGACAAGACGCCGACGGCCGAGCTGCCGGTGCGCCACGCGCAGTTGATGGCGCAGCTGAAGCAGGCCGGCGTGCCGGTGGTGGGTTTCGTCAACGAGGGCAAGCTGGAGATCGACGGCCGGGTGCAGTCCGCGCGCGTGGCGATGTTGCGCGACTGGCTCGACGGTGGCTTCGAACTCGGCAACCACACGCGCGGTCATGTCGACCTGCATGCCGTGGGGTTGCCCGCATTCCAGCAGGATGTGCTCGATGGCGAGCGCGTGCTGCGCCCGCTGCTCGCGACGCGCGGACAGGTGCCGCGCTGGTTCCGCCATCCCTACCTGCGCGCCGGACGCACGCCGGAAGACCGCGCTGCGTTGTCCGCGTTCCTCGGTGAACACGGCTACCGCATCGCGCCGGTCACCGTCGACAACGGCGAATGGGTCTGGGCGTTCGCCTATGCGAACGTGCTCGACGGCCAGCCCGACACGCCCGAGCGCGCGGCCACGCTCGAGCGCCTGCGCCGCGGCTACCTTCCGTACATGCTCAACAAGGTCGACTACTACGAACGGCAATCGCAGGCCTTGCTCGGCTATGCGCTGCCCCAGGTCTGGCTGTTGCATGCGAACGAGCTGAACGCCGTCGCTTACGCCGACCTGGTCGCCTGCGTACAGCGCCGCGGCTACCGCGTGATCACCCTGGACGAGGCGATGCGCGACCCGGCCTACGCGCGCGGCGAGGACGGCTACAACGGCCGCTACGGCCCCAGCTGGCTGCACCGCTGGGCGATGGCGGAGAAGAAGCCGAAAGACTTCTACGCCAGCGAGCCCGTGGTACCAGGCTGGGTGCTGCAGTTGGCAGGCGTGGACGCGGAGTAGCTGGCCCGCGGCGCGCGGTTTTCCCGTTCTCCGCTATGGACAGGGTAGGCCGGACCGCATGCCAGGCAGGGGCACGACGTGATCGAGCCGGAGGCGTGCATGCAGAAGAAAGTGGACCTCTCGATCTGCCTGGGGCATCTGGTGGAAGTCGTGATCGAACGGCCCGACGAGCAGCAGCCCTGGTCGCTGGCGGTGCGCGTGCGCGAGGCGCAGGGCAGCGCCTGGAGCGCGCCTTGGCACGATGGCGAACACCACTACTTCACCTGCCATGACGCGTTGGCCGCGGGCAAGCGGCAAGCGGTGCGGATGATCGGCGTAGCGGACGCGCCCGATCCCGGTTGATGGTGCTTGGCGAGCGGGCGATGGTCAGGCGGTGAAGTCGAGCACGATGCGGCCTTCGATCCGGCCGGCGTGCATGCGCGCGAACACGTCGTTGATGTTTTCCAGGCGATCTGTCGCCACCGTCGCGGCCACCTTGCCCATGGCGGCGAATGCCAACGCCTCCTGCAGGTCCAGCCGCGTGCCGACGATCGAGCCGCGCACCGTGATGCCGTTGAGCACCATGCCGAAGATGTCCAGCGGAAACTGCCCTGGCGGCAGGCCGTTGAGCGACACCGTGCCGCCGCGGCGGACCATGCCGATGGCCTGCTCGAACGCTTTCGGCGAGACCGCGGTCACCAGCGCTCCGTGCGCGCCTCCGATCTCGTTCTTCAGGTACGCCACCGGATCGGTGGTTTTGGCGTTGACGGCGACGGTCGCACCCAGGCGGCGCGCGAGGTCAAGCTTGCCATCGTCCACATCGACGGCCGCCACGTTCAGACCCATCGCCCTCGCGTACTGCACGGCCATGTGGCCGAGCCCGCCGACACCGGAGATCACGACCCAGTCGCCAGGCTTCGTGTCGGTGACTTTCAACCCCTTGTAGACGGTCACGCCGGCGCAGAGGACGGGCGCGATGTCGACGAAGCCCACGTTGTCGGGCAAGTGGCCCACGTAACCTGCATTGGCGAGCGCGTATTCCGCGAACCCGCCGTTGACCGAATAGCCCGTGTTCTGCTGCGTCTCGCACAGCGTTTCCCAGCCGCCCAGGCAGTGCTCGCAATAGCCGCAAGCCGAGTAGAGCCACGGGACGCCCACGCGGTCGCCTTCCTTCACGTGGCTGACGCCGGCGCCTACCGCCACGACGTGGCCGACGCCCTCGTGGCCGGGGATGAACGGTGGGTTGGGCTTCACCGGCCAGTCGCCTTCGGCGGCGTGCAGATCGGTGTGGCAAACGCCGCAGGCTTCGATCTTGACCAGGATGTCGCCGGCCGCAGGCCGAGGCACGGGGACTTCCTCGATCACCAGCGGCTTGCCGAACGCCCGCACGACGGCGGCTTTCATGGTGCTGTCCATTCGCTGCTCCTGCAGAGGCCCGACGAGTCTCCACCGTACGCCGAGGCCGACGCGGACACCTTGATTCCGATCAATCCAAAACCCGGCCACGCCACCGCCCGTCGGACCGCCGGTACCCGGCCACGCCGGCGGGCGAGTAGGCATCAGCGGCAGCACGCGGTACCGTCGCCTCGGCGCTGCGCCCAACCCCGGAGTCCCGATGCCTGAGAAAAAATCCGCCACGCCCGCCGACGTGGACGCATTCCTCGCTGCGCTCGCGCATCCGCAGGACGCCACCGTCCGGCGCCTGCGTGCCGCCATCCGGGCCGCCGATCCGCGCATCGGCGAGGACATCAAGTGGAACGCGCCCAGCTTCCACGTCGACGGCCGGCACTTCGCCACGATGCAGCTGCGGCGCGCGGACAGCGTGCTGCTGGTGCTGCACCTGGGCGCGGGCAAGCGCGCGCTGGCCAAAGACGCGATCGACGATCCGCAGGGACTGCTGACGTGGCTGGGCGCCGATCGCGCAACGCTCTCCTTCGCGGGCCCGGCAGAGGTGGACGCACGTGCGAAGGCACTGCAGGCTGTATTGAACCAGTGGATGACGCACGTCTGAGCCGCAACCTCCCTGCCCGATCGGCCGGCAGGGACGAACGACACACGCGCCACCCCTGGGCGCCGGCGACAATGCCGTCCGGGTCCCGAGGGAGAGACGGATGAAACACGCGATCATTGCCATCGTGCTGGCCTTGCTGCCGCTGGCGGCACAGGCGGAGGAGAAATGCCCCGATCGCTCGGCGTATGCACCGGCGCGCGAGATCATCGCCGACCTCGGCCGGATCGTCGCGCCCGACGGCGTGCAGGAAGACTATGCGGTCGAGATCGGCGGCATCCGCCAGTGGGTGAACGTGCGCGGCCAGGATCGCGACAACCCGATGGTGCTGTTCGTGCATGGCGGCCCGGCGTCGCCGGTCATCCCGACGCTGTGGCAGTTCCAGCGACCGCTGGAGGAGTACTTCACCGTCGTGAACTACGACCAGCGCGGCGCGGGCAAGACGCTGACGCTGAACCCCGAAGCCGCCGTGGCCGACACGCTGCACATCCAGCGCTACGTGGAGGACGCGATCGCGCTCGCCGAGTACCTGCGCACGCGCTACCACAAGCGCAAGCTGGTGCTGATGGGGCACAGTTGGGGCACCGTGGTGGCGATGCATGCGGCGCTGAAGCGACCGGATCTCTTCCATGCCTACGTCGGCATCGGCCAGGTGATCAATGTGCGCACCAACGAGCAGGTCAGCTTCGACTATGGCCTGCGCGTGGCGCGCGAGCGCGGCAACACCGATGCGGTGCGCGAGATGGAGTCGATCGCACCGTACCCCGGCGACCAGCCGATCACCCGCGAGCGCATCGTCATCGCACGCAAGTGGCCGCAGTTCTACGGCGGCCTGACCGCGTACCGCGACAGCTCGACCTACTTCTTCCAAGGCCCGCGCCTGTCGCCGGACTACGACGACGCGGCACGCTGCGCGATCAACGCCGGAAGCGTATTGACCCTGGGACGATTGCTGGACGAATTCCTGCAGGTCGACTTTACCGGCGTGAAGCGCTTCCCGATCCCGGTGGTGATGTTCATGGGCCGGCATGACTACACCACGCCCTCCGAGCCGACGGCCGCGTGGCTGGCGCAGGTGCAGGCGCCGTACAAGCGCGGCGTGTGGTTCGAGCACTCGGCCCACATGATGCCGTGGGAAGAGCCGGGCAAGACCCTGGTCAGCCTGCTCGAGCACGTGCGTCCGCGCGTCGTGGCCGCCGAGGCGCGCGAAGCGGGGAAGGCGACCCCATGAAGCAGCGCGCGTAATGGCCTCTGGGGCGCAGAATTCTGCGCCGAAATAGTGGATAGTGCGCCGCAGTATCCGGACCGCGCCGCTGCCGCACCCGCATGACCGATCCTGCCCCGCCTGCCGGCGCTGCCCCGCGTCCCCCCTCGCTGAGACGACAGTTCGCACGTGCAGTGGTGCTGGCGGCCCTGCTGCCGGCGGCGGTGCTCGGCATCGTCGAGCAGGTGCGCTCCTACCGGGCCGAGCAGCGCCACCTGGGCGAGCGGCTGGAAGTGAGCACGATGCTCAGCGCCATGGCGGTCAATGATTTCGTCGACACGCACCAGGCCGGCGTCGCCCTGGTGGCCTCGATGAGCGGCAAGGACACCGACTGGCCGGCGCAGTTGGGCGAACTGCGCCGGCGCTATCCCAGCTTCAGCAGCGTGCTGGTGACCGACGCCCTGGGTAATGTGCAGGCGTCCCAGCCGGTGCCGCCCCGTGCACCGGCCATCAACGTGGCGGACCGCGAGTATTTCCGGGCGCCCCGCGATACCGGTTCGCCGTTCGTGTCCGATGCCTTCCGCGGCCGTCGCCTCAGCAGCGATCCGCTCGTGGCCGTATCGGCCCCTTGGCAGGTCGACGGCGCCTTCGCGGGGGTGGTCCAGGGCTCGATCCGCGTCGATGCCTTCACCGGTCCGCGTGTCAGCGCCATGCGCCGCCGCGGCGTGGAGATGCTGCTGCTCGACCGCCAAATGCGCGTGATCCGCGCGACCGAGGGCCTTCAATACCGCTTCCAGCAGCCGTTGGCGGGTACGCCGTTGCTGGCCGGTGCCGGGCAAGGCGCGCGCGAGACCGAGTCGCGCAGGCTGCATGGCGTGATGGCTGACGGGCGCGCGGCCTGGGTCTCGCAGGCGAAGCTCACGTCGGGCTGGACGCTCGTGCTGGTGGTGCCGGACGACATGCTGGTGAGCACGGTGCGCAACCGCGCGCTGGCCACGGCAGGCCTGCTGGTGCTGATCATTGCGGGCGTATGGTTCGCCTACGCTTGGCAGATGCGACGGCTGGACAGCGCGCTCGCGCAGCTGTCCGACGCGCTGCATGCGCTGGCGGTGCACCGCCGTCCCAGCGCGACGGCGCCGCTGCCGGAGGAGTTCGAACCGGTGGGCCGCGCCGTCGGCGAACTCGCCGCGCAGCTGGAAGTCGCGCACGAGGACCTGCAACGTTCGCTCGGCGACCAGAGCGCCCTGGCGTTGTCCTTGCAGCGCACGCTGGAACGGCGCGAGCAGGAGATCGACCGCCGCACCGCCGAACTGCGCCAGGCCAATGCCGAACTGGACCGGCTCAACCGCACCGATCCGCTCACCGGCTGCCTCAACCGCCGTGGCCTGCAGCACAAGCTGTCCCTGGTGAGCGACGAAGCCGGCCAGCTCACCGTGGACATGACCGTCATCGCCATCGATGTGGACCACTTCAAGGCCTACAACGACCGCTACGGCCACGCAGCCGGCGACAGTGCGTTGCGACGCGTCGCCGGCGTGGTGGGCGGCCTGCTCCGACATCCGCAGGACGCGGTGGCGCGGATGGGCGGCGAGGAGTTCCTGGTGGTGTTGCCGGATGCCGATGCCGCGGTGTCCGCGCGCGTGGCCGAGCGCGTCCGCGCGGCCGTGCATGCGCTGGGCATTCCGCACGAAGACTCGCCATGGGGCGTGGTGACCGTCAGCATCGGGTGGATACGCACCGCGCCCGGCGAAGACTACGCCCAGGCGTTCCTGATCGCCGACGAAGCTCTGTACCGCGCCAAGCATGCCGGTCGCAACCGGGTGGAAACCGAGGCCTAGCCGGGGCGTTTCACGTCGCCGGCCGCGGCCCTACCAGTTTCAGGAAGGCCTCGTGCTGGTAGCGGCTCATGCGGAGTTGCTGGCCGGTGTCCAGCGTGATGACGTGGTGGCCGTTGAACCACGGCTGGATGTCGCGGATCCGCCTTACGTTGACGATGGCCGAGCGGTGCACGCGGGCGAAGTGGCGCGGATCCAGCCGCGCCGCCAGCCCGGCCATGGTCTCGCGCAACTCATGCACGCGGCCGGCCAGGTGCAGCAGCACCGTATTGCCGTTGGCGCGGACCCAGACGATGTCGTCCACGTCCACCAGCACGACCTTCTCGTCTTCGCGCACAGGGATGCGGGTGGCGTAGTCGTCGCGCTGGCGCAGCGTTTCCAACGTTTGCAGGATGCGCGAGGTGGCATCGGCATCGGCGCCCGCGTGGATGGCCAGCCGCTGGCGTGCACGCCTCAGCGTCTCCTGGAAGCGCTCACGACTGAACGGTTTCACCAGGTAATCCACCGCATGCGCTTCGAACGCGCGCACGGCGTACTGCTCGTACGCCGTGACGAAGATGGTGGCGGGCATGCGCGCGGCCCCGATCGTGGCGACGACATCCAGGCCGGTGATCGCCGGCATCTGGATGTCGAGAAACACCAGGTCCGGCGACAGCGCGCGGATGGCCTCGACGGCGGACACGCCGTCGCCGCACTCGCCAACGATCTCTAGATCGTCCGCGTCGCGCAGCTGGCGGACGACCGCATGCCGCGCGATCGGCTCGTCGTCGACCACCAGCACGCGCAGGCTCATGCCGGCACGTGCTCCGGCGCGTCGTCGTCCTGCGCGAGTTCGCGGAACGGCACGCGCAAGCGGCAGGCGACGCCGCGCGGCACCATCGCGTCCAGGCGCAGGTCGGCGTTGTCGCCATACAGCTCGCGCAAACGAAGTCGCGTGTTGGCCATGCCGATACCGTGCCCGCCATCGCTGGGCTGGCCCAGCGTGCTGTTGCCGTTGCGCACTTCGATCCGCAGTTGCCCGCCCTCGCGGCGGCAGTCGACCTCGATGCGGTCTTCGCCGACATTGCGGCCGATGCCGTGGCGGATCGCGTTCTCGACGAGGGGTTGCAAGACCAGGCTGGGTACGGCGGCATCGAGCGCATCGGGCGCCACGTAGATGCGCGTCTCCAGGCGATCCTTGAAACGCCGTCGCTGGATGCCGAGGTAGAGCTCCAGCAGTTCCAGTTCGCGTCGCAGCGAGATTTCCTGGCCGTCGTAGTCCTCGAGGAATGCACGCAGCAGCTCGCTGAGCTTCAGCAACATGTCCTCGGCCGACAGCGTGTCTTCGTCCAGCAGGGTTACGATAGCGTGCAGCGTGTTGAACAGGAAATGGGGTTGCAGCTGGGTCTTCAGCACCTGAAGGCGCGACTGCGCCAGTTCGGTGGCGAGCTGACTGGCCTCCAGCTCGCGCCGGGCCTTCTCGGCGTGGAACTGGATGGCCTGCTGGATGGCGAACAGCAGCCAGTACGTCAGCAGGCCGATGGCGAAGTGCTGCTCCAGGAAATACCCCAGCTGTTCGACGAAGCCGCTGGGTTCGAACAAGGTGGAGACCAAGGCGCCGATCATCATCGCGACGAAGGTCGTGCACAGGCTGGCCACCAGCTGCTTGCCCAGCCCGCTCAAGCGCGTCGCGTCGCGTATCGGATAGCGTTCGGCCAGACGGAACACGACCGGCGCCAGCGCGGCCCACGTGTACCACTGGATCAGCGACCAGCGGATCAGGTCCCACAGCGGCCAGCTGGGCGAGTCCAGTCCGTTGTTGAGTTTCGCCTGCAGGGTGAACAGCAGCGCGACGGCCGTCCAAAGGCCCAGATAGCGGAACAGGCCGATGTCGAGGGTGCCCAGTCGAATCGTCATGCGTGGCGTCCCGGAGAGTGGGGGCATCCTAGGCCGGGGTCCCGCGCGGGGGAAGCGTTACGCCCGCATGGCTACGATTCGGCCCGGCGCAACGACGATTCATCCCGGATCCGTTGCCCGGCATGGCGCGGGTGGCGCGTGATGCGGCCATCCGCCAGGCCCGCGTGGCTTCCGGCGGATCCTCGTCCCCACGGAGATTCGCCATGCGCTTCCTGTCGATCTGTGTCGTTCTGCTTGCCGCACTGTCGCCGGTCGCCCACGTCCGGGCCGCGGAGCCTGCGCGCGTGCATTACCTGGACATCGTCAACCGTGCCCACGAACGGCTGGTCGCGATGTCGGCCGCGCCGGTCGGCGGCGCACCGGTGCCCGTCGTGCTCGGCGAAGACCTGCACGGCGGCGGCAACGGCGTCACCGTGCGCTTGCCGGTGCAGGGCTGCGTGCAGGACCTGAGGCTGGAGTTCCGCAACGGCCAGCAGGTGCTGTATCCGGCGGTGGACGTCTGCGCCCATCGCGGGCTCACCATCCAGCCGGGCCACGCGCGCCGCATGAGCGCGGCCGAACTGGAGAAGCAGCAGCGCGTCGCGCGCGGCGATTGAGCGCGGTCAGCGCACCACGCTGAGCCGGCGCGGCGGATGCTCGTCGCGCTGGAACAGCACGCGCTCGGGACGGTGCAGGGCGAAGCCCTGGCCGTAGTCCACGCCCAGCGAGCGCAGCGCGTCGCACAGCTGCGGGCTGCTGACCCACTCGGCCACGACCTTCAAGCCGCGCTGGTGGCCGATCTGGGCGATGGCGCTGACGATGGTGCGGCTCATCGGTTCGGTCTCGAGATCGCGGATGAAGCTGCCGTCGATCTTGATCAGGTCCACCGGCAGGTTCTTCAGGTAGCCGAAGGACGACATGCCGGCGCCGAAATCGTCCAGCGCGATGCGACACCCGGCGCGGCGCAGGCGCTCGATGACGTTGACCACCTTCAACAGGTTGCGCACGGCGACCGTCTCGGTGATCTCGAAGCACAGCGTGTGCGCGGGCACCGCATACTCCGTGATGCGGGCGAGGATGAAGTCCGCCAGCCCCTCGTCCTCGATGCTCGCGCCCGACAGGTTGATCGCGCAGGTCCCGAGCCGCATGCCGGAATGATGCAGGCGGCCGAAGTTCGCCAGCGCGTTGCGGATCACCCAGCGGTCGATGGCGGGCATCAGACCGTAGCGCTCGGCGGCGGAAAGGAAGGCGCCGGGCAGCACCACGCCACCGTCCTCGTCGCGCAGGCGCAACAGCAGCTCGATGGTCGGTGCGGCACCGCTGCCGTCGAGCGGCACGATTTCCTGGTAGTCCAGCAGCAGGCGGTCCTGTTCCACCGCCCAGCGCAGCCGGCTGGCCCATTCCATCTCGCCCTGGCGGCGGGTGGTTTCGTTGTCCTGGCGATAGACGTGGACGCGATTGCGGCCGTTCTCCTTGGCGAGATAACAGGCGGTGTCGGCCCAGGCCAACAGGTCCTTGAGCGTCGGCTCCTGCTGGTCCACGACCACCACGCCGATGCTGGCGCTGACGGTATAGGTGCGGTCCTGCCAGACGAACATCAGCGCCTCGATGCACTCGCGCAGGCGTTCGGCTAGCGCCTGCGCGCCCTCGGCATCCACGTGGAAGGCCATCAGGCCGAACTCGTCGCCGCCCAGGCGTGCGAGCACGTCGCCGCCGCGCAGCTGTTGGCGCATCGCCAGCGCGAGCTGCGCGAGCAACTGGTCGCCGGCCATATGGCCGGACACATCGTTGATCAGCTTGAACTGGTCCAGGTCGATATAGAGCAGCGCGCAAGGATCGGTCTGCACGCGGCCCTTGCGCTCGTGCAGGGCCTCTTCGACCCGCCGCTCGAACTCGCGCCGGTTGCACAGTTCGGTGAGCGCATCGTGGGTGGCCTGGTAACTCAGGCGCTCGGTCAGCTCGCGCTGCTCGGAGATGTCGGTGGCGACCATCAGCAGGTGCGCCTGCCCGTCCATGTCGACCTGCGCGATCGACGCGCTGGCCCAGAACGCGTCGCCGCCTGGACTCAGCAGCACCGCCTCCAGGTTGCCCCAATCGTTGCCGATGGCATCGGCGTCGCGTGCGCGGTGCTGCAACTGCGGGTCGGAGAACAGCGCTGACAGCGGCAACCCCGTGGGGTCGCCCAGGCGCAGGCGGGCGGCCTGATTGGCGTAGACGATGCGGCCGTCGCGCGCATCGGCCAGCAGCACCAGGGCGGGCAGCAGTTCGTTGAGCGTGCGGAAACGCAGTTCGCTCTCGCGGTAACGCGCGCTCATCTGCGCACCGAGGGCGACGGCGCGGCGCCGGGTGGTGGTCAGCGACCACACCAGCGCGGACAGCAGCAGGCTGATGACGCCGCCGCCGACGAGGATCGCCTGCAGGCGTCCCAGATCCAGCGGCTGTGGACGCGGCAGCAGTTCCACCCGCCACTGGCGGCCCCCGAAATCGAGGCGGCGCACCTGCGTGGGCCGTCCCGGTTCCGCAGCGGTGCCCGAGTCGTAGAACGGTTGCGCATCCGCGGTGGCATCGCTGATGCGCACCCGGAAACCGTCCAGCACCGGGCCGGCGAGCGCGCCCTCCACCATTGGTTGCAGGCGGATGCCGATGGCCAGCGCGCCAAGTTCGCGCGCGCGGCGCTGGTTGGGCGTGGTTGGCGTGGGGCCGTGCGAGTACACCGGCAGGCGCAGCGTCACGCCCAACGGGTTGTGTCCGGCTGGCGTGGTCTGGCGCAGCGCGAAGGGCGCCGAGACCACGACCGTATCGGTGTCGCGCGCCTGAAGCAGGGCGGTGAGGTTCGCCTTCTGGGTGACCATGTCGAAGCCGATCAGCGCGGTGTTCGGTTCGTACGGCGCGACGTAGACGTAGCGGTAGGACACATGGTCAGCCAACGGCTGTCCGGCCGGTTCGCGGCGGGCGAACGCGATCGACGTGTACGACCCCGGTTGCAGCGGACTGCGCAGGCTGGTGTGGTATTGGCTGAAGCGCGCCTGGTCCATCTGGTCGTTCGAGAGGAACACCGTCTGCATCGCGCGCAGCATCGACGCGGCCTGCTCCAGCGGCACGCGCAGGCGGGCCAGCCCGGCATCGGCGAGCGCGCTGCGATGTTCTTCGGCGCGGTCCTGCAGGTCGTCCCATTCGCGATGCGCGACGAATGCCGTGCACAGCAGCCCCGCCAACAGCACGGCCGCCGCCCAGGCCATCGGCGGCAGGCCGAGGCGGCGGTCGGTCGTCCCCGGTGCCGCCGTATGGGCGTGCCCGGGGGGCGTGGCAGTGGCTTCCACCAGCAGCGTTCCTGCGTTGAAGGGGGCGGCCATCCAGGGCGATGCCGATCCCGGGAAGGATGCAGGCATCGTGCCAATCCGCCGATCGGTCGAAAGCACGGACTTCCGGGCCCTGCCGGGAAGCCGGTCCTTCACCGGACGAAAGTCGGATGGACCGTATGGGTCACTATCGGCCCTGCCTGCGTCAACTTGACTCGGGCGAGCGCGGTGGCGGGCTTGCGTAAACGTGCTTACGCGAGCGGCTGGATCGGCGAGGGGCGGGCCATGCGCCTCCGCGTGCTCACCGCTCGCGCAGGGCCGCGCGACGCGGGTTCCAGCGTGCCCAGCGCTCGCTCCAAGAGCGCGAGGTCCTGGAGAGCCCCGAGTCGGTCGACCAGCGTGGCGATGTCGCGCGATGCGGGCGTTGCGCCGCGCGTGGCCACGCGCAGCCGCTTCATCGCGTTCAGCTGCATGCGCAGGCGCCGCGACTTGCGCCGCAGGTCGTGGAGCGTGTCGAGGTCGCCGCTTGCCAGCGCAACCTCCTGGACGCGTTGCTGACGGCGCAGCGAACGGTCAACGCCCTGGCGCAGGTCATTGGCATGGAGGCGATGCCACGGCAACGCCCTCAGTTGCTCGGCCAGGCGGTGCGCCTGGGCCTGCCGCCGCACGAAGCCCGGATCGTCGGCGAGCGCCGCCGCCACCCGATGCGCCTGCTGGTCGGCAAGCAGGGGCGTCAGCGTTTCCCAACTCGCCGTCTCGCCGGCGTCGCCTGCATGACGCGCGCATGCCTGCGCCGTCTCCAGCACCACCTGCCCGTCGCGCAGGGCCGACAAGCCCTTCGCCAGCCCCTGCAGTTCGTCGTCGATCGCCCGTACCTCGGCCTTGCCGAGCGGGGCGCGCACGAGGGCGAGCAGCGAGCGGAGGCGGCGGATGCTCTTGCGGGCCTCGTGGATGCCGGCCGGCATCGCCGGCGCCTCGCCGAGCGCCCCGGCCAGGACCTGGATCTCGTCGGCGGCGAGTGCGGCGACGCGCTTGCCGGTGCGGGATGGGGAGGCTCCGGGCATGACACGCTCCGGGGAGAGGAATCGAGAGTCTACGGCGTACCGGCGCGTGCACCGTGGCGACATCGCTGAACGGACGGCCGTTTGTCGGAGCGTGCGCGCTTGGCGCAGGCCCCCGTAAACGGTATAAATGATTTATACGATTTCTGGGGGCGACATGGCAAAGCAGCGCAAGTCCCGCGAGGCAGAACCGATGGCGCCCGCCGGCAAACCCGCGAAGCTGGTCCGCGACAGCTTCACCATGCCGGCCGACGATTTCGCGCTGGTGGAGGTGATGAAGGCGCGCGCGCTGCAGGCCCAGCGTCCCGCGAAGAAAAGCGAACTGCTGCGCGCGGGATTGCACGCGCTGGCCGGGCTGTCGCCGCAGGCCCTTGCCAGGGCACTGGATGCGCTGGCGCCGGTCAAGGCCGGACGCCCGAAGAAGAAGTAGACGCCGCGCCTGCGCGGCGAAACCGAACCGTTATACGCAGGCGCCCGTGGCGCGTGCGGTTTCCCCGTCCCGGATATATCGCCGATGAACGTTGCCGCTGTCTTCCGCCGCCCGCCCGTGGCGATCCTGTTGTCCCTGCTGTTGCTGGCGCCGATGCTGGTGGCCTGGTCGCACGTGCGTCTGCGCGGCGATGCCGTCGCCGAGGCGCCGGCGGACTACCGCGTGCAGGATCTGGACTGGGTGGATCGGGCGCGTGGGCGCGCGGTGCCGGTGAAACTGTTCTGGCCGGCGTCGGCGCGCACCGGGAAGGTGCCGTTGGTGGTGTTCTCGCACGGCATTGGCAGCGCACGCGACGGTTACACCTACCTCGGGCGCTACTGGGCGAAGCACGGCATCGCCAGTCTCCACGTGCAGCATGTGGGCAGCGACCGCACGCTGTGGGAAGGCAATCCCTTCGGCCTGGTGTCGCGCTTCCAGCATGCGGCAGGCGACGCCGAAGCCCTCGAGCGCGTGCACGACCAGCGCTTCGCGCTGGATCGGGTGCTGGCGGGCGAATGGGGCGCGCACATCGACCGCGCGCGCATCGTCGCGGCCGGGCATTCCTACGGCGCCAATACCACGCTGATGTCGGCCGGCGCGCGCGTGGTGCGCCACGGCCACGCGATCCAGCTGCGCGATCCGCGCATCAGCGCGGCGATCGTGATCTCTGCGCCGCCGTTCTACGGCGACGAGGACTTCCGGCCGATCCTGTCCGGCATCCGCATCCCCACGCTGCACGTCACCACCGCCGACGACATCATCCGCATCCCTGGCTTCGGCTCGGGCGTGGAGGATCGGCTCAAGGTATTCGACGCCATCGGCGGCCCGGCCAAGGTGTTGGCGGTCTATCGGCATGGCACCCACAACGTGTTCACCGACCATCGCTACTTCGACTCGCGCGATGTCAGCGAGCAGGTCAAGCAGGCGACCGAGTCCCTCTCGCTCGCCTTCATCGACAGCGTGTACGGCCGCTCGCCGGCCGAACTCGCGCAGTGGCGGGCCGGCCACCGCGCGCTGCTGACGCGCTACGAAGCGCGCTGAATCAGCTCGCCGACCACACGGCCAATTCGTAGCCGTCGGGATCGGTGAACTGGAAACGGCGGCCGCCAGGGAAGGCGAAGATCGGTTGGATGATGCGTCCCCCTGCGGCTTCGACCTTCGCCAGGCTGTCTTCCAGCGCCGTCGAATACAGCACGACCAGCGCGCCGCCGGGTTGTGGCGTGCCGTGGGCGAAACCGCCGGTCAAGCGACCATCGCGGAATTCGCAGTAGTCCGGGCCATAGTCCTGGAAGGTCCAGCCGAACGCATCGCCATAGAAGGCTTTCGACCCGGCGATGGAGGTGACGTTGAACTCGATGTAGTCGATGCGGTGGTGGTGTTCGGCGGCGCTCATGATGGTCTGGCAAGTCTCAGCGTTCGGAATGCCCGCTCTCATCGTAATCGCGGCGCTCGAACAGGTGGGGCTGGATCAGTTCGATGAAGGCGCGCGCCTGCGGCGACAGGAACTTGCCCTTGCGCACCACCACGCCATAGCTGCGCGACGGAAACCATTGCGCCAGCGAGCGCGCGGCGAGCCGGTCGCGGTCGGCGTCGGTCAGGCAGATCGACGCGATGATCGAGATGCCCATGCCCATGCTGACGTACTGCTTGATCACTTCCCAACCACCCACCTCCAGCGCGACGGTGTACGGCACGCGGGCCTGCTGGAACACCAGATCGACCAGGCGGTAGGTGATCAGCCGTTTCGGCGGCAGGATCAGGCCGTAAGGCGAGAGGTCTTCCAGCCGCAGGTCGCGCTTCTTCGCCAGCGGATGGTCCGGCGGGGTGATCAGCATCGGCTCGAAGCGGTAGACCGGCGCGTAGCTGAGGTCGGCCGGCACGTCGAGCACGGAGCCCACCGCCAGGTCCACGGCGTCCGAGCGCAGCAGGTCGGTACCGTCCGCGGTCGCGGCGTTGTGCAGGGTGAGCCGGACCTCCGGATGTTCCTGGCGGAAGTGCTCCACGATCTTCGGCAGCAGGTAGAGGATGGTGGAACTGTTGGCGGCCACGTTCAGTTCGCCGGCTTCCAGCCCGCTGACCTTCTCGCGGAAGGTCGCCTCCAGCCCGTCCAGGCCCGCCACCAGCGGCTGGGCCAGTTCGAACAGCAGCTGGCCCTCGCGGCTGGGCGCCAAGCGGCGGCCGCTGCGCTCGAAGAGGGTCACCCCCAGCTCCCGTTCCAGGGCCTGCAGCTGCAGGGTGATGGCCGGCTGGCTGACGAAAAGCGCCTCCGCGGCCCGCGACACCGACCCCAAACGCACCGTCTGGCAGAAGGCCCGGAGGGGCTTCAGCCGGTCGGATTTGTAAGGAAATCGAGGAGTTGGCGCTTCTTTAGAGCCCACGTTCTACTCAAATATAAGCTAAACTTATTTAATGCATTGACAAAACTGTTTTGTCAAATAATTCGATGGGGGAGCACTGTGCGGTTCCAGCAAGACGCCAGGAGACCCCATGTCCGCCACTGCTTTCGCCCTGCCGCCGCGGGATGCGCGCGCCGACCGTCCTACCCCCGGCATCGCCCTGACCGCCAACCTGGCGGGCCAGGATGCCCTGCTGACGCCGGGCGTTTTGGCGCTGCTCGTCTCGCTGCATCGTGCGATCGAACCGGAGCGCCAGGCCCGGCTGGCGGCGCGTCGCGAACGCCAGGCCTTCTTCGATGCCGGCGGACTGCCCGACTTCCGCGCCGACACCCGCGCGATCCGCGAGGGCGACTGGGCCGTCGCCCCGGTGCCGGCCGCCCTGCAGGACCGCCGCGTCGAGATCACCGGCCCGGTCGACCCGAAGATGGTCATCAACGCGCTGAACTCGGGCGCGAAGGTGTTCATGGCCGACTTCGAGGATTCCACCTCGCCGACCTGGCAGAACCTGCTGACCGGCCAGCGCGCGCTGATCGGTGCCGTGCAGGGCGACTTGACCTTCACCTCCGACGCCGGCAAGCACTACGCGCTGAAGCCGCAGAACGAGCAGGCCGTGCTGCTGGTCCGCCCGCGCGGCTGGCACCTGGACGAGAAGCACGTGCTGATCGACGGCGCGCCGATCGCCGGCGGGCTGTTCGACGTGGCCGTGTTCGCCTGGCACAACGCCCGCGCGCTGCAGGCCCGCGACCGCGGCCCGTACTTCTACCTGCCCAAGCTGCAGAACATGGAAGAGGCCGCACTGTGGGAGACCGCGCTGTCGCACATGGAGGCCGCGCTGGGCCTGCCGCACGGGCAGATGAAGGTGACCGTGCTGATCGAGACGCTGCCGGCCGTGTTCGAGATGCACGAGATCCTGCACGCGCTGCGCGACCGCATCGTCGGTCTGAACTGCGGCCGCTGGGACTACATTTTTTCCTACCTGAAGACCTTCCGCCGCCACGCCGACAAGGTGCTGCCGGAGCGCGGCCAGGTGACGATGACGCAGCCGTTCCTGAAGGCCTACTCGGAACTGCTGATCCAGACCTGCCACCGCCGCGGCGCGCATGCGATGGGCGGCATGGCGGCGCAGATCCCGATCAGCAACGACGAGGCCGCCAACGAACAGGCACTGGCCCGCGTGCGCGCCGACAAGCTGCGCGAAGTCACCGCCGGCCATGACGGCACGTGGGTCGCGCATCCGGCGCTGATCCCGGTGGCGAAGACGATCTTCGACGAGCACATGCCGCAGCCCAACCAGCGCAGCGTGCAACGCGAGGACGTGGCGGTGACGCGCGATGACCTGATCCGTCCGTCCACCGGCACCATCACGCGCGCCGGCTTCGAAGGCAACGTGGAAGTCTGCGTGCGCTACCTGGCCGCATGGCTGGATGGCAATGGTTGCGTGCCGATCCATTGGCTGATGGAAGACGCCGCCACCGCCGAGATTTCGCGCACGCAGATCTGGCAGTGGCTGCACACCGCCGACGTGCACCTGTGCGACGGCACCCAGATCGACTACGCGCTGCTGCAGCGCACGCTGGCCGCGCTGCCGGCGAAGCTGGGCGATCACGCGCGGCTGCCTGGCGGTGAACGCATTTCCGAAGCCATCGCCCTGCTCGACCACCTGAGCCGCGCCGACGAACTGGTCGATTTCCTGACCTTGCCCGCCTACGACCGCATCGATTGAAGGCCGGGATTCGGGAATGGGGATTCGGGATTCGTAGAGCCCGCCCCGTCACGTCCGCCCACGCATTCGCATCGAACTGAAGTACCCCCATCACGGAGTATCGCCATGAGCACCAAGCAACAGCAGATCGACGCCATCCAGAAAGACTGGGACAGCAATCCGCGCTGGACCGGCGTGAAGCGCGACTACGCCGCCGCGGACGTCGTCCGCCTGCGCGGCAGCCTGCAGCCGGAATACACCCTGGCCCGCCGCGGCGCCGAGAAGCTGTGGAAGCTCGTCAACGGCGAAGCGAAGAAGGGTTACGTCAACGCGTTCGGCGCGATCAGCGCCGGCCAGGCGATGCAGCAGGCCAAGGCTGGCCTGGAAGCCGTCTACCTGTCCGGCTGGCAGGTCGCCGCCGACGGCAACACGTCCGAGACGATGTATCCGGACCAGTCGCTGTACGCGTACGACTCGGTGCCGACGATGGTCCGCCGCATCAACAACACCTTCCAGCGCGCCGACGAGATCCAATGGAAGAACATCTGCGATGGCAAGGCGAACGAAGCGGACGCGATCGACTTCTTCCTGCCGATCGTCGCCGATGGCGAGGCCGGCTTCGGCGGCGTGCTGAACGCCTACGAGCTGATGAAGAACATGATCGTCGCCGGTGCCGCGGGCGTGCACTTCGAAGACCAGTTGGCCGCGGTGAAGAAGTGCGGCCACATGGGTGGCAAGGTGCTGGTGCCCACGCAGGAAGCCGTGCAGAAGTTGCAGGCCGCGCGCCTGGCCGCCGACGTGCTGGGCGTGCCGACCATCGTGCTGGCACGCACCGACGCCGAAGCCGCGAACCTGCTGACCTCGGACTTCGACGCCAACGACCAGCCGTTCGTCACCGGCCAGCGCACCAGCGAAGGCTTCTACCGGGTCAGGAACGGTCTGGAACAGGCGATCAGCCGCGGCGTCGCCTACGCGCCGTACGCCGATCTGGTGTGGTGCGAGACCGGCACGCCGGACATCGGCTTCGCCCGCGAGTTCGCGCAGGCGGTGCATGCCAAGCACCCGGGCAAGCTGCTGTCCTACAACTGCTCGCCCAGCTTCAACTGGAAGAAGAACCTGGACGATGCACAGATCGCCCGCTTCCAGGACGAGCTGTCGGCGCTGGGCTACAAGTACCAGTTCATCACCCTGGCCGGCATCCACATCAACTGGTTCAACACCTTCAAGTTCGCCCACGACTACGCGCGCGGTGAAGGCATGAAGCACTACGTCGAGCAGGTGCAGGAAGCCGAGTTCGCTGCACGCGAGAAGGGCTACACCTTCGTGTCCCACCAGCAGGAAGTGGGTGCGGGCTACTTCGACGACGTCACCACGGTCATCCAGGGCGGCAGCTCCAGTGTCACCGCGCTGAAGGGTTCGACCGAGGAAGAGCAGTTCTACGAAAAGGAAAAGGCGGCCTGATCGCTGCTTGAAGGGATGCACCAACAGAAACGCCGGCGAAAGCCGGCGTTTCTTCTTTTCAGTGGTGCAGGCAATGAGCGCGCGCTTACTTCTTTACTTCCTGCGTATGACCCTTCAGCGCCTCGGCCAGGCCCGGCACGCCGTTGGCGCCCGTCGGCACGCTGATGCTCGACCCGGTGAAGTCCTTGCCGATCGGCTCTGCGCGACCGCCCAGGCACTGGGCGAGGAAGCCCTCGGTCACCGCGTTGAACGCCTTGTTGTTCTCTGGCCGCGCGAAGCCATGACCCTCGTCGGGGAACAGCACGTAGGTGACGGGGATGTTCTTCGCCGTCATCGCCTTGACGATTTGGTCGCTCTCGTCCTGCTTCACGCGCGGATCGTTGGCGCCCTGGCCGATCAGCAGCGGCTTCTTGATTTGGTCGGCGCGGGTCAGCGGCGAGCGTTCGGTCAGCCACTTCTTGCCGGCGTCGGTACGCGGGTCGCCCATGCGCTTGGCCAGCTGTTCGAAGAAGCTGGCCCAGTACGGCGGCACGGTGCTCAGCAAGGTGTTGAGGTTGGACGGGCCAACGATGTCCACGCCGCAGGCAAACGCGTCCGGCGTGAACGTCAGGCCGGCCAGCGTGGCGTAGCCGCCGTAGCTGCCGCCCATGATCGCCACCTGGTCCTGCGTGGTGACGCCCTGTTTGACTGCCCACTGCACGGCATCGATCAGGTCGTCGTGCATCTTGCCGGCCCACTCGCCGTTGCCGGCGTTGGTGAAGTCCTTGCCGAAACCGGTGGAGCCGCGGAAGTTGACCGACAGCACTGCGTAGCCGCGGTTGGCCAGCCACTGGTTGTAGCCGCCGTAGCCGTAGGAATCGCGCGCCCACGGCCCGCCGTGCACCAGCAGCACCAGCGGCACCGGCGCGTCGGCCTTGCCGTCGTTGTTCGCATCGGCGCTGCGCGGCAGGGTGAGGTAGCTGACCAGCGTCTTGTTGTCGCGCGAGGCGATCTCCACCGGCCACTGCGGGACCAGCGGCTTGCCTTCCAGCTTCGGACGCGCGGAGAACAGCTTGGTCAACGTGCCGGCCGGGCGGTCGTAGCGGTAATAGACCAGCGGTGCCTCGGCCGCGGAGTAGGCGACGATCCAAGTCTTGTCGTCCAGCGTGCGCGTGTTCACCGACACATCGCCCGGTCCGATCGCCTCCAGCTTCTCCAGGTCGCCGCGGATCGACGGATCCACGATCTTCCACTCGTCGCGCAGCTAATCGACCGACACCGCCTGCACCTTGCCGGTCGCCGGATCCGCGAGGGTACCGCCGACGTCGGCGCGTGCGTCTTCCAGCACCAGCGAGCGCTTGCCGCTGGCCACGTCCACGGCGAATAGCGCCGCCGTGTTGCGGCCGCGCGAGTCGGTGAAATACAGCGTCTTGCCGTCGAGCGTCAGGCCGCCGGGGCTGGTGGTCAGCACGTCCTCGAACGGGATGTCGTCGAACTTCTCCCACGCCCCGTTGGCGCCGCGCTTCAGCACGTCGGCACCGCCATCGGGGCGCGAGCGCTGCGCGTACTTGAGGGTGTAGTCGGCGTCGGCGATGTAGCCGGCGATCTTGGCGTCGTTCTTCTCCAACAGCGTGCGCGCGCCGGTGGAGAGGTCGACCTTGTAGAGGTCGTGCCACTGCGCGTCGCGGTCGTTCATGCCGACCAGGATCGTGCCGGGATGCTTGGGGCTCAGGCCGGCGACCTGGGCGGTGGTCTTCGGGAAGGGCGTCAGGTCCTTCGTCTGGCCCGTCTTCAGGTCCACGGCATACAGATGGAAGTCCTCATCGCCGCCGCTGTCGCGGAGGTACAGCAGCGTGTCGGGGTTGTACGACCAGAAATAGCTGCGGATCCCGCGCGCCTTATCCTGGGTGACGGCCTTGGCCTGCGCAGGATCGTTCGCGGGAGCGACCCACACGTTGAGCACGCCGTCGACGGCGGCGACCCAGCTGAGGTACTTGCCGTCGGGGCTGATCTGCACGTTGGCGCGTTCGGGATTGCCGAACAGCGCGTCGCGCGCGATCAGCTCGGTACCGGCGATGCGATCGGCGGCGGATGGCGCAGCCTGCGCGGCGAGGGCGACCGCGACGGTCGAGGCCAGCAGCGTGAGGCGGAATGCGGTGTGGCGCATGGGCGGACTCCAGGGTGGCAAGGAAGGGGCGGCAGACGGGACGTCTGCCGGCCAGATGTGTGACCCGAGTAGACCACACCCCACCTTCCGTCGCCGTGGCCGGAGGTCATGCTGCGCTGCCGCGATCCAGTCCCCGATAGCCCAGGGCTTCGGTCAGGTGTGGCGTGGCGATCGCCTCATCGCCGGCCAGGTCGGCGATCGTGCGTGCCACGCGCAGGATGCGGTGCAGGCTGCGTGCGGACAGCTGCAGGCGCTCGACGGCGCGCTCCAGCAACGCCTGGTCGCGCGCAGAAAGACGGCAGTGGGCCATCGTCTCGGACTGACCCATCCGCGCATTCGGTTTGCCGCACCGCGCGTGCTGGCGCAGGCGTGCCGCGACGACGCGTGCCTGCACGTCCGCCGTGCGCTCGCCGTCGGGCGCATCCGGCCGCAGGTCCTCGGGCGGCAGGCGAGGCACGTGCACATGCAGGTCGATGCGATCCAGCAGCGGCCCCGAGACGCGGCTGCGATAGCGACGGACCAGATCCGGGCCGCAGCGGCAACGGCCGCTGGCGTCCCCGGCCCAGCCGCACGGGCAAGGGTTCATGGCAGCCACGAGTTGGAAGCGCGCCGGAAATTCCGCCGTGCGCGCGGCGCGGGAGACCGTGACGGTGCCGGACTCCAGCGGTTCGCGCAGCACTTCCAGCGCAGCCCGGCTCCACTCAGGCAGTTCGTCGAGGAAGAGCACGCCGTGGTGGGCCAGCGAAATCTCACCGGGGCGCGGCTGGGCACCACCACCGACCAACGCCACCGCGCTTGCCGTGTGATGCGGAGAACGGTAGGGGCGTTGTCGCCAGCGCGCAGGATCCAGTCCGCGCCCGCTGACCGATGCGATCGCGGCGCTCTCCATCGCTTCCGTATCGGTCGCCTCCGGCAGCAGGCCGGGCAGACGCGATGCCAGCAAGGTCTTGCCGCACCCGGGTGAGCCGATGAGCAGCAGGTGGTGCCCACCGGCGGCGGCGACCTCCAGTGCACGCCGTGCATGGACCTGGCCGCGCACGTCCGCCATGTCGGGAATGGTCGGCGGCAGGGCCGGTGGCGCCACGGCGGCGGGCAGGGTCTTGCGGCCTTCGAGCAGGGCGCAGACTTCCAGCAACGTGCGCGCGGTGAGCGCCTTGCCTTGGTGGGCGAGCGCGGCTTCGGCACCACTGGGATCGGGCACGACCAGGGTGCGACCGCTGGCGGCGACGGCCAACGCAGCCGGCAAAACGCCATCCACCGCGCGCAACTCGCCGGTGAGGCTTAGCTCGCCCAGAAATTCGTACTCGGCCAAGGCTTCGCGCCGGATCTGTCCGCTGGCGGCCAGGATGCCCAGTGCGATGGGCAGGTCGAACCGGCCGCCGTCCTTGGGCAGGTCGGCTGGCGCAAGATTGACGGTGATGCGGCGGGCCGGAAACTCGAACTGCGCGCAGAGGATGGCGGCGCGCACGCGATCGCGCGCCTCGCGCACGGCCGCTTCTGGCAGGCCGACGATCTGGGTGGACGGCAGGCCACCGGACAGGTGCACTTCCACCCGTACCGGAGGCGCGGACACACCCGCCCGTGCCCGGCTATGCACCAGGGCCAAACTCATGGCGGCGGGGCTCAGGACTGGGCGGGCTTGTCGGCTAGCTGGGCTTCCAGCGTGGCGACGGTGCGTTCCAGGGTTTCCAACTTCTCGCGGGTACGCAGCAGCACGGCCTGCTGTACGTCGAACTCCTCGCGCGTCACCAAATCCAGCTTGGCAAGGCCGGCCTGCAGGGCCGACTTGAAGGTCTGCTGCAGCTCTTCCTGCGACTCGCGCAGTCCGGGCGGCACGAGCTGGCTGAGGCGGCGGGCGAGGTCGTCGATGTGGTTGAGGTCGATCATGGCGGTCTCCGGCAGTACACCGAGCTTGCGAGCACCGCAGGCGGCAGGCCATCGGCGTTCGCTGCGCGGCATTGTCGGAAATATCCGAGCGGCGAGGCCCCATTGAACCGCGAGACGCCCCCGTGCCGCAACCGCGCGGGCGCGCGTCGCGTTATCCTGCAGGCAGCGCCGACGGGAGGAAGCTGCATGAAAATGGTCATGGCCATCATCAAGCCGTTCAAGCTGGACGATGTGCGCGAAGCACTGGCCGACGCTGGGATCGCCGGCATCACGGTCACCGAAGTGAAGGGCTTCGGGCGACAGAAGGGCCATACCGAGCTCTATCGCGGCGCCGAGTACGTCGTGGATTTCCTGCCCAAGGTGAAGCTGGAAGTTGCCGTCACCGATGACCAGGCGGAGCAGGTGGTCGAAGCCATCGTGAAGGCCGCCGGCACCGGCAAGATCGGCGACGGCAAGGTGTTCGTCTACGACCTGGAGCGGGTTGTGCGGATACGGACGGGCGAACTGGATGCGGATGCGCTGTGAAAACGGAGTCCCCGAGATGACGCAGCTCCGCGAGTTCGACGGCCGCCTGGCAAAAGCACTGGTCTGGCTCGGGGAGTCCGGCATCCGACGCGGCACTTATGCGCCGCCGATGTTCCGGTTGTTGTGGAAGGCGGGCGTCCGGGTGCCGCCACCCCACATGAATGGGTTCGCCGTGAATGCCTTCGTGATGGGCGGGTTCTTTGCCACCTTCTGGGGCTTGATCATGTGGTTGGCGCTCTGGTCGTGGCAGGGCAAGCCTTTCGCTGCGGTGGTCGCCACATCGCTGAGCGCGGGCACACTGTTCGGCCTGATCACGGCTGCCTACCTGGTGGCGCAGGCGCGCCACTATCAAGTGCCTCGCTGGCTAACGTTCACTGCGGACTGAAGCTGTAGAGGCCAAAGAAAAGCCCCGCATCGCGGGGCTTTCTTCTTCTCTGGCGGCAGGTCGCTTACTCACCCAGCGCCTTCGCCACGAACGGCGGTGCCACCAGCACGCCCGTATGCAGGTGCGCGGTGTAATACAGCGTGTCGAACGGCTTGGCGGCGGCGTCGGCCTGGCGGAAGGCGAAGTCAAAACCGGCGTGCTTGCTGGCAAGCGTCACGCTCCACCAGCCGGTGGGGTAGCACGGCTGCGGGAACGGCAGCGTCTTGAACGACTGGAAGCCCGCCTTGCCCATCTCGGCGCGCATGTCCTTGATCAGGTCCAGGAGTGCCAGCGGCGATTCGGACTGCTGCACCAGCAGGCCGTCCGGCTTCAGCGCGCGATAGCAACTCTCGAAAAACGCCTTGTTGAACAGGCCTTCCGCCGGGCCGACCGGATCGGTCGAGTCGACGATGACCACGTCGACGCTTCCGGGCTCGCAGTTGGCCATGTACGCCACACCGTCGTCGAACAGGAGTTCGGCGCGCGGGTCGTTGTTGGACTCGCACAGCTCGGGGAAATACTTCTCCGCCATGCGCGTGACCTGTTCGTCGATGTCGCACTGCGTGGCCTTCTCCACGCCCGGGTGCTTCAGCACCTCGCGCAGGGTGCCGCAGTCGCCACCGCCGATGATCACCACGCGCTTCGGCGCGGCGTGGGTGAACAACACCGGATGGCTGATCATCTCGTGGTAGAAGAAGTTGTCGCGCGTGGTCAGCATCATCGCGCCGTCGATCACCATCAACTTGCCCCAATCGGTGCTGTCGTAGATCTCGATCTTCTGGAACGGCGACTGCACCTCGTCCAGCTTGCCGGTGGTGCGGAAGCCGATGGCCGAGCCGGTGTGGTCGAAGTGTTCGATGAACCAGGTGTCGTTGGCGGTCATGTGGCGGTCCTGCGGATGAAGGATGGAGTCTGTTCCCTTCTCCCCTCGGGAGAAGGTGGCGCGCAGCGCCGGATGAGGGTGTGGCGAGTGCAGCGATGCCCGCGTGATCTGGACTTCGCCGAACCCTCACCCCAACCCCTCTCCCGGCGGGAGAGGGGCTTGAGCGCGGGCGCGCATTGTAACGGACCCGTGTGACCGCAGCCTGTAGAATGCGCCTCCGTTCGCATCCCCCTGGAAACCGCCATGTCCTGGTCTACCGACCGCGCCCGCACGACCTACTCCATTCCGCACTGGGCGGAAGGGTATTTCGACGTGGACGCCGCCGGCCGCATCGTCGTCTCACCCAAGGGCGCGCAGGGGCCGCGCGTGCCGCTGCCGGAAGTCGTCGACGCCGCCCGGGCGCAGGGCGCCAAGCTGCCGCTGCTGGTGCGCTTCCCGGACATCCTGGGCGACCGCCTCGGCAAGCTGCAGGCCGCGTTCGCGCAGGCGCAGGCCGAGTGGGACTACCCGGGCGGTTACACCGCGGTCTACCCGATCAAGGTCAACCAGCACCGCGGCGTCGCCGGCACGCTGGCTTCGCACGCCGGCGAGGGCTTTGGCCTCGAGGCCGGCAGCAAGCCTGAGCTGATGGCCGTGCTGGCGCTGTCGCGCCCGGGCGGGCTGATCGTCTGCAACGGATACAAGGATCGCGAGTACATCCGCCTGGCGCTGATCGGCCGCAAGCTGGGCTTGCAGACCTTCATCGTTATCGAGAAGCCGTCGGAGCTGGCGCTGGTCATCGAAGAGTCCCGCAAGCTGGCTGTGAAGCCCGGCCTGGGCGTGCGCATGCGGCTGGCCACGCTGGGCGCGGGCAAGTGGCAGAACAGCGGCGGTGACAAAGCCAAGTTCGGCCTGTCACCGCGCCAGGTGCTGGACCTGTGGAAGCAGCTGCGCGAGGCCGGCCTGCAGGACACGCTGAACCTGCTGCACTTCCACATGGGCTCGCAGATCAGCAACGTGCGCGACATCGCCAACGGCATGCGCGAGGCGACCCGCTATTTCGTCGAGCTGTCGAAGCTGGGCGCGATCATCAGCCACGTCGACGTCGGCGGCGGCCTGGGCATCGATTACGAAGGCACGCGTTCGCGCAGCTACTGCTCGATCAACTACGGCATCGGCCAGTACGCCAGCAACATCGTGCAGCCGCTGGCCGAAGCCTGCGAGCAGAACGGCCTGGTGCCGCCGCGCATCGTCACCGAGTGCGGCCGCGCCATGACCGCGCACCATGCCGTGCTGGTGGTCAACGTGTCCGAAGTCGAGCAGGCGCCGGAAGGGCGCGTGCCGCCGGCGCACGACGACGAGCCGGCGGTGATCCGCCACCTGCGCGAGATCCACGGCGAGCTGGATACGCGCCCGGCCGTGGAGCTCTTCCACGAAGCGCAGCACCACCACAGCGAAGGCCTGTCGTTGTACGCGCTGGGCCAGATCGATCTGGTCCACCGCGCGCGCATCGACGACCTGTTCTATGCCATCGCGCATGCGGTGCGCGGCCGCCTGAGCAGCGACGAGCGCAGCCACCGCGACCTGCTGGACGAACTGAACGAGCGCCTGGTCGACAAGTACTTCGTCAACTTCAGCGTGTTCGAGTCCATCCCGGACGTGTGGGCGATCGACCAGGTATTCCCGATCGTGCCGATCGAGCGCCTGGACGAGGCGCCGCAGCGTCGCGGCGTGATCGCCGACATGACCTGCGACTCGGACGGCATGATCGACACCTACGTGGAGAACGAGGGGCTGGATTCCTCGCTGCCGCTGCATGCGATGAAGCCTGGCGAGAGCTATCGCCTGGGCATTTTCCTGGTCGGTGCCTACCAGGAGATCCTCGGCGACATCCACAACCTGTTCGGCGATACCGACGCGGTGGAAGTCAGCGCCGATGCCGGCACCGGCTACCTGCTCACGCAACAGCGCCGCGGCGACACCACAGATGTGATGCTCGATTACGTGGGCTACAAGCTGGACGACCTGCGCGCGGTGTATCGCCAGCGCGTCGAGGAAGCGGGTCTCCCTCTCGACGAATCGAACCTGCTGGCGGATGCGCTTGAGGCGGGCATGACCGGCTACACCTATCTGTCTGACGAGCCGTTGGGCTGAGACCATCAGGGGGGGCGATGCGCGGAACGTTTTGCCTGCTTGCACTGTTTTTTTTCCTGACGTCCACGCCGGTATGGGCATGTCAGGACCCCGTCTGGAAGTCGTTTCGGCAGCAGGTCAGTGATGCCCGTACCGTCTTCATCTTCCGGCTAGAGGCGACTGAGGTCAGAAGAACGCAATTGGGCTCCTCGGCGCACATGGAATGGATCCATGGACGTATCCGTGTCGTATCGTCGCTGAAGGGCGATGCGAGGGACTTTCGCAGCGTTCGTTTCAGTACCGGAGGCTGTGATGCTATTCGTCTCGACACAGGCCACTATTTTCTGGCTGCTACGCGCGAGTCGGGTTCGGAGCTGGATTTGCTGGCGCAAGGCCGCTCGGTTATCGACCTGAAGTACGAATACGTCGAGAGTGCTCCGCCGGAGCGGCGAGAGGGCCAATTGCTGCGTTCCATACGCCGACACTTGTCAGATGGGGCGCCATTGCCAGCCGAGTTGCCTGACATGCACCGCCGCTTCATGACCGACGCCTTCCCCCCGCCGCCGCCGCCGCCCCGCGCGGCAACGCAACGCTGACGCGTGGGGCGGATGCCGTTTTACGCGCGCGCGACCTGGAAGCCCGCGAACGACTGCGTCACCGGCATGATCTCCAGCCGGTTGATGTTGAGGTGCGGCGGCAGCGTGGCGACGTAGAAGATCTGCTCGGCGATGTCCTCGGCCGTCATCGGCTGCGCGCCGGCATATAGCTTGTCGGACGCGGCCTGGTCGCCGTGGGTGCGCACCAGGGTGAATTCGGTTTCGGCCATGCCGGGCTCGATGTCGGTCACGCGCACGCCGGTGCCGTGCAGGTCGCTGCGCAAGCCCAGTGAGAACTGGCGGACGAAGGCTTTGGTGCCGCCGTACGTGTTGCCGCCCGGATACGGATAGCTGCCGGCGATCGAGCCGATGTTGATGACCGCGCCCTTGCGCTCGACCAGCAGCGGCAGTAGTCGGCGGGTGACGGTGACCAGCGCCAGCACGTTGGTTTCGATCATCGTGCGCCAATCGTCCAGCGACGCCTGCTGCGCGGGCGCCGTGCCCAGGGCCAGCCCTGCGTTGTTGACCAGCAGATCGATGCCGCGGAACGCGTCCGGCAGCGCGTCGAGTGCCGCCTCCAACGCCGCTTCGTCGCGCACGTCGAACACGGCGGCATGGACGTGCGTCGCGCCGAGTTCGTCGACCAGCGCCTGCAGGCGGTCGGCGCGTCGTCCGGTGGCGATGACGCGCCAGCCAGCGGCCACGAAGCGACGGACGGCAGCGGCACCGAAGCCTGACGTGGCGCCGGTGATGAGGGCAGTGCGGGTCATGGTCGATCCTGCTGGGAGGGGGAGAGAAAGCGGATCAGGCAGCCGCGCGACGCGCCTGCCAGCGGGTACCCAGATGAGTACCCAGCGCGGCCGCGGCCAGCGACAACACGGCGCTGGCGACATTCGTGCGGAAGACGGCGAAGAGCGGGTGCCCGCCATCGGCCGTCGCCAACGCGATGTTCGCCAACAGCACGAACGTGGCGATCCACAGCGCGAACGTCAGGCCGAGCGCGACCACCAGGAAGCGCCGCCCGGCGATGGCCCCGCCGAGCGTCATGCAGGCGGCGGTGACCAGATAACTGATCGGGGCGAGGTAGCCCAGCGGCGTGGGCACGACCTGTTGCCAGGCCGGGGGCAGCCACCCCGCGATGATCCAGGACGCGGTCAGCAGCGCCACCAGCACTGTCACCGTGGCGAGCGCCATGCGCTGCCAGGGGCGAAGGCGGCTCACTGCGCCTTCACCGCCATCGCCGGCAGGCCACCGCTGGCGAGCTTCTGCTTGGCTTCGGCCAGTTCGCTCGCGGTGCCGTACGGGCCCATGCGCACGCGGTACACGGTCTTGCCGTTGATCTGCGCCGACTCCACGCGGGCGCTCAGGCCGAGCATGGCGATCTTCGCCTTCGTCGCCTCGGCATCGCCCGACGCGCCGAACGCACCGGCCTGCAGGATGTAGCGGGCATCGGTGTCTGCGCTCGCCACGGTCGTGGCGGGCTTGGGTGCCCGCGCGGCATCGGCGGCGCGCGGGGCCTCGGCCGTCGCGCGGGGCGCCGGCGTTTCGTCGATCGGCGCGGGCTGGGTGGCGTCGTTTCTGGCCGGTGCCGGCACGGTGGCCGGCGACTGGCCGTTCAGGGCGGCGCGCGCCTTGCGGGCTTCCTCCTCGCGCGCGCTGGCGGCGAGTTCGGCGTCCGACATCGGCACTTCCTTGCCTGGCAGCAGCGTGTAGAAGTCGTACTGCGTTTCCTTGCCGGCATCGCCTGAGGCAGGCGTCGTCGCGGTGTCGGCGACGGGCGCATCGGGCACCACGGCGTCCACGTCCGCGCTGTCGATCGGCGCGGGCTGCGCGTCGGGATTGGGCTGCGGCCGGAAAAAGCCGTCGCCGTCCTTCTTGCCCAGGCCGGGCACGATGAAATACACCGCCAGGCCGATCAACAGGCCCAGGACCAGCCACACCCAGGCGGGCGTGGCGTGACCGGAATTGCGCGTGGCTTGGTTCTTGCCGCGTCTTGCTGCCATGTACTGCTTCTCCGCTTACATCTTTTCGGGCGCGCTCACGCCCAACAGGTCCAGTCCGTTGGCCAGCGCCTGGCGCACCGCCAGAGCCAGGACCAGACGCGCATCGCGCGCCGCGGCATCATCCACCAGCACCGGCGTGCCGGCGTACCACGTGTGGAAAGCATAGGCCAACTCGCGCAGGTATTGCGCCACGACGTGCGGCTCCAGCGAGTCGCCGGCGGCTTCGACCACTTCCGGGTAACGCGACAACTCCACCATCAGCAACTGCGAGGTCTCGTCGTCCAGTCGCGCCAGGTTCGCCAGGCCATTGGCCTGGTCGTAGGCGTAGCCCTTCTCGCCGGCCTGGCGTAGCAGGCTGCACACGCGGGCATGCGCGTACTGCACGTAGAACACCGGGTTGTCGTTGCTCTGCTGGCGGGCCAGGTCGATGTCGAACGTCAGCTGAGAATCGGGCTTGCGCGCGATCAGGAACCAGCGCGTGGCATCGGCGCTGGTTTCCTCGATCAGGTCGCGCAGGGTGAAGTAGCTGCCGGCGCGCTTGGACAGCTTCACTTCCTCGCCACCGCGCATCACGGTGACCATCTGGTGCAGCACGTACTCCGGATAGCCCTGCGGGATGCCTTCGCCCAGCGCCTGCAGGCCGGCTTTCACGCGGGCCAGCGAGCCGTGGTGGTCGGCACCCAGTTCGGTGATCGCGCGCTCATAGCCGCGTTGCCACTTGCTCAGGTGGTAGGCCACGTCCGGCACGAAGTAGGTATAGGTGCCGTCGGACTTGCGCATCACGCGGTCCTTGTCGTCGCCGAAGTCGGTCGACTTCAGCCACAGCGCGCCGCCTTCTTCGTACGTGTGGCCGGACGCGACCAGCTTGCGCACGGTCTCCTCCACCTTCTGGTCGGCGTACAGCGAGCTCTCCAGGAAATAGCGGTCGAACGACACGCCGAACGCGGCCAGGTCGAGGTTCTGCTCGCGGCGCAGGTAGGCCACGGCGAAGCGACGGATGGCGTCGAGGTTGTCCGGGTCCTTCTCGCCGGTGACGACGTGGCCTTCGACCTCGACCGAGTCGCCCGCAAGATAGGCCTGGGCCACGTCGGCGATGTAGTCGCCGCGATAGCCGTCTTCGGGCCAGCCTTCGCTGTCGGGCGTGAGGCCGAGCGCACGTGCCTGCGTGGATTTGGCCAGGTTGTCGATCTGCACGCCGGCATCGTTGTAATAGAACTCGCGCTTCGCATTCCAGCCGTTGGCGGCCAGCACGCGGGCGATGCAGTCGCCGATGGCGCCGGCGCGGCCGTGGCCGACGTGCAGCGGGCCGGTCGGGTTGGCCGAGACGTATTCCACGCCCACCGTGCGGCCCTGGCCGCGCTCGTTGCGGCCGTAGGCGGCGCCTTGTGCCAGCGCCGTGGCCACTTCGTGCTGGTAGGCGCCGGGGGTCAGGTGGAAGTTGATGAAGCCCGGGCCGGCGATCTCGACCTTGGCGACATCGTCACTGGCCGGCAGGGCCTCGACGAGCGCGGTGGCGATCGCGCGCGGATTGCTGCGTGCCGCCTTGGCCAGCAGCATCGCGGCGTTGGTGGCGAAGTCGCCGTGGTCGCGGGTCTTGGGACGCTCGACCACAAAATCGGGCGTGGCGGCGTCGGCCGGCAGGGTGCCGGCGGAGCGCAGGGCGTCGATGCCCTGGGCGATCAAGGCGCGGAGGGAAGCTTTCACGGAGAACCGTCGTGTTGCGTGGGAACCGCCTATTCTAGGTTTTCCCGGTGCAGGCGTGGGTTGCGGCAGGTTCAGCTAGGCCCTTCGCCGGGTCAAGCTGCCTCATACCCAGCCGCGCGCCGCCATCGATTGGGGCGGCCCGTCCCCCACGATGAAATGGTCCAGCAGGCGTACGTCCACCAGGGCCAGGGCTTGCTTGAGGCGTGCGGTCACCGCCCGGTCGGCGGCCGAGGGCTCGCTGCAGCCGGAGGGATGGTTGTGTCCGACGATCAGGGCCGAGGCATTCATGGCGAGTGCACGGCGGGCGACTTCGCGCGGGTGGACTTCCGCGCTGTCCACGGAGCCCTGGAACAGTTCCTCGAAGGCCAGCACGCGGTGGCGGGTGTCGAGGAAGAGCGCGGCGAACACCTCATGGTGTCGTCCGCGCAGGCGCTGGGCGAAATAACGCCCGGCCGCGGCGGGGTCCCCAATGGATTCGCCGCGCTCCAGCGTGGCCATCAGCAGGCGGTTGGCCAATTCGAGCGCGGCGGCCAGTGCGCAGGCCCGCGCAGGGCCCACCGCGGGCAGCGCGAGTAGCTCCGCCGGCGAGCGCTCGAGCAGGGCGCGCAGGGGGCCGTGGGCGGCAAGCAGTTCGCGGGCTGTCGCCACCGCATCGCGACCGCGCAGGCCTGAGCCGAGGAAGAGCGCGAGCAGCTCGGCGTCGCTCAGGGCGGCGGCGCCCCGGCTCAGGAGCTTTTCGCGGGGACGTTCATCGGCGGGCCAGTCGCGGATCTGCATGGGTCCAGCATCTCGCGCGAGGCCCAGGGCATGCATCGGGCATCACGGGGTGTTCGGTTAAGCTAATCGCCTGAATCGACGTAGGAATGGGCCGACGTGAGCGGAGCGGAAAAGACATCGGGGCTGGCGGGACAACGCCTGCTGCTGTGCGTGGGAGGCGGCATCGCGGCCTACAAGGCGCTGGAACTGGTGCGCCGCCTGCGCGATGCCGGCGCCGACGTGCAAGTCGCGATGACGTCGGGGGCCCAGCAGTTCGTCACGCCGTTGAGTTTCCAGGCCCTGTCGGGCCACCCGACCCGCACCACGCTGTGGGACAGCGCCGCCGAGCAGGCGATGGGTCATATCGAACTGGCGCGCTGGGCCGATCGGGTGATCATCGCCCCCGCCACTGCCGACCTGATGGCCCGCCTGGCGCATGGCATGGCCGATGACCTGGTCACGACCCTCTGCCTCGCGACCACCGCTCCGCTGACCCTGGCCCCGGCGATGAACCACCGGATGTGGCAGCACCCCGCCACCCAGGCGAATCTGGCCACGCTGCGCGGGCGCGGTGTGCACGTGGTGGGGCCGAACGATGGTCCGCTGGCCGAGGGCGAATCCGGCCCCGGCCGTTTGGCCGAGGCGGAGGAGATCGTCGCTGCGCTTGCTGATGTGGCGGGCCCCGTGAATACCGGCCCTCAGGATCTCGCAGGCTTGAGCGTCGTGGTCAGCGCGGGTCCGACCTACGAAGACCTGGATCCGGTGCGCTACCTGGGCAATCGCAGCAGCGGCAAGATGGGCTTTGCGGTCGCCGCCAGCGCGGCCCGTCGCGGTGCGCGCGTCACGTTGGTGGCCGGTCCCGTGCACCTGCCGACGCCGGCGGGCGTCACCCGCTTCGACGTCCGCTCGGCCGCACAGATGCACGACGCCGTGTTCGCCGCCCTGCCCGCTGACATCTATATCGGCGCCGCGGCCGTGGCCGACTATACGCCGCGGGAGCCCGCCGCCAACAAGATCAAGAAATCCAGCGAATCGCTGGCGCTGGACCTGGTGCGCACACCCGACATCCTCGCCAAGGTGGCCGCGCAGACCCAGTCGCTGAAGCTGGTGGTCGGCTTCGCCGCGGAAACCAACAACGTGGCCGAGTACGCGCGCAAGAAGCTGGAAGCCAAGCGGCTGGACATGATCGTGGCCAACCGGGTGGGCATCACCGACGGCGGCTTCGAGAGCGACCAGAACGCCATGACGGCGTACTGGAAGGATGGCGAGCGCAGCTTCGCCACCGCCCCCAAAACCCGCCTGGCCGACGAACTGATCGATTTGATCGTGGAGCGACTGAACGCATGAGCGCATCCCGCGCGGTGGAAGTGAAGCTGCTGGACCCGCGCTTCGGCGACGCATGGCCGCTGCCGGCCTACGCGACCGAAGCCAGTGCCGGCATGGACCTGCGCGCGGCGCTGGACGCGCCGCTGGTGCTGGAGCCGGGCGACGCGGCCCTCGTGCCCAGCGGTATCGCCCTGCACCTGGGCGACCCTCACCTCTGCGCCGTGGTGCTGCCGCGCTCCGGCCTGGGCCATCGCCACGGCATCGTGCTGGGCAACGGCACCGGCCTGATCGATGCCGATTACCAGGGGCCGTTGCTGATCAGCGTATGGAACCGGGGCCATGAGGCCTTCACGATCCAGCCCGGCGACCGCATCGCCCAGGTCATGGTGCTGCCCGTGGTGCGCGTGGAACTGCAGGTGGTGGATACTTTCGCCGACAGCGCGCGGGGGACGGGTGGTTTCGGCCACACCGGCGTGCGATGACAGGGGACGAGCCGATGAACGCGACGAACGAGCGCCGTGCGCGCATGCCCGTGGGCGACCTGCAGCGCGCGCTGCCGATGCTGGCCCTGCTGCTGATCCTGTTGGCCGGCCTGCTGGGCTGGAGCGGCTTGCGCCAATGGCGTGAGGCACGGCTGCTGGGCGACATGGAACGCGCGCGCGATGCTGCCGTGTCGGCCGTCCAGCGCGCCCACGACATGCACAGCAAAGAACTGTCCCAACGCCTGGCGTCCGAGCCGGTGAAGACTGCCCTCGCCGCAGGCGACACGGCCAAAGCGACGGCCGCGCTGCGTGAAGGATGGACCGGTGTCGAGACGGTCGAGATCCTCGATGCAAATCTGGAGGCCGCCTACGACGATGCGTCGGCCTTCGGCTACAGCAAGCTGGCCCTGTTGGAAGCCGCGATGCAGAGCGACCAAGTGGCGGCCCGCGTGTTGAGGGACGGCAAGGCGACCGTATTCGGCCTGGCGGCGGCCGTGCCGCAAGGTGTGGTGTATGTCCGCTTGCCGTTGTCGCAACTGGCAGCGGGCTTCGATGCCGTGAGGGCGCCTCAGGGCGGATACCTGGCGTTGCGCCAAGGCAGTTTCAGCGTGCGCGAGCGCGGCAACAACCGTTTGCAGGGTGGCGCGGAACGCATGGCCCACGTCGTCGGCAAGACCGGACTGCGCGTGGCGACGGCCGTGCCCGATAGCGAGCCCGGCCCCCTCGGGCTTGGGGCGATTCCGGCCATGGTCGTCGCAGGCCTGCTCGCCGTCCTTGCGATCGTGGCGCTGCTGGTGGCCCGCGGCGGCATCCGCCTGCCGGCCTTGGGCAGGAAGAAGACGGAAGGCCCGGAAGGCGATGAGCCCACGCTCGGTGAGGCCCTCCTGCGCGAACCCCCGCCGATGCCCGCGGCCGCGCGCGAGCCGGGCGAGCGCGAAGAGGGTGCACGATCCACCCGCGCCGCGGTGGACGTCGATCCCGGTATCTTCCGCGCCTATGACATCCGCGGCATCGTCGGCAAGACGCTGAGCATCGAAGTGGCCGAGTTGATCGGCCTGGCGATCGGCTCAGTGATGCGCGACGAGGACCTGGCCGACATCGTGGTCGGCCGCGATGGCCGGCTGTCCGGGCCCGACCTGGTCGGTGGTCTTATCAGTGGTCTGCGCAAGGCCGGCCGCAACGTCATCGATATCGGGCTGGCGCCGACGCCGGTGGCCTACTTCGGCGCCTACCACCTGCGGGCGGGCAGTTGCGTGGCCCTGACCGGCAGCCACAACCCGCCGGACTACAACGGCTTCAAGATCGTGGTGGGCGGGCAGACCCTGTCAGGCGACGCGATCACCGACCTCTACGAACGCATCCGCGACAACCGGCTGTACATCGCCAACGTGCCGGGCGACCTGCAGCAGCGCGACATCTCGGCCGACTACATCCAGCGCATCGCCGACGACGTGCAGCTGGAGCGCCCGCTGAAGGTGGTCGTGGACGCTGGTAACGGCGTGGCGGGCGACATCGCGCCACAGTTGCTGGAAGCGATCGGCGCCGAGGTGATCCCGCTCTACTGCGAGGTCGACGGCACGTTCCCGAACCATCACCCCGACCCCAGCGAGCCGCACAACCTGGAGGACCTGATCCAGACTGTGAAGCGGTTCGACGCCGACATCGGCCTGGCCTTCGACGGCGATGGCGACCGCCTCGGCGTGGTGACGAAGGAAGGGGCCGTGATCTTCCCGGATCGGCTGCTGATGCTGTTCGCGGCCGACGTGCTGGAGCGCAACCCGGGCGCCCTGATCATCTACGACGTGAAGTGCACCGGAAAGCTGCAAGGCTGGGTGCTGCGCCACGGCGGCACGCCGATGATGTGGAAGACCGGGCATTCGCTGATCAAGGCCAAGATGCGCGAGAGCGGCGCGGAACTGGCAGGCGAGATGAGCGGCCACTTCTTCTTCCAGGAGCGCTGGTATGGGTTCGACGACGGCCTGTATTCGGCGGCGCGCCTGCTCGAGATCCTGGCGAACCGGTCCGAGACCCCGTCCGACGTGCTCGCCACGTTGCCCGACGGCGTGTCGACGCCGGAGATCAAGGTGGATGTGGTCGACGGCACGCCGCACGAGATCGTCGCGCGCTTCGTCGAGGGTGCGGAGTTCGAGGGCGCGCGCCTGTCCACCATCGATGGCCTGCGCGCCGACTGGGACGACGGCTGGGGCCTGGTACGTGCGTCCAACACCACGCCGATCCTGGTGCTGCGGTTCGAAGCGGACAACAAGGAGGCGCTGGAGCGGATCAAGACCGATTTCCGCACACGCCTGCAGGCGCTGGCGCCCGAACTGACGATGACGTTCTGACGCGTGCGGTAGGGCTTTAAACGACGACGCCGGGCTTGTCCCGGCGTCGTCGTTCTCGGCTTCAGTTGGGCGCGGGCGCCGGGGCCTGTTCCGCCGCTTCTTCTGCGGCCGCCGGGCCGAGGCCCTTCATCGCGCGGTAGCGCTGCAGGGTGTCGGTGATCTCGACGTCCAGCGCCGCGCGCTGGGTTTCGAAGCTCTGCTGCAGCCGACGCGTACGCACCAGTTCCGCATGGCGCTGGCGGATGTTCGCGGCAAGCTCGGCCGCCACGGGCCTGCCGGCCAGTTCCTGGTTGCCGGCGGTCTGCAGCAGGCTGACCAGCCCTTCGCGCAGGCTCACCGTGTTGTAGCGTGCCGTCCGCACGTTGTTGTCGACGATGGCGATGCGTTCGTTGAACACGCGTCGCAGGTCGCTTTCGTCGCGGTACGAAAGCAGCATCGCGGCATCGGTGCGCCGGCGGGTCTCGGCCGCGGCCGCATCCATCTGGCGCTGCTGGAATTCGATGGCGGCCTGCGCGCGCTCCTCGTCCGTCATGGCGCGCCCAACGCCGCCGGTCCGCAGGCCGCTGGTCGCGCTGATCTCTTCGCGCGCCGCGTTGACGGCATCGGCGGGCAGCGCATCGCTGCATACGCGCTGGCCTTTTTCTTCCCAGCAGAACAGCTTCTTGTTGACGGGCGCCCCGCCTTGCTTGCCTTTGCCTTGGCCAACGGCAACGGGCGACGCCACGAGCAGCATGCTGGCAACCACCAAGGATGTACGGACGATCATGGCAGCCCCCTGCTGCGTCAGTCCTGGGTCGCGCTGCCGTAGCGGGCCCGGTAGGCCAGCAGGTCGTCGCGATGGTGGACAAGGTCGGCGCTTTCACCCGCAAAAGCAAGCAGGTCATGCAGGCTGGCGACCGCCACCACGGGCACGCCGGTTTCCTCGGCGACCGACTGCGCCGCCGAGCGGCGAGGAGTGCCGGCGGCGGGATCGCCCAACATTTCCTGACGATCCAGCGCGACCACGATGCCGGCCGGCTGTCCGCCGCCCGCACGGATCAGGCCCAACGCTTCGCGGATCGCGGTGCCGGCGGTGATCACGTCGTCGACGATCAGCACGCGCCGGTCCTCCAGCGGGGCACCGATCAGCAGGCCGCCCTCGCCGTGATCCTTCGCCTCCTTGCGGTTGAACGCCACCGGCAGGTCGCGGCCACGGCGGGCGAACTCGCACGCCAACGCGGTCGCCAGCGGGATGCCCTTGTAGGCAGGACCGAACAGCAGGTCGAACTCCAGGCCTGCGTCCTCGACCGCATCGGCATAGCAGGAAGCCAATCCGGCCAGGCGCGCGCCGCTGTCGAAGCGGCCCGCATTGAAGAAATAGGGGCTCTGCCGGCCGGATTTCAGGGTGAACTGCCCGAAGCGCAGGGCCTGCGCGTGCAGTGCGAGCTGGAGGAAACGGGCGCGGTGGTCGGACATGGGGAAACGCCGGGAGTGGAGATTCGGGAGTCGGGATTCGCAAAGCGTACCGCATGCGCCGAAAAGCATGCGTCCGGACAAGCTATGCTTTTGCCAATCCCGTCATCCCGAATCTCCAATCCCAGCTCCCCATGCGCATCATAAGCTTCAACGCCAACGGCCTGCGCTCGGCGGCCACCAAGGGTTTCTTCGACTGGTTCACCACGCAGCAGGCCGACGTCCTGTGCGTGCAGGAGACCAAGGCCCAGGAGCATCAGTTGGCCGGGCCGGAATTCCTGCCTGACGGCTACAAGGCGTGGTTCCGCGACGCCACCACGAAGAAGGGCTACAGCGGCGTGGCGATCTACGCCAAGCGCGAGCCGGACGAGATCCGCACGGCGTTGGGCTGGCCCGATTTCGATGAAGAAGGGCGGTACATCGAAGCGCGCTTCGGCGACCTGAGCGTGGTCTCGTTCTACATCCCTTCGGGATCTTCGGGCGACGAGCGCCAGGGCTTCAAGTTCAAGGTCATGGACTGGCTGGCGCCCGTGCTGGACGAGTGGCGCCGCAGCGGACGGCACTACGTGCTCTGCGGCGACTGGAACATCGTGCGCAGCCGCCTGGACATCAAGAACTGGACCAGCAACCAGAAGAATTCCGGCTGCCTGCCGCCCGAACGCGACTGGTTGAACGGGGTGTGCGTCGACGACGGTGGCTGGGTCGACGCCTACCGCGCGCTGCATCCGGAAGGCCAGGACTACACCTGGTGGAGCAACCGCGGCGCCGCACGCGCCAACAACGTGGGGTGGCGCATCGATTACCAGTTCGTCACGCCCTCGCTGCGCGATCGCCTGAAAGCCTGTTCGATCTACCGCGAGCAGCGCTTCTCCGACCACGCGCCTTTCACGGTGGACTACGCCTGATGACGACGTCCGCCGCCGAACGGCCCGGCAAACCCTCCGTCTGGCGTGCGTTCGCGCAGCCCTCGGCGTGGACGATGTTCTTCTTCGGCTTCGCCTCGGGCATGCCGTTCCTGCTGGTCGCGGGCACGCTGGCGTACTGGCTGACCGAAAATGGCCTGGAGCTGAAGAACATCACCCTGATCGCCAGTGCGGGCCTCAGCTATACGCTGAAGTTCCTGTGGGCGCCGCTAGTGGACCGGTGGCGACTGCCGCTGCTGGGAAGACTCGGGCAGCGGCGTGGCTGGCTGCTGCTGGCGCTGGTCGTGGTCATCGCCGGCCTGCTGATGATGGCGCTGTTGACGCCCGGCCAGTTGGCCCCTTTCATCTGGGTGACACTGATGACGGCGTTCGCCGGCGCCACGCTGGATATCGCGGTGGACGCGTACCGCATCGAGATCGCCCCGCAGGAGTCGCAGGGCGCGCTGCTGGCGACCTATTCGCTGGGGTATCGCATTGCGCTGATCATCACCGGCATGCTGGCGCTGGTGCTGGCCGACCATGTGCCGTGGCCGCAGGTCTACCGTGTGATGGCGCTCTTCATGCTGATCCCCGTGGTGGCGGTACTGCTGGCCTCCGAGCCCGGCGTGGTCCGGGTGAAGATGACCACGTGGGCCGAAGGCTTGCAGGAAGGGGTGGTGGAACCGTTCCTGGATTTCTTCCGCCGTTTCGGCGCACCGCTGGCCGCGGCGCTACTTGCCTTCATCTTGCTGGCGAAGGTCTCCGACCAGTCGCTGGGTGGCGGCATCATGGCCCCGTTCTATCTGGGCGAGGGCTTCACCAAGACCGAGATCGCAGCCGTCACCAAGTTCTACGGGATCTGGGTGGGCCTGGCCGGGGTCTTCCTGGCGGGCATCGCGATCGCGCGCTGGGGCGTGAAGTGGCCGCTGTTCGTGGGCGTGATACTCGGCGCGATCAGCAACCTGCTGTACGTGTGGCTGATCGGTGCCGATGGCGATGTGTGGAAGCTGACGCTGGTCATTTCCGGCGAGAATCTGGCCCAAGGTTTCCAGGGCACGACGTTGGTCGCCTTCCTGTCCGCGCTTGTGAATCAGCGCTTCACCGCGACCCAGTATGCGCTCTTCTCCTCACTGGTGATGTTGCCGGGCAAGCTGCTGAGCGCGGTTTCCGGGAGCATCGTGGAGCAGACCGGCTATGCGCCGTACTTCTGGCTCACGGCGCTCGCGTCGGTTCCCGCCGCGCTGCTGTTCTTCTGGCTGGTGTCGCGCATCCGCTTCGGCGGCGACCACGAGCCGGCCAGCGGCGCCGTGCCTCCGGCGGGCACGGCGCAGGACTGAGCGTCTGCGTTACAGTCAGGCCATGGGGCATGCAGGGGACGGGGCAATGACCGACATCGTGCTGAAGGACGTGGATCCGATCCTGGCCGAGCGCATCCGGCGCGTATCGCAGGCGCGCGGCTGGCCGATCCACGACACCATCTTCAACCTGCTGGAACAGGGTCTGTTCGTCTGCGAAGCGGAAGTGCGTGGCGGCTTCGACGACCGCGAGGTCAACGCGCTGGCGGAAGCCATCAGCGCTTTGAAAGATGTGCCGCCCGGCAAGGGCTTTTAGGCCGGGAACACCGTACCCAGTATGCGACGACCCGCCGCGCCGGTGACCGCGGGCAGGTTCCCGGGCCGCCCGGCGAGCGTTTCGCGCGCCAGCCAAGCGAAGCCCATCGCTTCCACATAATCCGGGTCCAGGCCATGCGCGGCCGTGGATTCCACCACGGCCTGCGGCAGGTGGGCCGCCAATCGCGCCATCAGTGCGGCGTTATGCACGCCGCCGCCGCAGACCAGCACGCGCCGCGTCTCCGGCTGGGTCATCTGCAGGGCATCAGCCACGGTGCGCGCGGTCAACTCCAGCAGCGTGGCCTGCACGTCGGCCGGCGAGGGCACCCCATCGTCCAACTGGGCCTGCAGCCAATCCAGGTGGAACTGCTCGCGGCCGGTGCTCTTCGGCGGTGGTAGCGCGAACCAGGGTTCCGCCAGCAAGCGTGCGAGCAGTGCTGCATCCACGTGGCCACTGGCCGCCAGCGCGCCACCCGCGTCGTAGGGTCGGCCGGTGTGACGCTCGCACCAAGCATCCATCAGCGCATTCGCCGGGCCCGTATCGAAGCCGCGCACGTCCTCCGCGACCGGCAGCAAGGTGAAATTGCCGATGCCGCCCAGGTTGAGGACCGCACGATCCTCGTGCGGCGAACCGAGCAGGGCCGCGTGGAAGGCCGGCATCAGCGGTGCGCCATGCCCGCCCGCCGCCACGTCGCGGCGACGGAAGTCGGCCACGGTATCGATGCCGCTGCGTTCGGCGATCACGTTGCCGTCGCCGAGTTGCCAAGTGAAGGGCGGATCGGCCTGCGGACGGTGGCGGATCGTCTGGCCATGCGAGCCGAGCGCACGCACGCGACCGCGCGGCACGCCGGCGTCTTCCAGCAAAGCCGTCGCCGCGTCGGCGAAGGCGCGCGCAGTACGGCCATCGAGCGAACCCAGCGCATCCAGCGAGACGGTATCGGCGCCTTGGCCCAGTGCGACCAGTTGCGCACGCAATGCCGGATCCCAGGGGAACGTGCGGCCATGGACAAGTTCGCACCGCAGCCCTGACGCGGCATCCTCGAACCGGACCAGCGCGGCATCGATGCCATCGGCGCTGGTGCCGGAAATCAGCCCGAGATAAAGCTCGGTGGCGGCGTGCGTGGTCATGCGAAGTCTTCGGGCAACAAAAAAGGCGGGACAGTGTCCCGCCTTTTTCCGCTCGCCGCCATGTGTGCGCGGATCAGCCCTTGCCGTTCTTCTTGCCGGCCGCCGGCTTGGCGGCGGCCACGGTCGTCGCGGGCTTGGACGTCTCCTCCGCTGGACCGACATCGGCGTAGATGATGTCTTCGACGGTGCGGATGCGTGCCAGCGCGTTCGATGTATACGTGCGGAACGCCGCCAGCTGCGCGCCGGACAGCGGTTCCGGCGGTGGCATCGTCACCGACAATGGATTGCGGTGCACGCCGTTGATGCGGAATTCGTAGTGCAGGTGCGGCCCGGTCGACAGGCCGGTCGTACCCACGTAGCCGATCACCGTGCCCTGCGCCACGCGTTGCCCCGGCTTGACCTTGCCCAGGCGCGACATGTGCGCGTACAGCGTGGTGTGGCCCTTGCCATGGTCGAGAATGACGGTGCGTCCGTAGCCGCCCTGCCAGCCGGCGAACTGCACGCGGCCATCGCCGGCAGCCATGATGGGCGTGCCCGTCGAGGCGGCGTAGTCCACGCCCTTGTGCATGCGCATCGTGCCGAGCACCGGATGGCGGCGCGCGCCGAACTTCGAACTCATGCGCGCGTACGCGATCGGCATGCGGATGAAGTTCTTCTTCAGCGGCCGGCCCGCGGCCGTGAAGTACTCGGGCTTGCCGCCCGGGCGGGTGAAACGGAAGCCCGAATGCAGCTTGCCGTCGACGGTGAAGGTCGCAGCCTGCACGGGTCCGGTGCTGATCAGTTCGCCTTCGCGCCAGGTCTGCTCAACCACCACGCTGAAACGGTCGTCCGGTCCGAGATCGGAGTTGAAATCGATGTCGTACTTGAAGATCTCGTCGGTCAACGAGTTGATGTTCGCCGATGTCAGTCCCGCCTTACGCGCGGAGCGGTTGAGTGAACGACCCACTTCGCCGCTCAGCACCACGGTGCGCGTGGTGGTCTCGCGGGCGATGACGCGTTCGGTGATCTTGTCCGCGCCGACGATCAGTTCCACCCGATGGCTGGGGTCGCGGTCGTAGCGCAGCGTGCGCAGTCCGCCGGTCACCGGCAGGTCGAAAGCGATCTCGGTGCCCGGCTTCAGGCGCGTCAGCGCTTTCTTGGCATCGGCGTTGTCCAGGATGCGGTGCAGGGTGGCGGCCGGGATGCCCAGCTCTTCGAAGATCGCACCCAGGGTCTGCCCCGGCTTCACTCGCACCACCTGCCAGCTGTCGCCGGCCGTGCCGGCCTGGCGTGCCGCCGACAGTTCCGGCAATTCGAGCAGAAGCGTATTGCGCGGCTGGGACACCGGCGCTTGGATTGCGCTTGAGAAGCCCGGCACGATGGTGGCCATCATCACGCCGATCGTCGTGAAGAGGCTGGCGTGGATCCAGTGGCGGCGCGTCCAGCGGCCTTCCGGAAGATGCCGCTTCACCTGCTGGTGGAGCGCGGTATCGCGAAGCACCCCAAGGCGCTCCCGGAACAGTTGCTTGCGGCTGTTGCCGCCCCCATGAGTTTGCATCAAGGTTGAACCCCGGGGCCAAGGCGAAGCCCCAATCGGCGTACCATAGACACGCGAAGACTTCGCGTCAAACCATTGAGTCAATTGGATTTTTTGATTGGTATCACTATTTACTTTCTTTTAACGGTAACTTCACCTCACTGACTTGCCCTTCACGGGCGCCCTGACTGGAACTGCTCCCTCGTGTCCTCTGCTGAAGCTCTCGCCCTGATCGGCCGTGGCGCCGACGAAATCCTCAAGCTCGAAGACCTGGAGGCCCGCCTGAAGCTGGGCCGGCCGCTGCGCGTGAAAGCGGGCTTCGACCCGACCGCTCCGGATCTGCATCTGGGCCATACGGTGTTGCTGAACAAGCTGCGGCAGTTCCAGGACCTGGGGCACCAGGTGATTTTCCTGATTGGCGACTTCACCGGGATGATCGGCGATCCGTCCGGCAAGAACGTCACCCGCAAGCCCCTCTCGCGCGAGGATGTGCTGGCCAATGCCCGCACCTACGAGGAGCAGGTGTTCAAGGTCCTGGACCGCGAACGCACGGAAGTCCGCTTCAATTCCGAATGGTTCGGCAAGATGGCGGCCGCCGACATGATCCGCTTGGCCGGCCAGCACACGGTCGCCCGCATGCTCGAGCGCGACGACTTCGCCAAGCGCTACGCCGCCCAGCAGTCGATCGCGATCCATGAATTCCTCTACCCGCTGGTGCAGGGCTACGACTCGGTGGCGCTGGAAGCCGACGTCGAGCTCGGCGGCACCGACCAGAAGTTCAACCTGCTGATGGGCCGTGGCCTGCAGGAGCACTACGGCCAGAAGCCGCAGATCGTGCTGACCATGCCCCTGCTGGTGGGCCTCGATGGCGTCAACAAGATGTCCAAGTCGCTGGGCAACTACATCGGCGTAGCCGAGCCGGCGATCGACATCGTCACCAAGACCATGAAAGTCGGCGATGAGCTGATGTGGGACTGGATCGAACTGCTGAGCTTCGATATCGGTGCTGTTGAAGCGGTGCAGTTCAAGCAGGCGGTGGCCGCAGGCGAGGTGAATCCGCGCGAGATCAAGCTTCGGCTGGCGCGCGAACTGGCGACACGCTTCCATGATGCGGCGGAGGCCGAACGGGCGATTGCCGGCTGGCACGCGGTGGTCACCGGGCAGGGCGACACGTCGCTGCTCGAGCTGAAGGATGTGGCGGTTCCGGCAGAGGGCATTCGCATCGCCGCGCTGCTGACCGCGGCAGGCATCACGCCGAGCAACTCCGAAGCCAGCCGCAAGCTCAAAGAGCGGGCGGTGAAGGTGGCGGGCGAGGTGGTGGATGACGCCGGCCTGGTGCTCGCGCCGGGATTCGAAGGCGTCCTGCAGGTGGGCAAGCGGAACTTCGCGCGCGTCCGTCTTGTTGCCGGCTGAGGGTAGCGTCCGTCGGCGAGATCGCGTCGGGAAGAGGTGTCGCGATCCTGTGAAATTTTTCTTCCAGCCCCCTTCCCAAGGGTGGGAGAACAGGTCATACTTTCCCTCCCCCGACGCACGGGGCCTTGCCGGACCGGCAAGGCGTCAGAACGAAGGGAAACGAATCGCCAACAACCTCGAAATTGGGTGTTGACGAAACGAAAAAGCCTCACCATAATGTGCGGCTCACCTCGACGGAAACGTTGGGGATACGAAGGAAGGCGCTGAGGCCGACTTCGAAGCTCTTTGACAGTGTGCGCAGGTGACTTGTGTGGGCGCCTGCAGGAAGGACTAGCTGTCCATCTTGCAGACGTTCGATTCATGAGCATCTTGTCAATTGTAGAAATGCAAGCGATACGTAAGGCTTGTGATCAGACGATCTGCATTCAAAGCATTGGCCTTCGGGCTAAGTAGTTTTAAGTGAAGAGTTTGATCCTGGCTCAGAGTGAACGCTGGCGGTAGGCCTAACACATGCAAGTCGAACGGCAGCACAGGAGAGCTTGCTCTCTGGGTGGCGAGTGGCGGACGGGTGAGGAATACATCGGAATCTACCTTTTCGTGGGGGATAACGTAGGGAAACTTACGCTAATACCGCATACGACCTACGGGTGAAAGTGGGGGACCGCAAGGCCTCACGCGATTAGATGAGCCGATGTCCGATTAGCTAGTTGGCGGGGTAATGGCCCACCAAGGCGACGATCGGTAGCTGGTCTGAGAGGATGATCAGCCACACTGGAACTGAGACACGGTCCAGACTCCTACGGGAGGCAGCAGTGGGGAATATTGGACAATGGGCGCAAGCCTGATCCAGCCATACCGCGTGGGTGAAGAAGGCCTTCGGGTTGTAAAGCCCTTTTGTTGGGAAAGAAATCCTATCGGTTAATAACCGGTGGGGATGACGGTACCCAAAGAATAAGCACCGGCTAACTTCGTGCCAGCAGCCGCGGTAATACGAAGGGTGCAAGCGTTACTCGGAATTACTGGGCGTAAAGCGTGCGTAGGTGGTGGTTTAAGTCCGTTGTGAAAGCCCTGGGCTCAACCTGGGAATTGCAGTGGATACTGGATCACTAGAGTGTGGTAGAGGGATGCGGAATTTCTGGTGTAGCAGTGAAATGCGTAGAGATCAGAAGGAACATCCGTGGCGAAGGCGGCATCCTGGGCCAACACTGACACTGAGGCACGAAAGCGTGGGGAGCAAACAGGATTAGATACCCTGGTAGTCCACGCCCTAAACGATGCGAACTGGATGTTGGGTGCAACTTGGCACCCAGTATCGAAGCTAACGCGTTAAGTTCGCCGCCTGGGGAGTACGGTCGCAAGACTGAAACTCAAAGGAATTGACGGGGGCCCGCACAAGCGGTGGAGTATGTGGTTTAATTCGATGCAACGCGAAGAACCTTACCTGGTCTTGACATCCACGGAACTTTCCAGAGATGGATTGGTGCCTTCGGGAACCGTGAGACAGGTGCTGCATGGCTGTCGTCAGCTCGTGTCGTGAGATGTTGGGTTAAGTCCCGCAACGAGCGCAACCCTTGTCCTTAGTTGCCAGCACGTAATGGTGGGAACTCTAAGGAGACCGCCGGTGACAAACCGGAGGAAGGTGGGGATGACGTCAAGTCATCATGGCCCTTACGACCAGGGCTACACACGTACTACAATGGTAGGGACAGAGGGCTGCAAACCCGCGAGGGTGAGCCAATCCCAGAAACCCTATCTCAGTCCGGATTGGAGTCTGCAACTCGACTCCATGAAGTCGGAATCGCTAGTAATCGCAGATCAGCATTGCTGCGGTGAATACGTTCCCGGGCCTTGTACACACCGCCCGTCACACCATGGGAGTTTGTTGCACCAGAAGCAGGTAGCTTAACCTTCGGGAGGGCGCTTGCCACGGTGTGGCCGATGACTGGGGTGAAGTCGTAACAAGGTAGCCGTATCGGAAGGTGCGGCTGGATCACCTCCTTTTGAGCATGACAAGCGCTTCTTGTCAGGCGCCCACACAAGACACCTGCATTTTTCAGAGTAAGCCCGTACAACGGGGCCTTAGCTCAGCTGGGAGAGCACCTGCTTTGCAAGCAGGGGGTCGTCGGTTCGATCCCGACAGGCTCCACCACTGAGGACGACTTTTGGGTCTGTAGCTCAGGTGGTTAGAGCGCACCCCTGATAAGGGTGAGGTCGGTGGTTCGAGTCCTCCCAGACCCACCAAAACCAGGCTGGCCATTACTTTGAAACCTGCAAACGCACACTAAAAGATTATTTTGAAACGGATCGGCGCTGAAGCCGGCTCCGTGTTCTTTAACAACTTGTGACGTAGCGAGCGTTTTAGATTTTCATCTAGACGTGTCGTTGAGGCTAAGGCGGGGACTTCGAGTCCCTAAAAATTGAGTCGTATGTTCGCGTTAATGGCTTTGTACCCCATTAACACGGCATGTAACTCCGAGGCGACTTGGGGTTATATGGTCAAGCGAATAAGCGCACACGGTGGATGCCTTGGCGGTCAGAGGCGATGAAGGACGTGGCAGCCTGCGAAAAGTGCGGGGGAGCTGGCAACAAGCATTGATCCCGCAATGTCCGAATGGGGAAACCCACTGCTTCGGCAGTATCCTGCAGTGAATACATAGCTGCTGGAGGCAAACCCGGTGAACTGAAATATCTAAGTAACCGGAGGAAAAGAAATCAACCGAGATTCCCTGAGTAGTGACGAGCGAACGGGGACCAGCCCTTAAGCTGGATTGGTTTTAGAAGAACAGTCTGGAAAGACTGGCCATAGACGGTGATAGCCCGGTATTCGAAAAGGCCATTTCAGTGAAGACGAGTAAGGCGGGGCACGAGAAACCCTGTCTGAACATGGGGGGACCATCCTCCAAGGCTAAATACTCCTGACCGACCGATAGTGAACCAGTACCGTGAGGGAAAGGCGAAAAGAACCCCGGAGAGGGGAGTGAAATAGATCCTGAAACCGTGTGCGTACAAGCAGTAGGAGCCCGCAAGGGTGACTGCGTACCTTTTGTATAATGGGTCAGCGACTTACTGTTCGTGGCAAGCTTAACCGTATAGGGGAGGCGAAGGGAAACCGAGTCTGATAAGGGCGCATAGTCGCGGGCAGTAGACCCGAAACCGGGTGATCTAGTCATGCCCAGGGTGAAGGTGCCGTAACAGGTACTGGAGGCCCGAACCCACTCCCGTTGCAAAGGTAGGGGATGAGGTGTGATTAGGAGTGAAAAGCTAATCGAACCCGGAGATAGCTGGTTCTCCTCGAAAGCTATTTAGGTAGCGCCTCGTATGAATCTTCTTGGGGGTAGAGCACTGTTATGGCTAGCGGGACATCGCGTCTTAGCAAACCATGGCAAACTCCGAATACCAAGACAGAATGTACGGGAGACACACGGCGGGTGCTAACGTCCGTCGTGAAAAGGGAAACAACCCAGACCCACAGCTAAGGTCCCAAATTTCGTGCTAAGTGGAAAACGATGTGGAAAGGCACAGACAGCCAGGAGGTTGGCTTAGAAGCAGCCACCCTTTAAAGAAAGCGTAATAGCTCACTGGTCGAGTCGGTCTGCGCGGAAGATTTAACGGGGCTAAGCACGAAACCGAAGCTTGGGGTGCATAACTTTGTTATGCGCGGTAGAGGAGCGTTCCGTAAGCCTGCGAAGGTGGCTTGAGAAGGCTGCTGGAGGTATCGGAAGTGCGAATGCTGACATGAGTAACGATAATGCGGGTGAAAAGCCCGCACGCCGAAAGCCCAAGGTTTCCTTGCGCAACGTTAATCGACGCAGGGTTAGTCGGTCCCTAAGGCGAGGGCGAAAGCCGTAGTCGATGGGAAGCAGGTTAATATTCCTGCACCTCGCGTGAGTGCGATGGAGGGACGGAGAAGGTTAGGTGTACCCGGCGTTGGTTGTCCGGGGGAAAGGCGGTAGGTTTGGATCTTTGGCAAATCCGGGATCCTTTAAGACCGAGCACCGAGACGAGTCCTTTAGGACGAAGTCACTGATACCACGCTTCCAGGAAAAGCTCCTAAGCTTCAGCTCACGCAGACCGTACCGTAAACCGACACAGGTGGGTAGGATGAGAATTCTCAGGCGCTTGAGAGAACTCGGGTGAAGGAACTAGGCAACATGGCACCGTAACTTCGGGAGAAGGTGCACCCCCTTTGGTGGCCCATGCGGGCTATAGCTGAGGGGGGTCGCAGAAACCAGGCCGCTGCGACTGTTTATCAAAAACACAGCACTCTGCAAACACGAAAGTGGACGTATAGGGTGTGACGCCTGCCCGGTGCTGGAAGGTTAATTGATGGGGTCAGCCGCAAGGCGAAGCTCTTGATCGAAGCCCCAGTAAACGGCGGCCGTAACTATAACGGTCCTAAGGTAGCGAAATTCCTTGTCGGGTAAGTTCCGACCTGCACGAATGGCGTAACGACAGCGGCGCTGTCTCCACCCGAGACTCAGTGAAATTGAAATCGCTGTGAAGATGCAGCGTTCCCGTGGCAAGACGGAAAGACCCCGTGAACCTTTACTATAGCTTTACATTGAACGTTGAGTTCGTCTGTGTAGGATAGGTGGGAGGCTATGAAACCGAGGCGCTAGCTTCGGTGGAGCCAACCTTGAAATACCACCCTGATGTGCTTGACGTTCTAACCTAGGTCCGTAATCCGGATCGGGGACCATGTATGGTGGGTAGTTTGACTGGGGCGGTCTCCTCCCAAAGAGTAACGGAGGAGCTCGAAGGTACGCTCAGCGCGGTCGGACATCGCGCACTGTGTGCAAAGGCATAAGCGTGCTTGACTGCGAGATCGACGGATCAAGCAGGTACGAAAGTAGGACTTAGTGATCCGGTGGTTCTGTATGGAAGGGCCATCGCTCAACGGATAAAAGGTACTCCGGGGATAACAGGCTGATACCGCCCAAGAGTTCATATCGACGGCGGTGTTTGGCACCTCGATGTCGGCTCATCACATCCTGGGGCTGTAGTCGGTCCCAAGGGTATGGCTGTTCGCCATTTAAAGTGGTACGCGAGCTGGGTTCAGAACGTCGTGAGACAGTTCGGTCCCTATCTGCCATGGGCGTTGGAAGTTTGAGAGGGGCTGCTCCTAGTACGAGAGGACCGGAGTGGACGAACCTCTGGTGTTCCGGTTGTCACGCCAGTGGCATTGCCGGGTAGCTATGTTCGGAAGCGATAACCGCTGAAAGCATCTAAGCGGGAAGCGCGCCTCAAGATGAGACTTCCCGGGGCACAAGCCCCCTAAAGGAACCATCAAGACTAGGTGGTTGATAGGTCAGGTGTGTAAGTGGGGCAACCCATTGAGCTAACTGATACTAATGATCCGTGCGGCTTGACCATATAACCTCAAGTGGCCTTGGACTCGACGATATCGTCAGAGAAAATCCAATGCCCGCTACGTCACAAGACCCTATGAGAGATTGGCGCCTTAATCCGTTCCTTGGATGGCGACGCTCCAACCCTCTCCCTGGTGAAATTAGCGCTGTGGTCCCACCCGTTCCCATCCCGAACACGGAAGTGAAACGCAGCCGCGCCGATGGTAGTGTGGCTTAAGCCATGCAAGAGTAGGTCATCGCCAGGGGCTTTACCCAAACCCCCAGCCCTAAAGGCTGGGGGTTTCCTTTTTGTGTAAGCCCCTGATTTCTGACGGTTCGCCGCCGGGGTCAGTCAAAGGAAGGCAAAAAATTCTTTTGACAAGGTGTTGACAGACTGCAAAAACCCGCCATAATAGGCGGCTCACCTC